>NZ_FODB01000112.1 GCF_900110265.1 Vreelandella aquamarina | reverse complement strand
GAAAGTGGAGCAATAAAGCGCCTTCTTGCCATGGTTCCATCCGTGCCCGAGATCCTTGCATCGATAATACACGAAAATATTAGATTAAGCACTTACATTACTCACATGGTTTTCACCCTGTGAGCAGCCAAATGGCAACCAGTTGGCAACCAAATTGCCACCGCTGCAGCAAGACGAGGGTCACTACATAGCAAGCCGCATAAAGCGGCTCAGACAGTGAATCAGGGTGTAACCTGACAAGCGCACCTCGCGCAGTAGTGGAAAAACAGACTTTAGCGCTCAGCCCTACCTTACGTCAGCAGACGTTGAGCCAATTCTTCACTGTTTGTAAAGCTTCATCCCAGGACGCGGGCTCATCGTGATAAACCAGCGGGCCGATAAAACGCTCGTAGCGATCCTGATGGATGGGGTTGGTCTGTAAGCACCCTAGGCCATAGAGCAGCTCATCTGCTGGGCTAGTGACAAATTGTGTATGCTGGTTGCCGAACTGAGACACGTCCGTCTGTATTACTGCCTGTACCAGCGGGCGTAATGCAGCCATGTCATATCCGCCAGCTGTCGCCATGTGAAGATCGTAGACGTGCCTCACCAGCGTTTCGTCGTCTTTTCGGGAAGGATCACGATTCACGTGGGCTGTGCGACGTAGCAATGCCACCAGCTTCTCGCTAATTGTGGCGGGTAGGCTAACCACCGTAAAAGAAGCTACCTCTGGGGGTAGTTTAAGAACATCGGCGTACAAGGAACTGACAGAACAAGCCACGGCGGGCTCATAAAGTTCTGATGCTGCAACGTCTAGCTTCAAGTCAGGTCGAAGCGCAGAGATGCTGCCCTGGGTACGGGGATAGCGAACGGTAAACTCCGCATACCGGTACTCGTTACGCTTGACGATTCCAGCATCGGGATCAAGCCCTAGGATCGGAGAGCGGCTGATAACTGTTTCTATTTCGGACAGCATCGCTTTTCGTTCTGCCTTTAGAGCCGTTCTAGACATGCCCGTTGCTACCCCATCGCGAGCAACAAGTTTGATATCAATATCTTCGGACATACGGAAAAGCTTGTGGTGGGCTTTGGCTAGGCTGGTACCCCCTGCGAATACCAGCTCAAACGCCTCCGAGCGCAGCGTTGAAAGTAGACTCAATAACTGAACGGCATAGACATCTTTTTCGACAATAGCGGGGCTGTCGATTCCCAGCGCATCCGCCACATCGGGAAACATTCCAGAATCAATGTTCATACAGAAACTTGCTCGATACCTAAGCGATATTTACCGTAGGCAATCTGGCGATGAAACGGGCCCTTGACTCTGACCACCACTCGCGCTGGAATTTGTGTGCGCCCCGCCTGATAAGCTTTTTCTGCACTGGCTGGCTCCCACTGTACTCCTAAGCGGTTTAATGCCTCTTTGGCTGCTTGGTCAAAGCCACCGGGCGCTGCAAGCATTGGTTTGCCTGTAATACGGTTTGGGCGCGCTTTGGCGTATAGGCCTTTACCAATACGCACTAATCGTCCCTGCACCTCCAATTGCCGAAGCACCCGGCCTACTTGGTCATAACCACCCAGTGCAGCGAAATCATCACGTAGAAAAACCATCCGCCGACTTTTGCGAATTTTGTCACGAATGCGTGACTCAAGCGTTTGAGCGGTCATGCAACGCCTCCATAGCTGGACAATGACGATAGTTATTTTATGCCTTCAGACTGAGAAATTCAAAAACACGACACTAGAATTAAACAAAAAAATAAATTTATTCAATAAAATCAATTATTTTTATGCAGTTTAAAAAACAAAAACCGCCGCAAATTCGGCACAAAACAGCCTCTATTCTGAGCCGCGCAAAAACAAGGTAAGCGCTCCACCAACCTTGCAATTACCCACAAATCATCAGCTACATAAGCATACTGTTGATAAAGTAAAGCCCGATGTGTTTTTTTGGCTTCT
>NZ_FODB01000022.1 GCF_900110265.1 Vreelandella aquamarina | reverse complement strand
GGCCTCCCAGGGTAAGACGCGCGACCTTCCTCCCATCTACCCGCCGCATCTACTTCCACATCTTCTGGATAGCTATTGGGCTTCGAGTTTCATGGCCCTCTCGCCCAGATGTGGCTGCCTCATATGCGGTTCCTGTTCGTCGGGCCAGGAGTTTGCCTACAGCTTCCTTCAGATTCCGCCTCACGACGAACACCCTTGCTGTTCAGCTAACGGTTCCCGCTATCAGGGTCCGTAGGGGACTTTCACCCCCAAGTCATCCGGCCAACCACCACGGCGGACCGGATAGCGCCTAATTGGCGCTGCGCGCCATGCCTGGCGCACCATAAAAAAGCCGACCTAGCGGTCGGCCAAAAGCTGATGAGAGTCTGCAGACTGGCAAATTGCCTGCAGCGATGCCTGGGGAAGGCATCGCCAAAACGCTGGTTCAAGCGGCTTGGCGATGCCCTCTTTGAGCATGACGCCCTTTACGAGAGTAGCTGCCCTTCCCTTTCTTCGGCGTTTGCTGCTGCATTTTGAACATAGGGGTACGTAACTGCGCTTTGAGCGCGTTTTCGCCAACCTTGTGCTTTTTCATAGAATACTCCTGGTTTATTAAGAGACGCTTAACCGGGCAGTGGAAGCCTCCGCTCCTATGAACATTCGCGTCGCCATCGGTTCCTGCCAGCACGGTAGTTTTCAATAAGCCCCATGAGATACCGAATGGCCGACCGTACTGCTGCTGGCCAACATCGCACCTAGAGACATCGTCATGCACTCCTGACTCTCCTCTCCACCGCCTCGTTTGATAGCGTGTTAACGAATATGGGGAGAGCCTTTGAAGACTTCAACCCCAGCGTTTAAAACGCTTAGTAAAAGAACACGACTCGGCTATCAATGCTGCTGCCAGCACTGCGTTTGAGAGAGTCGAGCGGCGGGGCTGTGGGCCACCATGCTCACCACACTCCCCACCATAATGAGGCAGGGCGATGGCAGCGGCTGAGCGGCAAGGCGTTCGGGCATATCGGCTAGCGTGCCCACCAGGGACTGCTGCTCGGGCTGGCTGGCGTTGGCCACCAGCATGATAGGCCACGTATCGGGCAGGCCCGCTTGGCGCAGGCCATGGCAAATGGCGGCCACTTTGGAGAGCCCCATGTAGAACACCAGGGTCTCGTCTTGACGCGCCAGCGATGCCCAGTCCGGCATACCGCCTTCCCGGCATAGCTGAGCCGTAATAAAACGCACCTGCTGGGCGTGACCGCGATCAGTAAGCGGGATTCCCATCCCCGCCGCTGCGGCGGAGGCGGCGGTAATACCCGGCACAATCTCTGCGGGCAGCTCGGCCTCTGCCAGAGCCGCTAACTCTTCGCCCATGCGCCCAAACACGCCAGGGTCGCCGCCCTTCAAGCGCACTACCGATTTGCCTGACTGGGCCAGGGAGACGATCAGCGCACCAATTTCTGCCTGAGGCATGCTGTGATGGCCGCTGGCTTTGCCAACATAGTAGCGCTCGGTACCCGGAGGAATAAGCCCTAGCACTTCACCTCCAACAAGGCGGTCATACACCACTGCGTCTGCCTGCATCAGCAACCGTGCGGCTTTCAGCGTCAGCAGCTCGACATCGCCGCTGCCCGCGCCGACCAAATAGACGGTGCCTGGGTGGCACTCACCGCTTAACGGCAAGCGCAAGCGCGTGGCGGTATCGCGACTAAATGGCGCCCACGCCCGCTGACCCAAGCGCCACAGCGCTTCAGGCCACTTCTGTGTTAGCTGTTTGCTTAGCGCGCGCATGGGGCCGCTCCTCTTCAAGTATCGCTTTTAGTTCGGGTAGGCAGCTGCCGCACTGGGTGCCGCAGGCCAGTCGTGCGCCTAACGCTTCAACGCTGGTATCGCCCGCATGAATCGCTTTCACAATGCTGGCTTGGCCAACCTGGTGGCAGCTGCACACCACCGGGCCGGTATCGACAGCACCATCATCGCACCCGGCCAGCAGGCGTCTACGGTGCTGTGTCTCCAGGGTAGCGTCATTGAAGCGCGCTTCAAGCCAGGCAAGCCCGGGCAGCTCGTCGGGTGGCCCCACCATCAACCACCAGCGCAGCCGCCCGTTCACTACTCCTGCTGCGCGCAGCCTACCCGTTGCCGGGTCGTCACACCACAAAGAGACAGGCACGCCGCACCACGCTTCCACCTGCGCCAGCCAATCCTTAACTGGCTGGCTATCCGCTAGCTGCCAACGGGTGCAGCTTGCCATCGGAATGCGCGCCCAGTAGTCGCTGCGACACCAGGGCGATGGTTGCGTATCCAACTCGTTGGCTAGCAGCAGCGTCGCCTGCCAAGTAATGGGGAGTTTACTCACCGCCACCGCCCCCTGCTTGGCTTCCGGCTGCCCGGAGAGCGGGTCGGTATAGCCTTTAATCAGTGCACCGCTGCGACCCTGCTTGGTAAAGCAGTCGGTCCAGTGCATCGGCACGAAGACTTCGCCTCGGCGCTGGGCGTTGGAAACCCGCACCCGCCCACGGTACTCCCCGGCGGCAGCGGTCAACGTCGCCAAGCTTTGATCTGTTAAGCCTGCCTGAGCAGCATCGTCTGGGTGCAGCTCGATGAACGGTTCGGCGCGGTGGTTCATCAAACGCGGCGAACGGGCGGTACGCGTCATGGTGTGCCACTGATCCCGCACGCGACCGGTATTCAAGCGCAGCGGGTAGTCGTCGCTCAGCGGCTGCGCCGGTGGTCGCGGCGTAATCGGCAGCAGTTTGGCTCGGCCATTCGCGGTAGCAAACCGGCCATCTTCAAACAGCCTTGCCGTGCCGCGAGGAGCCTGCTGAGTCACGGGCCACTGGATCGGTGCGAGCGCATCATAAGCCGCTTGGCCCAGGCCTACCAGCCCTGAGATATCGAACAGCCGCTGGGTCTCGCCGCTATTCTCATAGCCAGAGAGGCGTGCGTGCTCATCGAAAATCTCCCACGGGTGGGTATAGCTGAACGCCTCACTAAAACCTAAGCGCTTAGCCACTTCGCAGAGTATCCACCAGTCGTGCTTCGCTTCTCCGGGAGGAGGCAGCATCCCCCGCTGGCGGGAAATTCGCCGCTCTGAGTTGGTCACCGTGCCATCCTTCTCCGACCAACCCGACGCGGGCAGCACGATATCCGCAAAGGGCAGCAGGTCAGTATTGGCGACGCACTCCGAAACGATCACCAGCGGGCATATTGCCAGCGCGCGGCGCACTTTCTCCCCATCCGGCATGCTTACCGCTGGATTGGTCGCCATCACCCACAGGGCGGTAATCTCGCCACGCTCGATGGCGTCAAAGAGCTCTACCGCCTTGTAACCCGGGGCGTCAGGCAGTGCCGGGGTTAAATGCTTTGTGGTCCAGAAGCGGCTGACTAACTCGCGAGCGCCAGGCGTGTGGTAATCCATATGCGCCGCTAGCTGATTGGCCAGCCCGCCCACTTCTCTCCCGCCCATGGCGTTGGGCTGGCCGGTAATCGAAAACGGCCCTGCCCCTGGCAGGCCAATTTTCCCGCCGGCCAAGTGGCAGTTGATAATCGCGTTGCACTTATCGGTTCCGCTAGAGGATTGGTTCACCCCTTGGGAGTAGAGCGTGACCACGTGTAGCTGGCTGGCAAACCAGTAGTAGAAGGTTTCTAAACGTTCGGGGTCTACATCACACTCGCGGGCGACGGCTTCTACGCTGCCTGAATTCTGCTGAGCGGCATTCAGCGTATCTTCCAGCCCTTCGGTGTGGCGTTCTAGGTACACGCTATCCAAACGATTGTGGGCGTCCATCCACGCCAACAGCCCGTTAAACAGGTAAGCATCGCTGCCTGGACGAATGCCCAGGTAGAGATCAGCGATCTCACAGCTGTCAGTCACTCGGGGGTCAATCACCACGACCCGCATCAGCGGGTTGCGCTCTTTGGCAACCTTCAAGCGCTGATAGAGCACCGGGTGATTCCAGGCAAGGTTAGACCCTACCAGCACCACCAGCTCTGCCTCTTCTAGGTCTTCATAGCTGCAAGGCACCGCATCGGCTCCAAAGGCGCGCTTGTAGCCCGCCACGGCAGATGCCATGCAGAGCCGCGAGTTGGTATCCAGGTGAGGGGTCCCCAAGAAGCCTTTAAACAGCTTGTTGGCAACGTAATAATCTTCGGTTAAGAGTTGCCCAGACAGATACGCCGCCACCGACTGCGGGCCATGGGCGCTGCGCTGCGCTTGCAAGCGTTCGGCGGTGGTGGTGAGCGCCTGCTCCCAAGAGACCTCCTGGCCGTCCACGCGCGGCTTCAGCAAGCGCCCCTGCTCTCCTAGCGTTTCGTGCAGCGCGGTGCCTTTCACGCACAGGCGGCCATAGTTGGCTGGGTGCTCGCGGTCTCCTTCGACGGCGATGAGCTGCCCGTTCTCCAGCGTGGCGGTAACGCCGCAGCCGACGCCGCAGTAGGGGCAGGTGGTTCGGGCGAGCCGATTGGCCTGTGGCATGGCAGTTTCCTCCGGCGTTAAAAAGCAAAAAGCGCCCAAGCCAGCCTCGAAAGAAGCCTGCCTGGACGCCGTTGTCTCAGGGGCACCGCTTACCGGGTGCCGTACTCATCAGTGATTTGCTGCAGTTGGTATTGTTCGACGCAATTAGTCGTTGTGATCGTTATGGGCAAAGACCCTGCACTGAGCCGTTGTTGCTTGTTACTGGAATAACTGCAAACCCTGCGCCCACGCTGCGCTAAAACCATTAAAATAATTAATAAACAATAATTTATAAACGCAGCCTGCATTTCTACTACTCGCCAAAGGAATGCTCTTTGTCGAATAAGCGGCTGAAGAGAGTGCATTAACCGCCGCTTAAGCACCAAAGTGGGGCAAACCTAGCTAACCATGAGCGGCCTGCCGCCTCCTCAAAAACGCTTAATACCCTGATTAGGCTGAATTAAATCCACCGACGGCAAAAGCTGGCGGGCTTTTTGCTCACCATAAGATAAGACAGCTCGGCAGCCAACGGCGGTTGCTGCGCGTTATCAACGACGCTAACGGGCAACGACGCCCCTGATACTCCCTTCTTGAAAGGGCTGTGTCAGGGGCGTTTTTTTATTTGCTGAACATTATGCTTCAACCACAGGAGCTACCTATGGAAACCGCTTCCCGGTGCTCACCGAACGAACACCTCGTCATTATCGGTAACGGCATGGCTTGCCACCGACTACTTGAAGCGCTGGTTAACCATCCGCAGCGCCCCCGCCGTATCACAGTGGTGGGTGAGGAGTCGGTACCTGCCTATAACCGCATTTTGCTCTCTCCTTTACTGGCGGGCGAACTGGCGCCTGAGGCGCTCACTCTGCAAGACGCCTCCTGGTACGCCGATAACAACATCACACTGACGCTTGGCGACCGCGTGACCTCCATCGACCGCGAACGCCGCCTGCTCCTCACGCATCGCGGCGACATCTTAAGCTATGACCGATTAGTGATGGCCACTGGCTCGCGCCCCACGCTGCCAGCGGTGCCTGGCATCACGCTTGACGGTGTTCATACGTTTCGTGACCTACGCGATGCCGACGCCTTAGAAGCTATTGCTCAGCAAGGCGGCAACGCCGTGGTGATTGGCGGCGGCTTACTTGGATTGGAAGCCGCTGAAGGGCTGCGCAAACGCGGCGGTAGCGCGCTCACCGTCAGCGTTTTACAGCGCAGCGAGCGGTTGATGAACCGCCAGCTAGACACCACCGCCGCCCAATTGCTGGAAGCCACGCTGCGCGAGCGTGGCATCATCATTGAAACCGGCGCATCGCTTGCTGCCTTGGAGGGTAACGGCCACGGGCAGGTGCAGTCGGTCACACTAAGCGATGGCCGGAAGCTAGCTGCCGACAGCGTGATTGTCGCGGCGGGTATTACCCCCAATGCGGAGCTAGGCCAGCAAAGCGGGCTTATGTTCGACCGCGCCATTGTGGTGGATGGGCACCTCACCACCTCAGACGACCACATTTATGCGCTGGGCGAATGCTGCCAGTTCGAGCAGCACACTTACGGGCTGGTGGAACCCATTTGGCGGCAGGTGGAGGTGCTGGCTGCCGTGCTGTGTGGTGAAACGCCAGCGGCGTATCAAGAAGCCCCCACGGCCACCAAACTCAAGGTCAGCGGTGTCAGCCTGTTTGCCTTTGGCCCCACCGAGGCCGCCGCTAAGCACGAAGAGCTTCGTTACCAAGACCCGGAAACCGGCGACTACTGCCGCCTGCTGCTCCATCAAGGCCGCCTTATCGGCGCGGTGCTGTATGGCGATACCCGCCACGGCCCCTGGTATTTCGAGCAGGCGCTGGCCGCGACCGATCTCACCGCGTGCCGCCACCTGTTGCTGTTTGGCGCAACCGATGCCCAAACAGCGCTCGACAACCATTTCGATAACCCTCTCGACACCCTATCATCCCCTTTATCTCTCACCCGTGAGGCGGCTTAGCTATGGTGAATCACACAATGTCTACTCCAACCACGTCTTCCAACACGCAAAAGTTGATCATTGTAGGCAACGGCATGGTCGGCCACCATTTTGCCGAGCAGCTCGTAGAAAGCGGCGCGCTGGCGGAGTTTGAGGTGACGATGTTTGGCGAAGAGCGCCACCGCGCCTATGATCGCGTGCACTTATCCGAGTACTTTAGCGGCCGCGATGCGGAGTCACTGGCGCTGTGCGACGCCGATTACTACCACACCCACGGCATTCAACTACGCAGCGGCGAAGCGGTCACCGCGATTGACCGCGAACAGCAGCTGGTGGTGACCGAACAAGGCCACTACGCCTATGACCAGCTCGTGCTGGCCACTGGCTCTTTTCCCTTTGTGCCGCCCATTCCCGGCAACGACAGCGAAGGCTGCTTGGTTTACCGCACCCTGGATGACTTGGATGCCATTCAGGCAGCGGCCAAAAACGCCACCAACGGCGTGGTCGTGGGTGGCGGCTTGCTCGGTTTGGAAGCCGCCAACGCGCTGCGCGGACTGAACCTGGACACCGCTGTGGTGGAGTTCGCCCCACGACTGATGCCCATGCAGGTAGATAGCGAAGGCGGTGAGCTGCTGAAAGAGAAAATCGAAGCCCTGGGCGTTCAGGTACTCACCGAGCGGGCCACACAGCGTATTGAACCCGGCGACAACAGCCGCCTGCGGATGGTCTTCCAAGACGACAAAGTGCTAGAAACCGACCTGATCGTCTTTTCCGCCGGTATTCGCCCGCAAGACACCCTCGCCCGAGAGTGCGGCTTGAGCATCGGCGAGCGCGGCGGCGTGGTGATCGACGACCAGTGTCGCACCAGCGACCCGAACATCCTCGCCATCGGCGAGGTAGCGCTGTGGAACCAGAGCATCTTCGGCCTCGTGGCGCCTGGCTACCAAATGGCCAAAACGGCCGTCGCCACGCTGACGGGGGGCGATATTTGTTTTAGCGGCGCCGATATGAGCACCAAACTAAAACTGCTGGGTGTGGATGTCGGCTCCATTGGCGATGCCCACGGCAACCAGAACCCTGGCGCCCGCATGTTCCGCTACCTCGACCCGCTCACTCAGGTCTACCGCAAACTGGTCGTCACCAGCGACGGTAAGAAGCTGCTGGGGGCCATGCTGGTGGGCGATAACAGCGTGTATGACACGCTGTTGCAGTACTACGCCAACGGCATCGAGCTGCCTAAGGAACCCGCATCGCTCATTCTGCCGCAACAAAGCGGTGCTGCCCCGGCGCTGGGGCCGGATGCCTTGCCGGAAACGGCAATGATCTGCTCCTGCCACAACGTGACCAAAGGCAGCATCTGCAGCGCCATCGACGCGGGCGCAGCGGACCTTGGCAGCGTTAAAGGTGCCACCAAAGCCAGCACCGGCTGCGGCGGCTGCGCGGCGCTGCTCAAAAGCGTGGTGGACCATGAGTTGGAAGCTCGCGGCGTTGAGGTGGATAAGTCCATCTGCGAGCACTTCGCCCATACCCGCCAAGGGCTTTACGACATCGTAAGAGTCGAAGGCATCAAGACGTTTAGCGAGCTGATGCAGAAACACGGCAATCAAGAGACGCATCGCCTGGGCTGCGATATCTGCAAACCAGCGGTGGCCTCGATTCTCGCCTCCTGCTTCAACGAACCGATTACCGATGCCGCCCACGTGCCGCTGCAGGATACCAACGACACCTTCATGGCCAATATGCAGAAAAACGGCACCTACTCGGTGGTGCCGCGCATCGCCGGCGGTGAAATCACCCCGGATAAGCTGGTGGTGCTGGGGCAAGTGGCCCAGAAATACCAGCTCTACACCAAGATTACCGGCGGCCAGCGCATCGACCTGTTCGGCGCACGGCTGGAAGACCTGCCGGCCATTTGGGGCGAACTGATTGAAGCAGGCTTTGAGACCGGCCACGCCTACGGCAAGTCGCTGCGCACCGTGAAATCTTGCGTCGGCAGTACCTGGTGCCGCTACGGCGTACAGGACAGCGTGGGCATGGCGATTCAGTTAGAGAACCGTTACAAGGGCCTGCGCGCACCGCACAAGATCAAGTTCGGAGTTTCCGGCTGTACCCGGGAGTGCGCCGAAGCGCAGAGCAAAGACATTGGCATTATCGCCACCGAAAACGGCTGGAACCTCTACGTGTGCGGCAACGGCGGCATGCGCCCCCGCCATGCGGAACTCTTCGCCACCGATTTAGATGACGAGCAACTCTACCGCACCATCGACCGCTTTTTGATGTTCTACGTACGCACCGCCGACCGCTTGCAGCGCACCTCGGTATGGCGGGAAAACCTGGAAGGCGGCCTGGACTACCTGAAGGAGGTGATTCTGGAAGACAGCCTGGGTATCAACGATGAGCTGGAGCGCCAAATGCAGCATGTGGTGGATAGCTACCAGTGCGAGTGGGCCAACGCCATCAGCGACCCCGAAAAGCTCAAGCGTTTTAGAAACTTCGTGAACGATGCACGGCCCGACCCTTCCATCATCATGACCTCCGAGCGCGGCCAGCTACGCCCTGCTTAACCCAGTGACCACCGAATCGAGGACGACCATGACCGCCACCGCACTCAAACTATCGAACCACAACGACACTTGGCAGCCGCTCTGCACCAGAGCAGACCTCGTGGCCTTTTCCGGCGTTGCCGCATGGCTGAGCACACCGGAAGGCCCCGCCCAAGTGGCGCTGTTCTATTTGCCCGGCCACGCGCAAGAACTCTATGCCCTGGATCACTTCGATCCTTTCTCGAAGGCCTATGTGATTGCCCGCGGTATCGTCGGCGACATCAAGGGCAGCCCCGCGGTGGCCTCTCCGATCTACAAACAGCACTTCCGCTTGGAAGATGGGCAGTGCCTGGAGGACGACAGCCAACAGCTACGCGTCTGGCGCGTGGGTTTTAAGGGCGATGAAGTATGGATTGAGGGCTAATAGACTCACCAGTAAATAGCGCCGCCGCCAAGCGGCGTTATTTTACTGTGGTATAAACCACTGACATTTCCCACCTTGATGTTGCTATGCTTCCCAGCCTCTTGATTCGCTAGGCATGGGAGCCATACGTTCGTGAAGACAGAATCCAGTACGTTAGCCTTTTCCGCCTTCATGGCGCTGCTCATTGGCTGTGCCGGTATCGTGGCCACCTTGGCCTCGAACTCCCAGGCCATCCTATTGGATGGCTTGTTCAATCTTATCTACTTTAGCGTAGCGCTGGTGACCATCAAGGTCAGCAAGCTTGCCAGCCGCCCAGATAGCGAGTCGTACCCCTTTGGCTACAGCTACTTCGAGTCGTTGGTTAATTTATGCAAAGGTTTGCTGATTTTTGGGGTATCGATCTTCGCACTGGTGGATGCCGTGGCCGCACTGCTTACCGGTGGGCGAGAAATTTCCGCAGGGCTTGCGGTGATTTATGCGCTGTTCGCGACCGCCGCCTGCTCGCTCACTGCCTGGGTCATGCAGCGTAGTCAACGCCATGTGAGTAGCCCCTTGGTGGCCGCCGACAAACTCAACTGGCTGGTCAATAGCGTGATTTCAGGGGCTGTCCTGGTGGCTTTTTGCCTAGTGATGCTGTTTGATCGTCTCGGCTGGCGGGCTGTTCTTCCCTACATCGATTCGGTCTTGGTCATTGCGGTCGTCGTTCTCTGCCTGGGGGTCCCCGTGCGCATGGCATCGCAAGCGCTAAGAGAGCTGCTCAACAAAACTCCGGAAGAAGCCGTCGCCGAACCGGTGCGCCAAGCCGTTGCCCGTGGCCTTGCCGATATCGACACCCTGGAAGTGCGCGTGCGTATGGTGCGCCCCGGCCGCCTGCTTTACGTCATCGTCCACGTGGTACTCCCCAAAGACCTCCCAGAGGCGACATTGGCAAACCAAGACGCGCTGCGTCAGCGCATCGATGAAGAAGTACGCCGCTACTACTCGCCAGTGGTGTGCGACGTGGTGTTCACCGCTGACAACCGCTGGGCAGCGCCCTCTTGTGGGCTGTTAGTGAAAAAGTACTCTAACTAAAAATTCCATCGCCTATCACTCCCTGTAGTTGTATGAGCAACTGTTATCGTCACAGGTAGGAGTGTAGCTAGGTTATAGAGCAGCGCGTCATTTCAGCCCTTATTCACCTACCGTGACCACCCAATCAGGTCGAAACAGCGGCGGCGAAAACTCCTCTGGATAACCGCCCGGGTTGGCGATAATGCGGGTGCCGCTGTGTCGTGTATCCACCGGTTCGTGAACGTGGCCGTGAATCCACAAGTCCATCTTGCCCATCAGTTGCGGGAGGTGGGAGGCAAAGGCGGGCGAGAGCGCGTCGCCTATATACTGTTCGGGAATGCAACCGTGCAATGGAGCATGATGGCTCACCACGACGCGGGGGCCATCGAAAGGCTGTTGAAGCTCGCGACTCAACCACTCCAGCACCTCACGGTGCATGTCTTGGCTGGCTTGGGGAGTGAACACTTGGCCGGGAGCCGTGGTAATGATGCGAAAATCAGGCATGTAGCGCAGTGCTTTCGCTTCGGTGTCTAATGGATTGCGGGTGGGGTCGTCGGCATAGAGCGCAAAATCTGTCCAGAGCGTCGTGCCGTAAAAGCGTACTTCGCCAATGGTCACGCTGCGATTATCTAGCAGCTCAATATCATACCGAGCAGCTTCTAGCGCTAGCTCTTGGCGCAGCAGCGGCATGCTGGTGCCGTAGAACTCATGGTTGCCCGGCACGTAGAGAATCGGCAGGTCGGGAAACTGCTGCCGTGCCCATGCCAACCCTTCTGCTCTGCGATGAATATCCCCTGCCAACACCACCACATCCGCCTCGGCAGGCGGCAGTTCGCGGTGTCCGTCAAAATGTTCTAAATGAAGATCGGATAAAACTCTTAAGCGCATAGAACGTCTCTCATTATGCTTACATGGGCCTGAGATTAAGCCGTTAATAGGCAAGGCGAGCGATAAATTGGCGGGCAAACTCGACCACCACGGCTTCGGCTTCCCGATGAGGAATATGACCGATGCCGGGCAGCATTTCGCAGTGAGCGGGACCTTGGGTATAGCGGGCAATACGCTCAGGCTGACGATGAGACCCGTACTCGTCTTTTTCGCCATGCAGCACGAGTGTCGGGCACTGTACTTGTTCAAGCGCTGGGATGAGTGACCACTCTGCAAACGCGGGGCTTAGCCATGTGTCCACCCAGGCGTTGAGTACCCAGCGGGCTTTGTCGCCGTGGTACCTGGCCAGCTTGGCGAACTGTTCCGGCGCCTGAAAGGCAACGTTTGCCTCCTCAATCCCCTGCCGTGTGCGGTTTTCGTTAAACGCTTGGGCAGCAATGGTCACCAGTCCTTGGCACTGATCCGGGTAACCTCCAGCACAGTGCACCGCCATGCACCCCCCAACGCTATGGCCCAGGGCGATAAAGCGTGTGATTTGGTAGACCTCGCGTAGCGCTGCAAAGCTTCCCGTGGGTTCATCGTCAACAAAGCTCAGTGGTAGCGGTGTTGCGCTGGCATTTGATTGGCCAAATCCTAGCCGGTCATAGGCAATCACCGGCTGGCGCGTGGCGGTACATAGCGCCGCGGGAAAACTGCGCCAGAGTTCTACACAGCCCAGTGAATCATGAAACAGCACAATCGGGACATCCGAGCGTGGATTATTTGGCTGCCACCTACGAGTATAAAGGCAACCGTCGGGAGCGCTTACCCAGCGGTCTTGATGGTGAATAGCGGGCATTGATGTCATCTTAATGTTGTTAGTGTGTAATGAGCTCACAGCCAACATAGCATGTAGTACGCCGCTAACGTTTTAAGAAGTTGCTTTTAAGCGGCAGCCCCACCCAGCTAGCCAAGGTGAACGCTTTTTCACTAAGCATCGCCATGCTGTGTATCTCTTGAGCACGTCGTCCTCAACGAAATGCTGCACCGCAACAAAAAGAGACTATACTGGTAAGGTTGTCCCACAGGAGGACCATGTGATGACAATCATAAAGGCAATCCCAGCACGTAATGATGAAGTGCTCGCGTTTTGGCAATGTCAGGCGCAGTGGCAGCGCGCCGCCAATGATGCACTCGCCAACTTTTACTGCTAACGAGCGTTTTGCTCGACTGTTATATCCCCTATAGACGAAAAGATAACACCCCAAGCCGACACCCTCTGTCGGCTTTTTTGTATTATGAAAATCTTTTCCATTCAACAGGCTAGGAAGAAGCAGCGCTTCTTTGTCCCGTTTTGTAAGCTATTTCTTACATGCCATGGCATATCACTTACATCTTTTTGACTAGCCACGCCTTGCAAAAGCGCCTAATATTCACATCACAGCTATCTTGCTGCATTGCACAAAGCAAACTGCGTATAACAAAAATGATTCTTCAACCTCTGCACCAGGAGTGTTCGCCATGCAAAATGCCTCTAATCAACACCCGGCAATGGAAGTCGATGTCATGGAAGTGTGGGCAAAACGCGCGCAGCAGCAACGCGCCGCGTTCGACGCCCTAGCTGCCTATATGCGTCAGCAGTAAGGCGCTGACTACGTCTTGGTCAGCGCCTTTGGCAAACGACCAAGACGTGGGGTGTCATGACTCCCCCCTCTTCAACGGGCTGCTGATCCAACTGCGCCAGATACGCCTCCTGAAGGATATACATACGTTTGACGTCACGGTATTGACCGTTGATGAAGAATTCCTGTACCAAGTGGCCCTCTTCGATGAACCCGCTCTCCTCGTAGAGATGGATCGCTTTGACGTTCTGTACCGCTACGATCAAGTAGACCTTGTGCAGATTCAAAATCGTGAAGGAGTAGTGCAGCGCTTGGCGAATCAGTGAGCGTGCGAACCCTTTGCCCTGATGCTCTGGGGTAATGATAATTTGAAACTCGGCGCTGCGGTGGATGTAGTCAATCTCAATGAGCTCCACCAAGCCAATGGCTCGGCCCGTGCTGTCTTCGGCAACAAAGCGCCGTTCCGCATTGTCGTGAATATGCTTGTTATACAGCTCCTCAAGCTCATCAAACGACTCATAAGGCTCTTCAAACCAGTACGACATAATGCTCTGATTATTGTTGAGCTCATGCACAAAGCGCAGATCGTTACGCTCTAGAGCACGTAAAAACAGGGTGGGGCTCATGAAAACACTCACTTATCAATTACATAATGCTCACCAGCAGGCAAGACGCACCTGCTGACAAAGCACACATTCATCCATATTCGTAGTGTAGCGGTTTACTTACCGTTAGGTGATTGGCCAGACACTACCGCTGAAATGAGAATAGCGCGCTTAACGGGTGCTGACGGCCTTCAATGAGCGCGCGCAGCAGTTGTGCGCCTATCATGCTGTAGGTAATGCCGTTGCCACCATAGGCCATGGCAAAATGTACCCGTGGCCCTAGCGCCTCATGAGGCCCGAAATAGGGTAAACCATCGTCCGTTTCCGCAAAGGTGCCGCCCCAACAAAACGTCGGGTTGATCTTTAAACCCGGCCAGAGCGCTTCTACCTTTGCGGCCAGCGTCTGGGCTTTTTCCATCACACGCGCATCCCGGCACTCCGGAATATCTTCCTCATCATCTTCACCGCCGATGAGCAGCCGCCCATCCTGGGTAGAGCGTAGGTAGAGATATGGTCGCGCCGACTCCCACACCAGGGTATGGCTTAGCTTGCCCAGCACCTCAAGAGGCAACGGGTCAGTGACAAACGCGTAGCTGCTGCGATTTTCGGCTACCGGTTCAGGCAACCACGACTGGCTCTCGTAACCCGCTGCGATAATCACCTGTTGGCAGCGCAGCGTCGCTCCGTTGCGCAAGATCACCTCGACACCCTCGGCGTTCGGCTCAAGCCGCTCGACCTGTGTGCGATCAAACACACCTCCGCCACGCCGCACCACATTTTCCAGCAGATGATACGCCATACGGTAAGGGTCGATGCTGGCGGCCAACGAGGAAAGAATCGCCCCTGGGGCTGAAAAACCGTAGTCGGATTCAAGCGCACGCTGGTCAAGCCAGGCAACGTCAAAGCCAAAGCGCTTGCGCATCGCAAGCTCCGCTTTCAGGGCCGCCACATCTCCGTCATGACTGGCAAAATAGAGGCTCTGCTGACGGCTAAACGCCACATTGCCAAGTTCCGCCGCGAGTCGCTCCAGCGAATGAATCGCTTCGGCACAGCTACGATAAGCCATCACCGCATTAGCTTCTCCGTACTGCTCGGCCAAATGGACCATGTGGGTATCAATTTCGTACTGCAGCAGCGCCGTACTGGCAGCAGAGCTGCCCCACCCTACGTCCCTGCGTTCAAGAACCACCACTTGATGACCGTGGCGACTTAGCTCGTCGGCAATTAACGCCCCTGTAATACCGCCACCGATAATCACCGTTTCCGTTTGGTGATCGTGGGTAAGCTGCGGGAAAGCCGTTAACAGACCATTTTTCACCGTCCAAAACGGGTAACCACTTTTAAGATCCATCTAATTGCCTATGCTAGGTTGCCATGCGGTAGGAGTTGGTTATACAAACGATGACCCATGTCTGCGATAACCATGTTTGCGATAACCATAGCTGTTTATATCCATAGTGCCCTGTTCGGGAGGGCCGCCGGGAGAGAATTATATGATCGACTTACGTAGCGATACGGTGACACGCCCTACCGCCGCCATGCGAGACGCTATGATGTCAGCACCGCTGGACGATAATGCGTGGGGCGACGACCCAACGGTGAATGCCTTTCAAGCCACGCTGGCCGAGCGATCAGGTAAGGAAGCCGCGCTGCTATAAGAGCACGGCGTACTGATAGAGCTGCTCTACGCCACACAGATGGTGGTGCATCGTGATATCAGCGACAGCGATATTGAGCAGGTGCTGGATATCATCAAGCGCTACTTCGATCAGGTATAACGCGTCAATCAACCCCTACAACAGCGCCGAGCCGAGCGCCAGGTGCACCGCGATGGCAGCCATCATCAGGCCAATCAGCCCATCGATGGTGCGCCATGCCGCAGGGCGGGAGAGCCAGGGCGACAGCGCCGCGCCGCCCCAGGCCAGCAAGCTAAACCAAAGAATCGACGCCGTTGACGCTCCGGCAACGAACACACCGGCGCTCTCCTGCTGAGCGCCAATGGCGGGAATTAACAGCAGCGTATCGAGATAGACTTGCGGGTTAAGCACCGTGACCGCCAGAGTTGCCAGCAGCACGCCGCGCAAGCTGCGCGCTTTGGCGCTGTTGGCCTTTAAGCCTTCACGGCCACTGGCAGCTCGCCATAACGCTTGTGCCGCTAACCAGGCCAAGAACAGCACGCCCACCCAGCGCATGGCTTCCATGGCGTTAGGCATGGTGAGCAAAAACGCACTGGCACCAAACATACCCGCCGTAAGCAGAATGATGTCCGCGCTCATACACAGCCCCGCCGACCACCAGTGATACTCACGACGAATGGCCAGCCCCAGCACATAGGCGTTCTGCGCCCCAATCGCCATGATAATGCCGCCGCACACCACTAAACCCGTTAGGTAGCTTTCCCACATCGCCGCTCGCCTTATGCTTGAGTTAAGAAAGCGCTAGGGTAAGGGTAAGTTGACATAACAAAAAATCATCTTGCTAATAGCTCATTAGCGCAGCTTATACACGCTCAGGTTAAGCGCTTATAAGCGCCGCAGCCCCCACATAAAGTAGGCGCCGCCGATCAGCGAAGCCACTAAGCCTGCCGGAATCTCATAAGGGAACATGATTTGACGGCCTACCCAGTCGGCCAGCACCATCAACAGCATACCGATCAAGGCAGCGCCTACTAAGTGCTGTCGGGCGCGGGAGAAGCCCAGTAGCCGAGCCATGTGCGGGGCCAATAAGCCAATGAAGGAGAGTGGCCCCACCACTAGCGTGGCGCAGGCGGTGAGCAAGGCGACCAGCAGTAATAGTGCTAGGCGCGCACGGTTCAGACCTATGCCCAGAGAACGCGCTGTGGCGGTACCCAGCGGCATAATATCTAGCCAGCGGGTGAACGGCAGCGATACCAACGCAAGCCCTGCCGCAATACTGCCTACGAGCAGCGCGCTGCCTACATCCACGTAATAAGTAGAGCCTGCCAGCCACGCAATAACCTGCTGGCCGCGCGGGTCACCGCCCGCCAGCAGCACGCTGCGCACCGCATCGAACAGCGCGCTAATCGCTACGCCGCTGAGCAGTAAACGCTCAGGCACAAAGCCACTCTTACGGTTGAGCGCTACCAGCACAAGCAGCGTCGCCAACGCCCCCAGCGTTCCTATCGCCACCAGCAGGGCATTGCTGGGGGCGGGGAGCAGGTAAATACCTAAAATCAGTGCAATGGCACAGCCACCGCTGATACCCAGCACTTCGGGGCTCGCCATAGGGTTAGCCGAAAGGCGCTGCAGAATAGTGCCCGCTATTGCCAGCATCAAACCGCTGGCCGCTGCTGCCATCACGCGCGGAAAGCGCCACTCAATCACACCCCAATTCGTCGGGGCGATGATGCTCCAGCCGTTGGCCCCTTGCCCCACCAAATGGCCCGCCACCATAGCTGCCACCAGCGCCAGCAGTAGCCCAGTGGCTAACCGATGGGGCGCGGCGTGGCGCGTGAGCGCCACGCCGGTTGCTTGGGGAGGACGGTCGCCCTGCAGCTTAAGGCGCGGAATTAACCACATCAGCAGCGGTGCGCCTAAGGCGCCCGTCACGGCCCCGGTGGGAATCAGCGTCGCCACCATGCCGGAAAAGCGCTGCAGTAAGAGGTCCGTGGTGGCCAGCAGTACGGCGCCTAATAACGTCGACCAGAGCAAACGCGCACGCAGCGTGCGTGCCCCCGCCATACGCACGATATTGGGAGCCGCTAAACCAATGAAGCCGATAATACCCACCACACTCACCACGCTACCGGTGATGAAAACCGCCAGCCCTAACCCGGCAAAGCGCAAATGCTTCAGCGAAATCCCCAGGCTTTTGGCGCTGGCGTCGTCTAACTCTAAAACGGCCAAAGGACGCAGCAGCAGCCATGCCGCCAAGCCGCAAATGGCAAGCCTAGGAGCCAGCGACGCCACGCCATCCCAACCATTTTGAGCCAGCGATCCCGCGCCCCAAATCAGCAGCCCGGAAAGCACCTCGTGGTTAAACAGCAACAGCGCGGTGGAGAGTGCGCCCAGGTATAAATTAACGACCAGGCCCGCCAACACCACCACAACAGGGGCCAAACCGCGCCGCCAGGAGAGCAGGAACACCAGCCCCACCGCCAGTGCGCCACCCGACAAGGCGACCCACTCACGCCCCACCACCAACAACCCTGGCGCCAGCAAGGTAGCGGTCATCAGCGCCAGATTAGCGCCCGATGCCACCCCCAACGTGGTGGGTGACGCCAACGGGTTGCGCAGCACCTGCTGCATGAGCACGCCCGCTAGCCCCAAACCGCCCCCGGCCAACAGCGCGATCGAGAGGCGCGGCCACCAGGCGTAATAGAGCAGAAGCTCGTCGACATTCTCGAAAGAAGGGGTCACTAATGCCTCTAGGCCCAGCGCAAAACCGCCTTGGCTCTCTAGACCGACCCAAAACAGCACGACCATCGGCAGGCTCAGCAACAGACAAGCTTTCGCGGGGGTCATTCCTCCCATTCGTTGAGCAGCGCCTAGCATGATGCCCCTCCGTTGGTGGTGGCGGGACGATTCACCAAAAGAGCGAGGGCAGGCGGCTGCGTCATGGGAGTGACCTTGGATATAAGCAAACGAGTGCATGGAAATGAGCGCGTGAATGACTGTCGAAGATTCTAAATGATAATAATTAGCACTACAATTGCCCCCTTGATTTATGTCTCCGCATGAGGAACCCCATCATGGCAGCCAAACCGAGCTATCGGCTTTTCGATATCACCCTTGCCAGACGCACCCAAGTCAGCGCCTCATTAGTCAGGTTTACTTTCACTGGCCCGGAAGTCAGCCATATGGCGACCTACGCACCGGATCAGCGTGTCAAGCTGTTCTTCCCCGAAGGCGGTGGTAGTCTCGATCCGCTGTTTGAGATTGCCAAGCTGGAAGAGCATGACTGGTACGGCGCTTACCGCGCACTACCGGATGCACAGCGCCCCTCTGCGCGCACCTACACCATTCGCGCTCTGCGGCCGGAGAAGGCAGAGGTGGACGTAGAATTTGTACTCCATGGCGACAATGGCCCCGCATCGCGCTGGGCTATGCACGCCCGCCCAGGTGACCGCCTTGCCATGACAGCCCCCGACGCTAACTCGGAAGGCCCAAAGCTGGGCTACGAGTGGAAGCCGCCCCAAGGTGTACGCCGTATTCTGATCATCGCCGATGAAACCGCCCTCCCCGCCGCCGCAGGCATTCTTGAAACTCTTGATGACCTGCCGCTCAAACCCAGGGTCGAAGCGCTGTTCGAAGTGCCTCGCAGTGACGACGTTCAGCCGCTGCCCCAAGCCGCTAAGCTGCACTGGCTGGCCCGCGATGCTGAACCCGGCTGCCAACACGGTGAGCTGCTGATGAGAGCAGTGCGCGATATTGATTTGCATAAGGAAATTCAAGCGCTAGGCGGCGTGCCTACGGCAGCCACTAGCAACGACGAAAGCGACGATGAGGACGGCCCACTCTGGGAACCCGCCACCCTGGATGACAGAGCTCCCTTCTACGCTTGGATAGCTGCTGAAACCAAGGTCGCTATGAAGCTGCGTCGCTACTTAGTCAACGAGTGCGGGCTACCCAAGCAGTACGTTACCAGCATGGGCTACTGGCGCCAGGGCAAGGCCAATGGTTAAAGGAACGGCAAACAACACGGCGTTAAACAGTGATCTCACACGCAAGCCAGCTCAAACGCCTATTGGCTGGCGAGACAGCCCTGACAGCTATGGGCGGGTCAGCCGTGCGCTTCACTGGCAGACCGCCGCGCTGGTCACGCTGCAATTTACTGTGTTGCTGGCTTGGCGGGGAATGGGCGGAAACGCTATCACGCTGTTTTTGGCAAGCATTGGGCCTCATGGCTCGTTAGGGTTTCTGATTCTGATCGTGACGCTGGCTCGCCTTGGCTGGGCATGGGTCAACCGCAAGCAGCGTCCTCCGCAGCCGCTCGGATGGGATGGCCGCATAGCACGCCTTGTACATATCACTTTTTATGCGCTCCTGCTGTTGCTGCCTGCTTTCGCCATTTTGCGCCAGTACGGCCGCGGCGGGGCACTACGCTTTTATGGCATGGAGCTGCTGCCCGAAGCGGAACGCGACATCACCTGGATGATCGCCCCAGCCAAGCTCCTTCACGGCCCGCTCTCGTGGCTGTTATGTGGATTAGTCATCGGCCACATCACGATGGCGCTGATTCACCGCTTCTGGCTCAAAGACCGGGTACTGGCACGTATGGTGGGGGCAAGGGGGCGGTGAAGCATTGAGCAAAGCCACCGCACAGCTTTCGAGTAGTGCACAGCGCAACACTGCCGCCTACTCATCCCCTCGCCAACGGCTGCGTGGTTGGCTGGGGTAGCAAGCGCGGCCTAAGGTGAGGCATAATCGAACGAATCTCAATCCAACTGTTCAAGGCTACCTAGTTCCCCCTGTGCGGCCTGGACATGGGTGGCTATTCATAGAGCATAATCCAGCCGCATGGACTACGACTACCTCAACAGTCTACGTAAATACCATCCCGCTTGGCGGCTGCTGCTGGCCGACCACGCACCGCTGATCATTGCCTTCGTGCATCGCAGTTTTATCGAGCCCAATGTGCGCAGCCTGCCGGAGCAGGAGCTGGCGGCAAGGCTGGAAGACTATCTGTTCCACCTTCGCCAGGGGCTGGGCGAAGGGCACTTCCCAAAGCCCGCGCGGGAGTATCTGAATGACTGGGCCAGCGATGAACGCGGCTGGCTGCGGCGCTATTTTCCCGCCGACTCGGACGAACCGCATTACGACCTGATACCTGCCGTCGAGCAAGCCATTCAGTGGCTGGCCGGGCTCGAGCAGCGCACCTTCGTGGGGGCGGAGTCGCGATTGAAGTTGGTCTTCGACCTGCTACGTGACATCTCCCAGAACAGCGAAACGGATCCCGAGACGCGCATCGCGGAGCTGAGTCGCCGCCGCGCCGCCATTGACGCAGAGATCGAGGAGATTCGTGCCGGCCATATGGCGTTCATGGATCCCACGCGACTACGCGAGCGCTTTCTTCAGGCCACCGACACGGCTCGGGCGTTACTGGCCGACTTCCGCCAGGTGGAGCAGAATTTTCGTGACCTGGATCGCCAGGTACGCGAACGAATCGCCACCTGGGAGGGCGGCAAGGCCGCGATACTGGAGGAGGTACTGGGCCAGCGTGATGCCATTACAGACTCCGACCAGGGCCGCAGTTTTCGTGCCTTCTGGGACTTCCTGATGTCCGCCGACCGCCAGCAGGAGCTCACCGAACTGCTGGAGTCGATCCTGTCGCTGGAGCCGGTCGCTGAGCTGAATCCTGACCCGAGGCTGCGCCGCATCCACTATGACTGGCTAACCGCCGGAGAAGCGACCCAGCGCACCGTGGCCCGGCTCTCCGAACAGCTGCGACGCTATCTGGACGATCAAGCCTGGCTGGAGAATCGGCGTATCATGGATCTGCTGCGCGGTCTGGAACAGCACGCCCTGGCGGTGCGCGAGAACCTGCCAACCACCCCTTTCATGACCGTAGAGGCTCCCGCCCCCGACGTCCAGTTGGCCATGGATCGGCCGCTGTTCAGCCCTCCCATCAAGCCACGTATCGAGCAGGCGCCGCTCGAGGAGGGAACCGCGGACATCGCTGCCGACCCACTGTTCGAACAGGTCTACGTGGACAAGGAGCGGCTGCGGGCCCGGCTACGCCAGGCGCTGCAGACCCAGCGCCAGATCAGCCTGGAGGCGCTGCTGCAGCGGCATCCACTGGAACAGGGACTGGCGGAGCTGGTGACTTGGCTGAGCCTGGCCACCGGGGAGGGGCTGGGCCTCGTCGATGAAACGCAGGAGCAGGTCGTGTATTGGACCGATGACCAGGGCCAGCAGCGCCGCGCCGCCCTGCCTGCGGTGATCTTCGTTAGTGGCCACCAGGGAGCCCACCCATGAACGAGACCGGCACCCCACCCAACGAGCGCGAACCGGCGCTCTCTCCGGTGTTGATCCAACTGTTCAAAGGCGTCCTCTACCGCGATGACCAGTCTGGAGCGTGGCAGGATCTGTTGCGACTCCAGGCGCAAGTACGCGACCATGCCGGTGTATTCGGGCTGGAGCTGATCCTGGACGAAGCCGAGGGCTACGCCTATTTGCGCCAGCGCCCGACCGAGGAGGGCGAGGAGGAGCTGCCGCGTCTGGTACCACGCCGCCAGCTCAGCTACCCGGTCAGCCTGCTGCTGGCACTGCTGCGCAAGAAGCTGGCAGAGCATGACGCCACCGGCTGCGATCCGCGGCTGATTCTCTCTCGCGAGCAGATCGCCGACATGCTGCGCCTGTTCCTGCCTGAAACAGGGGATGAAGTGCGCCTGATGAGCCGCATGGACAGCCATATCAAGCGGGTAGTGGAACTGGGCTTCCTGCGCCGGCTGCGCGGCCAGGAGGAGCGCTTCGAGGTGCGCCGCATTCTCGCCGCCTTCGTCGACGCCCAATGGCTCGCCGAGTTCGACCAACACCTAGCAGACTACCGCCAGCACCTGGATAACGACGATGACGGATAATCCGCAGAACGCGCTGTTCGACTTCGCCAGCGACGACTCTCACACCGGGTTTCGGCTCCAGCGCCTGGAGGTCTACAACTGGGGCACCTTTCATCAGCGAGTCTGGCACCTGGCACCGAATGGCGAAACCAGCCTGCTCACCGGCGACATCGGCTCCGGCAAGTCGACGCTGGTGGACGCCATCACCACCCTGCTGGTACCGGCCCAGCGCATCACCTACAACAAGGCCGCCGGCGCCGAACAGCGCGAGCGTAGCCTGCGCTCCTACGTGCTTGGCTACTATAAGACCGAGCGCAGCGACGGCGCCCTGGCCGCCAAGCCCGTTGCCCTGCGTGACTTCAATAGCTACTCGGTGATTCTCGCGCAGTTCTACCATGCCGGCTACGACCAGCACGTCACCCTGGCCCAGCTGTTCTGGCTGCGCGACAGCCAAGGGCAACCCGCTCGCAGCTATGTGGTCGCCGACCGGCCGCTGACCATCACCGAGGACTTCGCCAACTTCGGCAGCGACCTCAATGCCCTGCGCAAGCGCCTGCGCCAGCTGCCCCAGGTGGAGCTCTTCGACCACTTCCCGCCCTATGGGGCGGCGTTCCGCCGGCGCTTTGGTCTCGACAGCGAGCAGGCCCTGGAGCTGTTCAACCAGACGGTCTCGATGAAATCGGTCGGCAATCTCACCGAGTTCGTGCGCGGGCATATGCTGGAAGCCTTCGCGGTGGAGGAGCGCATCGACGCGCTGATCCGTCACTTCGAGGACCTTGACCGCGCCCACCAGGCGGTGCTCAAGGCGAAAGCGCAGATCGACGCCCTGCAGCCGATGGTCGACAACCTGGACCGCTACGCCGAGGCCAGCGACCAGGCCCGGGAGCTCACCGCCTGCCGCGAGGCGCTACAACCCTGGTTCGCCGGAATCAAGGCACAGTTACTTGAGCAGCGGCGGGAGAAGCTGGAGCGGGAGCTGGAACGGCTGGCCTCGCGTATTGAGGCGCTGACCAGCGAGCAACAGCACAACCAGGCCAAGCGCGACGAGCTGAAGCAGGCCATTGCCGACAACGGCGGCGACCGCCTGGAGCAACTCAAGCGACAGATCAAGGATCAGGGCGAGCGGGCCGATGAGCGCCGTCGGCGGGCCGAGGAGTACCAAACGCTTACCCAGCGCCTGGCGCTGGACCCACTGGGCGACGAGGCGGTGTTTGTGGAGAACCGCCAGCGGGTGGAACACGCCCTCGAGACCCTGGAGGACCGCAAGGCCGAGGCCCAGAACGCGGTAACCGAGGCGGCGGTCGCCTTCCGCGATGGCCGCGAGGGTGTCGAGGAGGTCGAGCGCGAGCTGAACTCCCTACGCCAGCGTCGCTCCAACATCCCTGCCGCCATGCTGGCATTGCGTGAGCGGCTGTGCGAGAGCACCGGGCTGCCAGTGGAGTCGCTGCCCTTTGCCGGTGAGTTGATCCAGGTGCGTGATGAAGAGCGCGACTGGGAGGGCGCCATCGAGCGCGTGCTGCACAATTTCGGTCTGTCGCTGCTGGTGCCGGATGCACACTATCAGGAGGTCGCCGAGTGGGTGGACCGCACCCACCTGCGTGGACGCCTGGTCTACTACCGGGTGCGCGAGCCGAAAGGCGCCAGCCTGCCGCAGCTGCACCCGGACTCCCTGGTGCGCAAGCTCGCCGTACGGCCAGACTCCGACTTCTACGCCTGGCTGGAACAGGAGCTCGCCCGCCGCTTCGACTACGCCTGCTGCCGCGACCTGGCGCAGTTGCGCCGCGAGCAACGCGCCATCACCCGTAGCGGCCAGATCAAGGCCAAAGGCGAGCGCCACGAGAAGGACGACCGCCACGCCATCAATGACCGTGCCCGCTATGTGCTGGGCTGGAGCAACGAGGCCAAGATCGCCGCCCTGGAGCAGCAGCAGTATCAGCTGCAGCAGCGGCTACAGCAGCTGGCCGACACCCTGAGCCAGGCCCAGGAGACCCAGAAGCAACTGGAAACCCGCGGCACCCTGCTCCACCGGATCGATGTCTACCGCCACTTTCAGGAGCTTGACTGGCACACCCCGACGCTGCTCATCCAGCGACTCGAGGAGGAGCGCCAGTCGCTCGAGGCAACCTCGGATACGTTGCGCCTGCTCCAGCAGCAGCTCGGCGACTTGGAAGCAGAGCTCAAGGAGCAGGATGCGCGCCTGACCGGGCTGCGCGACGAACGCGCCACTGCACGGCTCAAGTACGATCAGGCCGGTGAGACCCAGGCCGAGGCCGAAGCCCTGGTGGAGCGTACCGCTGCCACGGTGCGCGAAAGCGACTTTCCCCGCCTCGACGCGCTACGCCCCGAGGCCCTGCCCGAGCGGCGCCTGACCGTGGAGTCCTGCGACAATGCCGAGCGGGAGATGCGCACTTGGCTTCAGGGGCGCATCGACGCCGAGGAGAAACGCCTCAAGCGCCTCGGCGAACGCATCATCGACGCCATGCGTAGCTACCAGACCGAGTGGCCACTGGAGACCCGCGAGGTGGACGTCAGCATCGCCGCCGGCGACGAGTACCGCGGCATGCTCGAGCAGCTGGTCGGTGACGACCTGCCGCGCTTCGAAGCCGACTTCCGCAAGCTGCTCAAGGAGAACACCATCCGCGAGGTGGCCGGCTTCCAGGCCAAGCTCAACCAGGAGCGCGAGCTGATCCGCGAACGCATCGATACCATCAACCGCTCGCTGCACGCCATCGACTACAACCCCAACCGCTATATCCGCCTGCAGGCCGAACCGACCCCGGATCCCGAGGTACGCGAGTTCCGCGAGTCGCTGCGCGCCTGCACCGAAGGGGCGCTGACCGGTTCGGAAACCGAGGAGTACTCCGAAGCCAAATTCCTGCAGGTCAAAGCCATCATCGAGCGCCTGCGCGGGCGGGAGGGCCAGACCGAACCCGACAAGCGCTGGACACGCAAGGTCACCGATGTGCGCAACTGGTTCGTCTTCTCCGCCTCGGAACGCTGGCGAGAGGACGACGCCGAGCACGAGCACTACACCGATGCTGGCGGCAAATCCGGTGGTCAGAAGGAAAAGCTCGCCTACACGGTGCTGGCCGCCAGCCTGGCCTACCAGTTCGGCCTCGAAACGGGCGGGCAAAGTTCACGTTCATTCCGCTTCGTGGTCATCGATGAAGCCTTCGGCCGCGGCTCCGACGAATCCGCCCGCTACGGTCTGGAGCTGTTCCAGCGGCTCAATCTGCAACTGCTGATCATCACCCCGCTGCAGAAAATCCACATCATTGAGCCCTTTGTGGCCAACGTCGGCTATGTGCACAACGACGGTGGTCAGCACTCGATGGTGCGCAACCTCAGCATCGAGGAGTATCGCGCCGAGCGCGCCGCCCGCAGCATGATAAGCGCGTCATGAGCTGGAGTACCCCTGCATCCATCCGCGCGCAGGTGGAAAAGGCCTGGGACAGCGGCCGCCTTCTCGCCGCCCGGGTGTCCGGCGAATCGCCGTTCCCCCTGGAGATCCGCCTGCGCCGCCCCAGCGCCCGGGACATCACCGAGCGCTTCGGCGCGGTGATGGACTGGGTGAACGCACTGCGGGAGCAGAGCCGGGAGAGACGCGGCTACGGCTACGAACTGCGCTGGCAGCAGGTCAACAACCGGGTTCACGGCAGCAACGCCATTCCGGTGGCAGCGATCATCGCCGATGAAACCCAGGCGCTGCAGCTGATCCGTCGCCAGCAGGATGCCCAGCGCTTCCAGGCCCTGGTCGACACCCTGCTTCACCACCACCTCGAACTGCAGGATTGGATAGCGCGCCACCCCCTCGCCGTGCTCCGCCATGCCCACGACTGGCCCCGCCTGCTGGCCGTACTGGCGTGGTTCCTGGCCCACCCGCGGCCAGGGCTCTACCTGCGCCAACTGGACATTCCCGGCGTCGACACCAAGTTCATCGAAACCCGCCGGGGCCTGCTCGCCGAGCTGCTGGATGTGGTGCTACCGGCGACCGCCATCCACCGCGATGCCAGCGGCGTTAAGGGCTTCGCGCGCCGCTATGGCCTGCGCACGGAAGCGCCGCAGATCCGCTTCCGTCTGCTCGACCCGGCGCTGTCCATTCAGGGCCTGCGCGATATCGCGGTTCCGCCGGAGGAGTTCTCCGGGCTGAGCCTGCCGGTGCAGCGTGTGTTTATCACCGAGAACCGCACCAACGGCCTGGCCTTCCCCGAGACATCCGCCAGCCTGGTGATCTTCGGCTTGGGCTATGGCCTGGAGAGGCTGAGAGAGATCCCCTGGCTGCACGATAGCGCGCTCTGGTACTGGGGCGACATCGACACCCACGGCTTCGGCATCCTCAACCGCCTGCGCGCCAGCTTGCCCCATGCCCGCTCCCTATTGATGGACCGTCCCACTCTGATGGGCCACCACCCCCTGTGGGGCCAGGAACCCGAGGAGAAGCGCTACACCGGCCACCCCACCCGGCTCACCGCCGACGAGCAGGCACTGTTCGAGGAACTGCGCGCAGACCGTTTGGGCGCGAGGGTGCGACTGGAGCAGGAGCGCATCTCCTTCAGCGCCGTCGAGCGTGCGGTGGCGGCGACCGAGGTCATTACACAAGGGCGTTAATGCGCACCGCTATCGCGATGCTACGCATGACCTAACGCTGCATCGACTATCGGTAACAAGCTAGCAGGGTGCGGGTAATTGAATCAGCCCAGAGTTGAGAAATGCAAGGAGGTCAAGCACGAGAGATAGAAGCAACGATTCTCGTTTACTCTATGGAGATCGACTCCCTGTAAGATAAACTCCTTGCACAAGGAAACCAGCATGTTCGAGGTCAAGGGTGCCACTTTCGTTTCGAGATCAACGGCAAATGCCTGCTGCATTCTGTGGCGCACCGTTTCAAAGAGGGCAAGATCTACGGGTTGATCGGCCATAACTCTACTCGTCGATTTGATCAATGATCTACACCCAGACTTACCGAATATTGCCTCGGTAGACATACTCAACCCGACGAGGCTGCTCCGCGATATAGTACGCGTTATGCCAAGCCGCTGGGCATGCTAAACTGCTATTTGTATCGCTGTTTTTTGCTCTGGAGGCCGCCGTGACGAATTCCCACCGCCGTAAGTTACCCATCGGGATTCAGACGTTCTCGGATATCCGCGAGGGCAACTATTACTACGTCGATAAAACCCCGCATATCGAGCGTTTGGTTAATCAGAACAAATACTATTTCCTATCGCGGCCGCGCCGCTTCGGCAAAAGCCTGTTGCTGGATACCCTGCGCTGCCTGTTTGAAGGCCGCCAAGCGCTATTTGAAGGGCTCTATATTCATGATAGGTGGGACTGGCAGCAGCGCTACCCGGTGATTCGTATTAGCTTTGCCGATGGAGTGATGCAGAGCCGTGAAGGGCTGGACGAGCGTATTCGTGAGCAGTTAAGGGTTCAACGCGAGCAGTTCGGCATTACTCAGCATCATAAAACCGATATACCGGGTGAATTTTCTGCCCTAATCCGCGCCGCCCACCAGCAGAGCGGCCAGCGGGTGGTTGTGCTGATCGATGAGTACGACAAACCGATTCTGGATAATATCCTGGTGTCGGAGCGCGCCCGAGAACTACGCGAGGGCCTGAAAAACCTTTACAGCGTTATCAAAGACGCCGACCCGCACTTGCACTTTGTGCTGCTTACCGGTGTTTCCAAGTTCAGCAAGGTCAGTCTGTTTTCGGGCTTGAACAATCTGCGCGATATTACCCTGTCGCCCGACTATGCGACCCTTTGTGGCTATACCGATGACGACATTGATACAGTATTTGAACCCGAACTGTCTGGGTTAGACCGTCAGGAAATCAAAAAGTGGTATAACGGCTATCGTTGGGGTGGCCGAGAGGTTACGTCTGTCTACAATCCCTTCGATGTACTGTTGCTGTTCCAAGAACAAGAGTTCGGCCCGTACTGGTTTGAGTCTGCGACGCCGACGTTTTTGGTCGATATCCTCAAGCAGCGGGGAGTGTTTACCCCTCGATTGGAGACCTTACAGGCAAAAGCGCAGTTGCTAGGGCGCTTTGATGTGGATGACATCACCACCGAAGGGCTACTTTTTCAAACGGGTTATATCACCATTAAGGACGTGCAGGAGCCCATACTGGGCTATCGCCTCTATACGCTAGGCTTTCCGAATCGAGAGGTGGAAAGCAGTCTCAACGATTTATTGCTACCGGTACTGGGTATCAACGCAAGCGAGGCACAAACCCATCAACTGGCGTTATTCGATATTTTTCAGCGCCATGATCTGGCTGCTTTGGAAGCTCATCTCAAAGCCCTTTATGCAGGACTCCCCCACGACTGGTACCGCAACAATCCCATTGCCCAATATGAAGGCCACTATGCCAGTGTCTTCTATAGCCACTTTGCCGCTCTGGGGCTGGATGTGACGGTGGAAGATGCCAGCCACCACGGCAAGGTGGATATGAGTGTGGACGTTGGTGGGCATATTTACCTGTTTGAGTTTAAGGTGGTCGAACAACTGCCAGAAGGTAAAGCGCTGACGCAAATCAAATACAAGGGCTATGCCGATAAGCACCGCGCCTCCGGCAAACCCATACACCTGATCGGCGTGGAGTTTTCCAGCACCCAGCGCCAGATTGTAGCGTTTGAGGTGGAGACCTTGGTTAAAAGCTCTTGAACCATCCTTGGCTCAACAACCCTACGGCGGTTCGATTGCCTCCATTTCCACACTAGTCGGCTGCTCACCATCTAGCTGCTCTGTCGCCAACAGCTTGCCACTCTCCAGCCGCACCAACCTATCCGCGAGGTGGAAATAGCGGTCATCGTGGGTGATCACCAGCACCGCTTTGCCCATGCGTTTTAGCTCGAGCAACACCTCGCAGTAAAACACCTCTTTGAATAACGGATCCTGATCCGCCGCCGAGGAATACCGTCACGTAACGCTGGCCGCGCCGAGAGGCGGTTTCGTCGACGCCGACGGTGGCCACGTTGCTCAAATCCAGCTCCCCCAGCATGCGGCCGACGTAGTGGTGCACGATGCGCCACAGCCGCTTGTCGGAGATCTCCAGCTGCCGGGAGACGGCCAGTACCGGCATCTCCTTGACCAGCGACATGGCGGCTTGCTCGAACAGCAGGGTGAAGTCGCTGCCTGGCCGCGCCCAAGGCACCTCAATGCGCTTGACGCCATGTACGGGGCACTTAGTGCGAGGCACGCGGGCATGCAGGTAGCAGTGGTGCTGGAAGAAATTGAGGTGCCGCCAGGTCTTGTCGGCGAAGTCGTGAGCCGGGCAGGCCTTGCCGCACTCAGGACAGGGGTAGAGGCTGCCTCGCTCGGCCTCGACGTAGAGGTCCAGGCGATGGGGTGACACGGAGGTATCCAGGTGCTGGTCCTTGAGGATCCAGGGCGCTTCCAGGCCCAGGCCGAGGGTCAGAATCTGGGTGCCGTCCATGCCATGCCTCCTGTCGTCGTGGAGGTCATATCCTGGCCCAGCTCAGGGGGCGAATTCCACACCCAACGACGAAGAGCCCACTTTTGTGGCGGTTGACCGTCAGCCGGAGTGAGTTCTCGAGAAAATCACTCAGGCTGGCCATGACGCGCTCGCCCGCTCGCCGACTCCTGACATACACCTGCAGGTCGTCGGCGTAGCGGCAGAAGCGGTGGCCGCGGCGTTCCAGCTCCTTGTCCACGTCATCCAGCAGAATATTCGCCAGCAGCGGACTCAGCGGTCCGCCCTGGGGTGTTCCCTGCTGGCGTGGCGCAGCCAGACCGTCCTGGAACATCCCGGCTTCCAGGTAGCGGCGGATCAGGCGCCGTACCCGCTTGTCGCGGACGCGGCGCGCGATCCGCGCCATCAGCAGGTCGTGGTTCACCCGGTCAAAGAAGGCTTTCAGGTCAAGATCGACCACCCATCGGTGGCCGGCAGTGACATGGGCCTTCATCGCCGAGACGGCCTGCTGGGCACTGCGCCCTGGCCTGTAGCCGTAGCTCGATGCCGAGAATGTCGGATCGAAGATCGGCGTCAGTACCTGAAGCAGCGCCTGCTGGATCAGCCGGTCGGTCACCGTGGGGATGCCGAGCTGCCGCGTCCCGCCCTTGGGCTTGGGAATCTCGACGGCCCGGATCGGGCTGGGATGATAATCACCGGCCAGCAGCCGCTCACGCAGCGTCGGCCAGTACTGTTTCAGGTGATCGGCCAGCTGGTCCACCGTCATGCCATCGGCACCCGGTGCGCCTTGGTTGGCAACCACCTTCCGGTAAGCCCGCGCCATGTTGGCCTTCGCTACCACGGCCTCCATGAGCGGGGCGGGCTCCGCTTTCGTCCACGATGACGACGCCGGGACCGTCTCGACGCCCACCGGCCGGGACTCAGGGTTCCGCCCCTGCCCCTCTGGGTGGGTGACGGTATCAGCGTCAGTGTCTGTCTTCATGATCGATCCTCGAGACGTTATCGCCTACTCGCGGTTCTTCATGTTCGGCCCTTGGTGCCGGGGTGAATCGGCACTTACTATGGCCTCTGCTGACGTCTGGTGATCCATCCCGTCGCCTCTCGACGCCGGTAGCACCGTGGCAGACCACCAGACCTCCCAGGGTAAGACGCGCGACCTTCCCGCTTATGCCTGTCGGATTTACGTCATGGCGTTCCGTGCAAGTATCGGGCTTTGGTGATGCGTGCCACCTCACCCCGCCATGACGCCTCGTATCCGCTTCCTGTTCGTCAGGCCAGCGTTTTGCCTCGGGCTGCCTTCAGATTCTCCCTCGCGGGAGACACCCTTGCCGTCGGCTAGCACTTCCCCTTGCCGGGCGTGCAGGGGACTTTCACCTCCAAGTCATTCCAAGGCACCACCCTTGGAAACAGCGCCAGTCAGGCGCTGCGCGCCATGCCTGGCGCACACACAAAACAAGGGCCGGCCCCCGAGGCCGGCTAGGAGTCGCAAGATGGCAAGCGTGACCCTGGAAAGGCTCAACAAGACCTTCGGCAGCACCCACATCATCAAGGACGTCGACCTCAAGGTCGGCGACGGCGAGTTCGTGGTCTTCGTCGGCCCCTCGGGCTGCGGCAAGTCGACCCTGCTGCGCCTGATCGCCGGGCTCGAGTCGATCAGCGACGGCGAGCTCAGGATCGCCGACGACGTGGTCAACGACCTGCCGCCCCGCGAGCGCGGCGTGGGCATGGTCTTCCAGTCCTACGCCCTCTACCCGCACATGACGGTCTACGAGAACATGGCCTTCGGCCTCAAGCTGGCCAAGATGGCCAACGAGACCGTCGATGAGCGCGTGATGGCCACGGCCCGCATCCTGCAGCTCGAGGAGCTGCTGCACCGCAAGCCCAAGGAGCTCTCCGGCGGCCAGCGCCAGCGCGTGGCCATGGGGCGCGCCATGGCCCGGGAGCCGCGCATCCTGCTGTTCGACGAGCCGCTCTCCAACCTGGACGCCTCGCTGCGCGTGCAGATGCGCAACGAGATCGCCCGCCTGCACCACCGCCTGGGCTCCACCATGATCTACGTCACCCACGACCAGGTGGAGGCGATGACCCTGGCGGACAAGATCGTGGTACTGCGCGACGGTCGCATCGAGCAGGTCGGCAGCCCCCAGACGCTCTACCAGCAGCCGGCCACCAGGTTCGTCGCCGGCTTCATCGGCTCGCCCACCATGAACTTCATGCCGGCCGAACTGCTCGGCGGGAACGAGGAGGGCTGTCGGGTCCAGGCCCCGGGGCTCGGCGAGCTGTCGCTGCCCCAGGACGCCAGCGGCCAAGGGCCCGGCGCCGAGCTGTCGCTGGGCGTGCGCCCCGAGCACCTGCGGCTGGCCGAGGCCGAGGGCGACAACCGCTTCGAGATCGTCAACGTCGAGTACCTGGGCAACGAGGTCTATGTCTATCTCGAGCCACGGGAAGGCGACACCCTGCTGATCCACCGCAGCGAAGCGCCCAGCGACTGGCAGGTCGGCCAGGACGTCGCTCTGCGCGTCGATGTCGAGCATACTCACCTGTTCGACGCCTCCGACCGGGCACTGGCCATCGCCACGCAGCGCCACGCTGCCTGACAGGGAGACATCACCAATGGGACACCTGACACTCACCGGCATCGGCAAGGACTACGACGGCGTCGAAGTCTCGCGAGACATCGACCTGAGCATCGAGGATGGCGAATTCGTGGTCTTCGTCGGCCCCTCCGGCTGCGGCAAGTCGACGCTGCTGCGCATGATCGCCGGCCTGGAAGAGATCAGCCGGGGCGAGATGTGCCTGGACGGCGAGCGTCTCAACGAGACGCCGCCCCAGGAGCGCGATATCGGCATGGTCTTCCAGTCCTACGCGCTCTATCCCCACATGACGGTGGCGGAAAACATGGCCTTCGGGCTGAAGCTCGCCCACGCCGACAAGGCCGAGATCAAGCAACGGGTCGAGGCCGCCGCCCACACCCTGCAGCTATCGCCACTGCTGGATCGCCGCCCCAAGGCACTGTCCGGCGGCCAGCGCCAGCGGGTGGCCATCGGCCGCACCCTGGTCAAGCAGCCCCGGGTATTCCTGTTCGACGAGCCGCTGTCCAACCTCGACGCCTCGCTGCGCGTCGAGATGCGCGTACAGCTCGCCGAACTGCATCGCCGACTCGGCGCCACCATGGTCTACGTCACCCACGACCAGGTCGAGGCCATGACCCTGGCGGACCGGATCGTCCTGCTCAGCAGCGGTCGCATCGCCCAGGTCGGCGCGCCGCTGACGCTCTACCACTTCCCCGAGAGCCTGGAAGTCGCCGCCTTCATCGGCTCTCCCCGCATCAACACCCTACCGGTCACGGTCATCGATCCCGGCAAGCGGCGCACCGGCGTGCGACTGCCCAACGGCGAGACACTGCCCGTGGCGGTGGATGGTTCGCGCCTGACGGAGGGCGACACGGCCACCCTGGGCATTCGTGCCGAGGATTTCGTCACGCCGGATACGGCCGATGCCCTGCTGCAAGGTCGCCTGGGCGTCGCAGAACGGCTCGGCTACGAGACCCTCGCCCACATCGACGTGGACGGTGTCGAAGGCACCGTGACCCAACGTCTCGACCGTCTGGCGTGCCTCGAGCCCCGACAAGCCCTGACACTGGGCCTGTCCGGCGAGCAGTGCCATCTGTTCGATGCCGAGGGTCAAGCCTGTCCCCGCCAGGTGGAGATCCCCGGCATCGCCCGATGACGCGGGCGGCTCGCGTCCGCCCCGGTGCGCCGCACCGGGGCCTCCCGGGTGCCTGGCGGGCCTGACACCGAGCGACTGCTGATCCGGCTTCTCGTCACGATCGGCCAGGCCCGTCAGGCTACTGGAGAAAGGAGAAGCCGGGCGGATACCGGTGATAGCCATCGAAATCCTCCTTGCCCAGCGGCACGCCCTCCGCCCTGGCGATGGCATAGACCATCGACAAGTGGAAGAAGAAGTTCGGCAGGGCGAAGGCCTGGACGTATTCGTCCATGGGCAGGGAGATGACCGCGTGTCCCGCCGTGTCCTCGCCCAGCGGCGAGTCCCCGGGATCCCGGGGAATGGAAAGCGCCAGGATGAACTCACGGCTGCGATCGAGCTGCTCCCGGACGCTGGCGTAGCGATTGACCTCGCCATCGTCTCGGTCGTCGCCGGCGTCGAAACAGACCTCCGGGACCCTGGCCAGCCGGCAGCAGGCGCGGAGCGCGAAGTTTGCCGCGATCCTGGCCTGGGTGTGCAAGGGGAACATATCCGGCGCCAGGCTGGCCTGCAGAATGCCGTGTCGCGCCGTATCGTGTCGTTCGATCTTCTCCATGAGCGCTGTCAGGCGCTCCAGATAGTGAACCAGGGTGTCCTGAACCGTCACGGTTATCCCTCCTCTCCCTCGTCGCGTCTCTTCCCGCCAGCGCCGGCGATGGCCGTCAGCGCCGCTCCAGGCGTTCCGCCAGCCAACGCCGGGTGCCCGATTCTCCTTCACGTTCGGCATGCTCGGCCAGTGTCATCGCCAGCTCCAGGTCACCGCTATCCAGGGCGGCCCGGATCATGCGTCGCCAGTCGAGGGGCGCCGAATCGACCGGCTCGTGCTCAGGAGGTGGCTCGGCCTGTGTCGGGCTCGTCGGCACCGTCTCGGCGCCACCGCTGCCCAGCAGTGGCGCCAGCAGACCATCACTCTCGCCCAGCGGCCTCACCCGCAGCGATACCTCGCCACTGGCCAGGTGCGGCGCCACCGGATCGACCACCGCCGGCTCGGCGAGATGACGCGCCCGTGCCTGGGCTCGCGCCGGGTGCAGCAGTTCGCTTTCCGCGGCCCGAGCGGCATCGGACGTCAGGACCACCAGCCGGTCGGCCCGGGCCGAGGGCGTGATACCGAAGCTCAGGTAGAGGCGGTCGTCGTTCAGGCCCCGTGTCGGCTGGTAGGTGAACTCCCGCCAGTCGAAGCGGCGCTGTATCGCGCCCGTCTCGTCGAGGATCAACACCAGGGGGGCGAACAGTGACAGATGCCCCTGGTCGTCGCGCCACACACGGCTGATCAGCTCCAGGCGCAGCGGCCCCATGCCGCGCGGCAGCTCCATGGCGTGAAAGGGGCTGGGACCAGTATCGAAGCGGTGAATCGGCGTCTCGGGGCCGAAGCGCAAGGTTCGCTCGTCATGGCCGGCCAGCGGCGATAACGGCAGGGAATCGAGCCCTCGACAGCAATCGCTGGCGCGCTCGAGCCAGGCCTCGTCGGGCCGGTGTTCGGTGGCCGAAGGCGTCGTCGTGGCGCAGCCGCCGAGCAGCAGCGCTCCCAGGGCGCCTGCCAGGGCGAGACGGCGTTTGGCCGCCCTGTGGGAAACTTCGATGGACATATCATGACCTCGTGGGGTGGCAGGAAAGCGGTGACAAGGAAAAATGCCGGTGCCCCAGGGCACCGGCCAACGATCAGCAAACTGTCATCTCACGCCATGCGTGAGGCTTACCACCAGGCCTCGGCCTGTAGCCCCACGGTCACGCCGTCGTACTCGCCCATGTCGATGGACTCGCTGGCAGCGTTGTAGACATCACCATCCCAGTTGGCATAAGTCACGAAAGCGCGCAGCACCGGACGCGCGAAGGCCCCGCGTCCCGCCGACCACTGCTGGGCCAGGGTCAGTTTGGTCAGGTCGGCGGTTTCCATGCCGTCATCCTGAGGGTCGACACGGTCATAGCCGAGTTCCAGCGCCGTGCTCTGGGTGTCGGTCCAGTAATAGGTCGGTCGAACGCCGGCCGACAGCCAGGTCTGCCCCTGGCCGTTGTCCAGGTCACGGTCCTCGTAGATGGCGGCGTAGAGCATGTCGATATCCGGTGTCAGGTTGACCTGACCGTGATTGAGCACGCGAATCATGTCGCCTTCCGGCGTGGTCGACGCCGTGTTGGCACGACCGGAACCGCCGATGATGCCGTCGGTGGCATACTGCACCGCGAACTTGTTGTAACCACCGAACCAATCGCCCTGGGTGTGCTGCAGGGTCACCATGTACCCCTTCTTGGGATCGATGCCGGCGCGGTCCTGGGCATCGGTGAGCGTTGCCGCGCCATAGTCGTAGCCGATCTCGAGGCTACCGCCCGGATTGGTCGCGATGTCCGCCAGGCGAATGTCGAGGGTGTTGTTGGCGAGGTTCTGGCGCCCATCGGGGAACTCGGTGTCCTCGCTGGTGTTGCGCAACCAGGCCAGGCTCAACTTGCCGAAGCCCAGGTCGATGTTCTCGATACCGCCACCGGGCCCCGAGAGGTCCCAGTAGTAGTAGTCGTTCAAGTGGATGTCATGGCGCTGGTAGTAGCGCTTGCCGGCCCAGAGGGTCGCGTTGGGCAGTGCCTCGATCACCCCGGTCGCCTGGACGTTGAGCTGGCGCAGCGCCATGGTGTTGCCATCGTCGCTTTCGCTGTCCAGGGCCTCGAAGTCGTTGCCCTGCTCGTTGACGTAGGCCACCAGGCTGTCGAAATAGAAGGTCTTGCCGTCCTTCTCGTAGAGCGTCGAGCCCAGGCCCAGCTCGGCGTAGGTCTCGCACTCGTTGCCGAGGCGGTACTTGGCCGGCGCGCCGGCTGCCTGGAAGCACGCCTGGTCGCCACCGCCGGTGGTCGAGCCGATTCCCGAGCGACCAAAGCCGTAGAAGTCGACGTCGGCGGCCTGTGCAGCCCCGGTCGCTCCCAGGGCGATGGCGGCGGTCAGGGTGGAGAGCGTAAAGCGTCGTGTCCTGAGTGAGGTCATGATGATCCCTTTCTTGTTGTGTATGGCAAAGCCGGGCTTGAAACCCATGCGCTCTTGAAGCCCGGTCGGGCGTTAGCGGCGACGGCTCCCTGACGGGATGCCGCCGTACTGTGTCGGAAAGGAGGCGCCCTGTTATCCTCCCCGCCCCATGGATGAGGGGCGGGGGAACGGGGCGTAGGCGATAGTAAGCGGAGGAGGAGTGTCAGCCCTTCACGCCGCCGGCGGTCAGGCCGCCGACGATCCAGCGCTGACAGAGCAGGAACACCAGGGTGATGGGCAGGCCGGAGAGCACCGCCGCCGCCGCAAAGTCACCCCAGCGCTGGTTATGCTCGGCGAGATACTGCTGGGCGCCCACCGCCAGCGTCAGCTTGTCCTCGTCGAGCAGCAGCACCGAGGCCATGGGATACTCCATGATCGACATGATGAAGGCGAGGATGAACACCACCATCAAAATCGGCACCGACAGCGGCAGCAGGATGTGCCGGAACGCCTGCCAGGTGCTCGCTCCATCGATCATGGCGGCCTCCTCCAGGGAGCCGTCGATGGATTCGAAGTAGCCCTTGATGGTCCAGATATGCAGGGCCACAGCGCCGAGCGAAGCGAGAATCAGCGAGCCATGGGAGTTGATGCCGAGCCAGGGCACCAGTTGGCCGAGCCGGTCGAACAGCGCATAAAGCGCCACCAGCGACAGCACTGGCGGGAACATCTGGAAAATCAGCATCCCCTTGAGCAGCCCCGCCTTGCCGCGAAAGCGCATACGGGCGAAGGCATAGGCACTGGTAGTGGCGAGCAACAGGATCAGCACCGAGGACACCGCCGCCACCTTGACCGAATTCCAGAGCCACAAGAGCACCGGAAACGGTGGCTGTACGACGCTGCCATCGGCGCGCTCCCAGGGAATCCCCAGCGCCAGAGACCAGTGCTCCAGGGAGAAGCGTTCGGGAATCAGGTTGCCGGTGGCAAAATTGCCCTCGCGAAAGGAGATCGAGATCACCAGCAGCAAGGGAAATGCCACCAGGGCGACAACACCCAGCAGGGCGAGATGCGCGGCCAGCTTGCGCGCACGGATGGAACGCGGTTGAACCATGGCCATGGAAGAATCCTCCTGGAATCCGGACCTACACCTCGACCCGGGAGAGCCGCAGGTTGAGCAACGACAATCCCATCACCAGCAGGAAGATCAGGGTGGCGATGGCCGCTGCCAGCCCGAAGTCCTGCCCGGCATCCTGGAAGGCGATGCGATAGGTGTAGCTGACCAGCAGGTCGGTGGTGCCTGCCGGCGTACTCGCCCCGAGAATGTCCGGGCTGCCGCCGGTGAGCAGGGTGATCAGCACGAAATTGTTGAAGTTGAAGGCGAAGGCAGCGATCAGCAGCGGTGTCAGCGGCTTGATGATCAGCGGCAGGGTGATCCGGAACATGTTGGTCAGGGGCCCCCCGCCATCCACCGCCGAGGCTTCATACAGATCACGCGGCACCGACTGCAAGAGCCCCATGCACAACAGCAGCATGGTCCTGGCCATGGCCGGATCGGTGAACCAGTTAGGACGGATGCCGAACAACCCTTCGAGGATCAGGTTTATCTCACCGTAGGACTGGTTGAACATGCCCTTGAAGATCAGGATCGAGATGAAGGCCGGCACGGCATAGGGCAGGATCAGCAGCGTGCGATACACGGCCTTGCCCCGCAGTTGCTCCCACTGCAGCAACGAGGCCAGCACGAAGCCCACCGCCAGGGTGAAGAGCACCGTGAGACCGGCGAAGACGAAGGTCCAGACGAAGATGGCCAGGAAGGGGCCCCGCACGTCGGGATCCAGCAGCACGCGTGCGTAATTGTCCAGCCCCACCGCCACCGGCCAGCCCGGTGTCAGGCGTTCGCCCTCGCCGTCGACGAAGAAACCATGCTCGCGATCCGGCGTCAGTCGAGTCCCGTCACGTAGATCGGTGAGGCTGCCATCGGGGTTTTCCGTGTAGCGCGGCAGAATCGGCGCGAAGTGCCGCAAGCCGGCCATGCGCAGCTCGACGCCCTCGGGAGTGGTCAGTACCAGTCGCTGGAGGCGCTCGCGCTCGGCGATCACCTCGCGCATGCCCAGGACCTCTCCAGCCGGTGGCGACTGGGCGGGATGCACCGCCAGGGAGCCTCCCGACTCGCTGTCGACCAGGGGCTCGGATATCAGGCGCGACGCCCCGATACTCGTCTCTTCCCCCTGGGCCTCGAGATAGAGCCGGACACGCTCGCCTTCGCGGTAAAGCCGGAAATCGAAGGCGCTGCCCTCGGCCTGATAGGTACGCTCGAGAAACTGGGCACGCACCCGCTCCTCACTGAGCAGGTTGCTCGAACTGTAGTTGCTGAAGCTGATGCCGACGGTATACAGCAGTGGAAAGATCACGAAGACGCCCATGCCGGCCAGTGCCGGGAAGACGTAGCGATGACTCATCAGCTCGCGCTTGCCGAACACTACCGCCAGGGAAGCCCCCAGCACCAGGAACAGCAACGCGAACATCCACTGCCCCCGCAGGTGGAACGCCACCACCAGCCACAGCAAGGATACCACCAGCGCCGCCACCAGGGCGCGGGAAATCCAACGGCGATAGCGCTCGGCAAGGGAGCGGGAACGATGGCGCGGCAGGCCGCGTGAAGCATTGGTCGTGAACATGGCCGGTCACCTGCCGCCCGCGACCGGACCGGAGCCAGGACGCGGACGAATGTTGGGAAGGATCACTGAATCGAGGTACGCATGCGCTCGGCGGCAGCATCGAGTGCGGCCTGTGGCGCCTGGCGGCCACTGCCGATGTTCTGCAGTGCCGGCTCCATGGCCGACCAGAAGGCCCCCATCTCGGGAATGTTGGGCATGGGGTCGCCGATCTCGGCGTTGGCCAGGGTGGCCGCGATATTGGGGTTCTCGCCCAGTTCCGCCTGATAGGCCCGATGCGCCACCGCGCCCAGCGAACCGTCACTGTTGAAGGTCCGCAGCCCTTCTTCATCGAGCAGGTAGCCCTCGAGGAATTCGGTGGCCAGGAAATCGTTGGGCGAAGCGGCATTGATCATGGCCGCGGTCACCCCGAACAGCGGCTTCGCCCTTTTCTCCCCTACCTTGGGCAGCGGCGCCACGCCGAAGTCGATGCCGCTCTTTTCCAGGTTGCTCCAGGCCCAGGGGCCGCTGATCATGGTCGCCACCTCGCCACGATTGAAGCGCGAGGCCATGACGTTGTAGTCGGTTCCCTCGGGCAGCACGCCGGAGTCGATCAGCTCGCGCAGGCGTTGCGCGCCCTCCACGGCCCCGGCATTGTTGACGCCGATGTCGCCGACGTCATATCCCTCGGCGGTCCGCTTGTAGGGATAACCACCATTGGCGGCCAGCAGGGGCCAGCCGTAATAGGGTTCGCCGTAGTCGAACAGGATCGCCTTCTTGCCCTCCTCGCTCAGTTCGGCGTCGAGCTCGGCCAGGGCCTCGAAACTTTCCGGCGCTGTCTGGACGATATCCTTGTTGTAGATCAGGCCCAGCGACTCCACTGAAATGGGATAACCGTAGGTTTCGCCATTCCAGACCATCGCGTCCCAGGTGAAATCGAAATAGCGCTCGCGATACTCCGTCGACGGCGACATCCGCCCTTCTTCACCTCGCCGATGAAGGACTTCGGCTACGACATCAGCGACTATCGGGACGTCGACCCGCTGTTCGGCACTCTCGAGGACTTCGACCGCCTGGTGGAGGCCGCCCATGCCAGGGGGCTCAAGGTCATCATCGACCAGGTGCTGTCGCACACTTCCGACCAGCATCCCTGGTTCGTCGAGAGCCGTCAGAATCACGACAATCCACGCGCCGACTGGTATGTCTGGGCCGACCCGCGCCCCGATGGCACGCCGCCCACCAACTGGCAATCGATCTTCGGCGGTGCGGCCTGGCAATGGGATACCCGGCGCCGCCAGTACTACCTGCACAATTTCCTGGCCGAGCAGCCCGATCTCAACTTTCGCCATCCCGAGGTCGTCGAGGCCGTCCTCGGCGAAGTGCGTTTCTGGCTGGATCGAGGCGTGGACGGCTTCCGTCTCGACGCCATCAATTTCTGCACCCACGGGGAGCTGCGCGACAACCCGCCACGGGAGGCGCTCGAGGAAGGCTTCATGGGTGTCCGCCCGGACAATCCCTATGCCTTCCAGCACCATCTGCACGACAAGACCCAGCCCGAGAACCTGGCCTTTCTCGAGCGCCTGCGCGCCCTGCTGGACGAATACCCCGGCACCACTTCGGTGGGCGAGGTCGGCGACGACGATTCGCTGACGGTGATGGCCGACTACACCCGGGGCGGCAAGCGGCTGCACATGTGCTATTCCTTCGACCTGCTGGGCGAACGGCACGACCCCGACTACCTGCATCACACCCTGGCCACCATGGAAGCCCGTCTCGACGACGGCTGGCCCTGCTGGGCACTCGGCAACCATGACGTGACACGGCTGGCCACGCGCTGGAATGCCGAGCAAGACGCGGCGGCCCTGCGCCTCTACATGGCCTTCCTTCTCACCCAGCGCGGCAGTATCTGCCTGTATCAGGGCGAGGAGTTGGGATTGGGCGAAGTGACGTTGGACTTCGACTCCCTGGTCGACCCCGCCGGCATCGCCTTCTGGCCCGCCTACAAGGGACGCGACGGCTGCCGCACCCCGCATCCCTGGCGACACGACGCCGCTCATGGCGGCTTCTCGACGACCGCCCCCTGGCTGCCGATCGCCACCGAGCACCTGGCCCTGGCCGTGGACCGCCAGGAAGACGATCCGGCTTCACTGCTCAACGCCTATCGCGCCTTCCTCGCCTTCCGCCGTCACCATCCCGCCCTGGTCGAGGGCGAGGTCGTTCATCACCCGGTACGCGACGGCGTCATGCGCCTGGAGCGTCGGCACGACGACGAACGCCTCCTGGTGGCCCTCAACTTCACCGACGAGCCCCGCACCCTGCCCGCCCCGACGACCATCACGCCGCTGGACGACGCGCCGTCATGCGTCAACGGCCGATGGGAAGCGGGCAGCGTGACGCTGCCGGCACGAGGCATCGCCATCACTTCGACCGCCGATGGCTGGCCGGATCGCTGACATCGCTCGCCCCGGGCGCTCGGTACCGAATATGGCCGAGCTCCGAAGGGCGGGTCGGAGGATCCGGCACGGCCGGGACTGGGCCAGTCCCGGCCGTGCCGGTATGCTGGGCACCCAACGCATTCGGCATGGAACTCCGCTGTGACACCTCCCTCTCGGCATATCACACTCAAGGACTTGGCCCGCGAACTCGGCGTCTCGACCGCCAGCGTTTCCAACGCCTTCAACCGACCGGACCAGCTCTCGCCGCGCCTGCGCGAGCGTATCCTCAGCGAGGCCCAGCGCCTGGGCTATCAAGGACCGGATGCCCGCGCCCGCACCCTGCGCACCGGCCGCTCGCGGATCATCGCGGTAGTCCTCGCCGAGACCCTGACCTACAGCCTGAACGACGCGGTATCCAGCGAGCTGCTGACCGGGATCGCCGAAGTGCTCGACGATCATGGCCATACCCTGCTGTTGCTATCGGGTCGGCAACCCGGTTCGCGGCAGACCTCCGGCACGGCCAGCATGGCCGACGGTTTCATCGTCTATGGCCTGATGCCGAGCGCGATGCTGCTCAACGAACTGCCCGCCCAGCGCCCCCTGGTCGCCGTGGATTTCAACATCGACGGCCAGCCGATGGTGCACATCGACAATGAGCCCGCCAGTCACGCTATCGCCTGCTATGCCCTGGCGACACCGCCACGGCGCATCGGCGTGCTCGCCCTGCGACTCACCGAGACACCCTGCAACGGGCGGGTGACCGAGGAACAACCCTGGTTGACCGCCGAACGCACCATTACCCGCGCCCGTCTCGATGGCTTCCATCGCGCCTTCGAGGAACACGGCATCGACCCGGCGGCGGTGCCAGTGTGGAATATCGAGGAGAATACCCATGACATCTGCGCTCCGGTGATCGCCTCCATTCTCGACCTGCCCGACGACGAACGGCCGGATCTGCTGCTGTGCATGTCCGACCGCATTGCCCTCACCGCCCTGACCCTGGCCGAGCAGCGTGGCCTGCGCATCCCCGAGGACCTGCGCCTGACCGGCTTCGACGGCATCGCCGAAGGGCAGTACCGCTCGCCGCGCCTGACCACGGTGCGCCAGGACAGCACCGAGAAGGGGCGCATCACCGCACGCATGATCCTCGGCCTCGTCCCCGCCGAACCCAGCCTGCTGGCCACCGAGCTGATCGTCGGCGAGAGCTGCCCCTACCGTGTCACGTTCGGCCTGACGAACCCAGCTACGCAGAGTCTCCGGTGTACAGCCAATCTTGGGGGCAATGGCGCCGGTAGACGCCCATTGGGTGGGGTAATCGACCGCGTGATCGAAGACCATGCGGACAACCCGCTTAACCTGGATATTGCATAAGACATGAAAAAGGCGGCTGAAAACCGGTTATAATTCAAGCTCCTACACAAGAACCAACCGCCTCAGCCGCCATGACAAAATGTACCACGCCGTCCGCTTCCTTTCCACGCTGCAAAGGCCGTCAGGTCATCGCCCGTTTCGATGGCGGTGATGTCACTTCCGACGGCGGTATCCTGCTGCTGAGGCAGCTCGATCGCGAGATGGGCCTAACCCGCGCCGTCGCTCGCCGGCTGAGTGATGACCGCGATCCTCAACGCTGCCTGCATCGCACCGAAACCCTGGTTCGGCAGCGCGTGTTTGGCCTGGCGCTGGGCTACGAGGATCTCAACGACCACCAGGCGCTGCGTCACGACATCGCCCTGCAGACCGCCGTCGATACCGATGGCGTGCTGGCCAGCCAGTCCACGCTGTGTCGCTTCGAGCAGCAAGCCGATCGGGACTGGGCGGTCACCATCCACGAGGAAATGATCGAGCAGTTCATCCGCTCGTTCCGGCGGCCACCCAAGAAGCCGCTCTACCTCGACTTCGATGCTACCGCCGATCGGGTGCATGGCCAGCAGCTCGGGCGGCACTTCAACGGCTACTACAACCACTACATCTTCCTGCCGCTGTTCGTGTTCTGTGGCGACCAGCTGCTGGTCAGCTATCTGCGTCCGGCCTCGCTGGATGCCGCTCACCACGCCGGCGCCATCCTCGCCCTGTTGGTCCGGCGGCTGCGCCAGGCGTGGCCTGAGGTGAAGATCGTCTTCCGAGGCGACAGCGGATTCTGCCGTCCGCTGATTCTCAACTGGTGCGACCGCCACGGCGTCGATTACATCATCGGCCTCGCCGGCAACAAGCGCTTGGCCAAGCTGGCTCTGGACATCGACTACACGTCGGCTATCCGCTTCGAGAAGAGTTGGGAGAAGGAGCGTGTCTTCGGCTTCATCGAGTACGCTGCCAAGAGCTGGAAGGAGCGTCGACGAAGGGTGATCGTCAAGTCCGAGACCAGCCGGCGTGGCTTCAACACCCGCTATGTGGAGCAGCAGTTCCTGTTCTCCGACCGCACCAGCTGCCACGAATGGTGGCCCAATCAGTACCGACTGCTGCTCTCGGGGCTGGCCTACCTGCTCCTGGAGCGGCTGCGTCGGATTTACCTCAAGCGCACCGACTTCGCCCAGGCCCAGGTCAACACCCTCCGCCTGAAGCTGCTGAAGATCGGCGCCGTCATCACCCGCAACACGCGCACGATTCGGCTGATGTTGAGCAGCCAGTACCCGGAGCAGGACCTCTTCCTGAAGCTGGCCAGCAAGCTGGTGCCGGGATAGCGCCACGGCGTGCTGTCCCCGGCACAGAAAAGACATAGGGGTGGGGGGGTGGGGGGGTGGGGGGGTGCGCCCTGAGCACAGGAACTTGATCAAAAAGCAGCCAAACTCCACTCCAGATCCCTTTTATCCCCACCGAGCCTGGCATCTGGGGACTTCTGACTGACCCGGTGCAACATCCGGGCTAGGCAGCCTGCTGGCTCCTGCCCTTGCCATTGCTGAAGAGAGCGAGAAGACGCCCCGCTGGAACGAGGCGCTGATCGAGGCGGCGTAGGCAGTGACGCTGGGACCCCGCCCGCTCTTTCTGGTCAACGACATGAGTGCGGACAATGCTCACGAGCAGGCACTCAAAGCGACGTTACTGATCAGTGCCGCCGAGCGAACCACCTGGCACTGCTCGCCGCTGCCGATTGGGCATCGGGGCGCACCGCTTCAGTTTCCCGAACACACGCTCGAGTCGTATATCGCAGGCGCTCAGGGCGGGACCGATATCTTGGAGTGCGACGTCGCCTTCACCGCCAACGAAGCACTAGTCTGCCGCCACTCACAGTGTGACCTCCACGCCACCACCAATATCGTCGAGACGCCATTGGCCGGGTAGTGCAGCGTGCCGCCAGCGTTCGATGACACCACCGGCGCGTTGACCAACGCGGCCGATATACGCTGCTGCACTAGTGACATAACGCTCGCGGAGTTTCATACGCTGCAAGGGCGTGAATAGCGATGCCACGAGTATCGTGGTGTAAGTGACGGGCACCCCAGGGTGGCGCACAGACCTCTATACGTCCCCTGGTACCTTGATGAGCCATGCCAACAGTATTGTGCTCTTCCAGCAGCAGGGGATCATGATGGCACCGGAACTGAAATCCCACGAGGTCGACATGCCGTTCACCGGGCATACTTCCGAGGGTTTCACTCAGCAGGCCTACGCCCAGAAGATGATCGATGAGTACAAGGCGGGTCCCATTGAGCGTTCGGCTATTTTTTTCATTTTTTCATTAAAAATGAGAACCATTAGCACTAGAATGGCGGCATGATGATTGATGCATTCGCCACCAGGAGTCGTCCATGTTCGAGATCAAAGACGCCACGTTTGAAGTCAATGGCAAACCCATCCTCAACCCCATCGAGCACACGTTTCACGAAGGCAAAGTGTATGGCCTGATTGGCCATAATGGTTCCGGCAAGTCGACGCTCATCAAGCTGATGGCACAGCAGCAGCCGGTCGCTCGGGGCGCGATCCATTTCGATCAGCGCCCGCTGAGTGACTGGGGGCATCGTGAGTTTGCTCGCCAAGTGGCCTACCTTCCTCAACACCTGCCGAGCGCCGAGAGCTTGACCGGGCGTGAACTGGTCGGCTTTGGCCGCTATCCGTGGCACGGTCTCTTGGGGCGCCACACCCAGGCCGACGAAGAAGCCGTGGAACGCGCCATTGCGCTCACGCATACGGAAGCCTTCGCCGACCGACTGGTCGACACCCTCTCCGGCGGCGAACGCCAGCGGGTTTGGCTGGCGATGCTGCTTGCCCAGGGCAGCCGCTTCCTGCTGTTGGACGAGCCGTTGGCGGCGCTGGATATTGCCCATCAAATCGAAGTGCTGGCGCTGATTCGCAAGCTGTGCGACGAGCTCGATTTGGGCGTGGTGATCGTGCTGCACGATATCAACATGGCCTCCCGCTACTGCGATGAGCTGATGGCCCTGCACAGCGGCCGACTCCTGGCACACGGGTCTCCCCACGAGCTAATGCGCGACAGCACCCTGGAAGCCATTTACGGGTTGCCGATGCAAGTCATCCGACACCCCAATGGAGAGCACAATATCGCCGTTGCCCAGTAGCTGGCCGCTGAAAAGTGGCCACCCTGCGTCGGTGGCTGCTGTAGGCTCACGAGCTGATCTGCGCCACCGCATCTTCACTGGCCTGTGCCCGCTGCTCTCCCGTCAGCTCACTCAATTGCCCCTTAGACATCTCCAATAAGCGGTCCGCATGGACGAAGTAGCTGTCGTCGTGGCTAATGGCAAACACGGTTTTGCCCATCGCTTTCAAGTGAGGTAACAGTTCGCGGTAAAACAGCCGCCTGAACTGCGGGTCCTGGTCCGCCGCCCACTCATCCAGCAGCAAAATATCCCGCTCTTCGGCAATCGCCAGCAGCAGTGCCAAACGCTTGCGCTGCCCTTGCGAGAGCTGCGTATTCACCACGCGGTCATCTTGCCATTCAAGCTTTTGCTGCATCTGCAGCCGCTCGAGCCAGGTCGCGACCAGTACCGGGTCAGCCGCTTTGCCACCCGGCCCCATGGCTTGGTCGAACTGGTGAAAATCGGTAAAGACGCTGGCAAAGCGCGCCCGAAACGCAGCCCACTCTTGCGGGCTAAGCTCCTTTCCATCCACACTAATTTGGCCACTTTGCGGGCGGTACAACCCTGACAGCAGACGCGCCAGCGTCGATTTACCGCTGCCGTTACCGCCAATCAGAAACACCTGCTCGCCACGCGCCAGCGTGAGATTGAGCGGTCCCACCTGGAAGCCTTCGCCCCCGGAGGACGGCGTGTAGCGATACACCACGTTGGTGAGCGTTAAGCGCTGCCAACCTTGGAAACGATCCTCCACATCGAAGCCCGGCTGGTACTCCGCTAGCTCCAGGCTGGCCAATTTATCGAACGCCACTTGGGCGCTGATTAACGTGGGCCATGCGCCCACGGCCTGAATCAAGGGCGTGCGTAAAAACAGCAGGGTTAGAGCAAAGGTGGCTGCCACCGCAGGGCTTGCCCAGCCCAGCACGTTGGCCATGAAGAACACTACGCCAATGGCGCCCAGCATCATGATATTGGACCAGTTATTGGCGCTGAGGTGGTAGGTGTCTGCGCGAATAATATGGTGGCGATACGCTTTTGCGTTATCCGTGTAGGATTCATCAAAAAAGCGCCGCGCACGGTCACGGTTAAGCGCCAGCTCTTTGCGACCTTCGATCGCCGATTGATAATCCTTATACAGCCGATCCTCGCTTTCGCGCACCTGATGGAAGTGGCGATACACCTTCGATACCAGCACCCAGCCAACGCCCATGGTGAAGGCCATCCACAGCACGGTGATCACCACCATCTGCGGCGAGAGCCACGCAAGGTACGCCACCGAGGCCAGCGTGAGTACTACGCCCTGCACCAGCTCAGGTAAGCGCACAAAACCAATGGTAATATTGCGCACATCGCTGGAGAGACTTGCCAGCAGCGTCGCGTTACCAAGCTGCTCTAACCGTTCGATATCGGTATCCAGAATCCGCTTCACCAGCCGGGAGCGCAGATCAAAGACGAAGTAGTGGCCAAGCAAGGTGAGCGCTAGCTGCGTGCCCAGCGTGACCGCCAGCAGCAGCGCCAATAGCCCTAAAAACTGGGGCAATGCGGAGAGGGCGCTGCCCGCTTCGATCAGCCGCTGGTTGATGAACGCAATCACACCGACCCCAAGCCCAGCACTCACCAGGCTCAGCGCTAGTGCGCCTAGAAACGGCCAGCGGTAATGGCGAAACACCACTCGCAATAATTCCATGCTGCAACCCCTTTACACATAAGCGGCGAATTGTGACGCACTTCCCCGGCAAGTCAAACAAAGAGACTGATTTTCATTTACGCATCTTGGCCCGCGCGCCTTCCTTTACTCGCCGTTGCGGTGTTGATTAACTGCCAGAGCCAACAACAGAGAGGACATCATGGTGGATTACAAATTACTGCATGCACTGGCCACCGTGGTGGAGTGCGGCGGCTTCGAGCGAGCAGGCGACGTGATGGGCCTTTCGCAATCAGCTATCTCTCAACGGATAAAAGCGCTGGAAATTCGTTTGGGCCAGCCGGTGCTGGTGCGCCACCCCGCTCTCGCGCCCACGCCTGCCGGCCAGCGATTATTAGCTCATTACCAGCAGGTGCAGCTCTTGGAGCGCGATTTACACGATGCTCTTCCCTCTCTAGAAAAAGCCGCGCCAAGGCTACGCATTGCCCTGAATGCCGATAGCGTGGTGACCTGGTGGGCCGACGCCGTGGCGGATATCTGCCAAACGGAAGAGGTGCTGCTGGATTTGGTCATTGAAGACCAGGAGGTAGGCTTAAAGCGTCTACGCGATGGCGATGTTGCCGCCTGCCTATGCGCCACACCCAACCCAATTGCCGGTGCCCGCTGCCTACACGTGGGGGATATGTCTTATCAACCGCTGGCATCGCCCAGCTATGCCGCACGCTTTTTTCCGGAAGGCCTGAGCGCAGAGGCGTTTCAAAAAGCCCCCGCTATCGTCTTTGGCCCCCACGACCAGCTACAGCACCAGTTTTTGGCGCAGTGCGGCTACCAGGGGCACTTCCCCTACCACTTGTGCCCTTCGTCAGAGGGCTTCGTGCGCTTGGCAACGGCGGGGATTGGGTACGGCATGATTCCTCAGCGCCAAGCTGCTGAACAGTTGCAAGCAGGCCAACTGGTGAGTATCGCACCGGGGCAAGGATTAACCGTACCGCTCTACTGGCACTATTGGCGTCACAGCGGGCAGCTGATTCAGCGACTAACGGAAAGGCTGAACCATCTCACGCTTTAGCATCATGTTTACTCAGGGCTCTAAAAAGAGGTCTACACTCAAGGAACCAGAGCAGCCCCATTACTCTCCAACGGCAGCTTATGAGTACGGAAAAAGCACGCCAAACCACCCGTTTTTATGGCTATGGTTCAGCGTGACTTAGAAGATGCGTAGGCAGCGATTTAATCAAACAGGCTCATGCGCTTCATCACGTTATCGCGCTTAATTCGCCAATGAAACAGCGCGCCAGCCACATGCAGCGTAATCAGCACCACCAGTGCCCAACCTACACGCTCGTGCCACATAAACAGAGTTTCCGAGAGCGCCTCATTCTTACCTAGTAGCCCTGACAAATGCCAGTGGAAAAATTCCACCGGAAAACCGCCTGTGGCGGTGGCTGCCCAGCCGAGGAGCGGCATAACGACCAGCCCCACATAGAGCAAATGGTGCACGCTGGTGCTCACAATGCGCTCAAAGGCATTCAGGGGCGGATCATGATCCGGTACTACAAAGGCAATTCGGGTAATAATGCGCAGCGTCATCAGCAGCAGAACCGTGACGCCCAGGGTCTTATGGCTAGTATAAAGTAGGTTGGTCAGCGTATTCCCGACGAGCGCTACAGTACGTTCATAGCCCAAAAACCCAAGGGTTAAGCCACTCGCTAGCGATAGCAGCACCGCCAGTGCTACCAGCCAGTGCAGCACCCGATGCGGGTAGATATAGTGATCTAACTCGTGCATTCAAAACTCCCTGCCCAGTAGCGTCGTCAGCGTTAGCTTAGTTCAGCGGCGTCACGATAGAAAAATAATTGTTAGGTAATGACATACCTTATAACGCTTCGCTGGGAGCCGCTAGCTGTTCGCGAATCAATTCACCCAGCCGTCGAGCTGGCTCTGAAGGCCGGTGCGGCGCACGGTGCAACGCCAGCTCAATCATCGGCAAAGCAGGCAGCCCGCTACTCTCATCTAACGGTCGCAGCGTAGGTGTGAGCATACTCCTCGTCACAACCACCACTGCCAACCCAGCAGTCACAATCGGCGCAAGCCCCGCCATAGACTGGCTAGTGTAAGCCACTCGCCAATCCCGCCCGGCGGCCTGTAAGGCCTGCTCCGCCACCTCACGAAACACATCCGCCCCTGGGGAATATAGCGCTAGCGGAATGGGGTCGCTCAATGATGGCTGCTGGTGAACCCCTACCGCCCAGACCAGCGGCTCACGACGAATTACATCGCCCCCTGGGGAGTTGCGCTGGCGCGTTACCAGTGCCAGATCCAGTTCCGAGGCTTTCACTTGCTCGACCAAGTGAGCACTGGTGGCGCACTTAACGGTTAATCCCACCGCCGGATAGAGCTGGTGAAAGTAGGCAAACACCGACGGTAGCAGCGAGGCGTAATCCTCAGGGATGCCGAGGGTGAGATCTCCGGTAATCTGGCGGGCCTGCATATCGCTCCAGGCCTCGTCGTTTAGCGCCAGCAGCCTTCGCGAATGAGCCAGTAAGCGCTCACCTTCAGCGGTAAAGCGCAGCCGCCGACCATCTCGCTCGTGCAGGCTGACCGCTAACTGCGCTTCTAACCGCTGTAGCTGCATACTCACCGTGGACTGCGTATAGGCCAGCCGTTTCGCCGCTGCGGTCACGCTTCCTGTATCCGCAATCGCCACTAGCGTTCGCAACAGCGTTAAGTCAAACGTGGGTGCGCGCATACATCACCACTGTTGATGATATTGATCATAAAAGATCGTTATCTTGATGAGTGGGTGATGAGTATGCTGCGCGCCATAGGATCATTACAAGACTTGGTCCTCTTCAAAGGTTGGATCACTGCAGGCTCCAGGAGGCGCGTCATGCAACCCACTCACTCCCCAGTAGTCATATCCCCGAAATTCAGCGTCTGCGCCGCCTTGGTAGCGGTGACGCTGTGGAGCATTGCGCCGCTGCTGGTGGAGCTTGCCCGCGACACCGCCCCTCTTCAGCTAACAGCACTTACCTTGCTAGCAGGTGCACTTGCCACTCTGCCGTTGAGTCGTCGTGCTGCTACGCAAACCTGTTCGCTAGGCTGGCGGCTAAGCGTGTGGCTGGGTATCCCGCTGCTGATCGTAGGCGCCGTCAGCAGCTATTTCATTGGTATGCGTCTCGCCCCCGCCGCCGAAGCGGCGTTGATTACCTATACATGGCCGGTGCTGTTCGTGCTGCTGAGCCAGTGGAGCCGCTGGGGACGGTTGCAGTGGGCAAGCGTGGCCGGCGCGCTGATCGCTTTTTCGGGCGCGGCGATATTACTGCTGCCCCAAGCGCTCAGCGGGGGAGTTGGCGGTTCGGCTTCCGGCTATGGCTTGGCGCTGCTGGCGGCCTGCTGCTGGGCACTCTATTCATGGCTAGGTCAAGCGGCCCCTATCTCACTCACGCCGCTGCTGCCGCGCTTATTGTTGATTGCTTGTGCACTCACCTGTATCGCTAGCGTTTGGCTGGAGGGTGACGTGGCGCTGCCTCGCGGCGAAGCGCTCGTGGCAGGCATCGCGCTAGGCTTGGGGCCTTACGGCATCGCCATGGTGGCGTGGGACAAAGCGCTGCGATTCGGTCACGCCAGCCTCGTGGGCAGCTTGGCGTATGGCGTGCCTATCTTGGCAGCGTTGCTACTCGTCCTGGCAGGCATGAGCGTATTCGACTGGCGGCTACCTACGGCCGCCCTGCTGGTGGTCGTTGGGTGCTTAAAGGCGGGCCGCTGAGGTGGGCATCATCATCTCGCTAAACAGCACGCTGGCCAGCAGCTCTGGCAACCAGGACGGCGCAAAGGTGTCACTCTCGCTGCTCTGGATTTCCGAGAGTGGCCACCACGCGTAGCAGGGCGTGGCGTCACGGCTATCGTCCAGCATCAGCCTGCCCTGGGCGTTGTCGTGGGTGTCAAGCTGGGTATCGGGACAGCGCACCAAGAAAAAGCGCTCTTCACCGGTTTGGCCCGCTTTCGCGGTGTGGGCACGCTGGCGAAGTAGCGGCCCCAAGGGGCAGGTAAGCCCGGCCTCCTCGAAGAGCAAACGAATTGCCGCCGCCGGGTAATCTTCATCGTGAGCCAGCGCGCTGCCCAGTAGCGTCCAGTGGGGAGGCGATGCCTCGCGTTTGAGCAGCAAGCGGCCCTGCGTATCGACCACCAGTAGCTGCACTTGCCGAGCGGCTTGCGTATCGGGTGTCATAAGCGATCCATGCCTATTGGTCTTCGTGGGAACAATAAAAAAGCAGCTCCCCCACACGTCTCGTGTCGGCGAGCTGCTTTTCAGCGTAGTCGATAACCGGCGATTTGTTTTACGCCATTAGGAGCAATCGCAGAGCTAGTTTATTGGCCCAGGTAACGCGGCTTGGCCACGCCTTTCAGCGCCTCAAGGGGGAGCGTAAGGGTTGGCTGGCCCGCCGCATAGGGCGCAATGTCATAAACGTTGTAGGTCACTTCCCAGCGGTCCTCCAGCGGCGCAATGTTGCGGCTTTTACTCAGCGGCCACTGGGTTGCAAACTGCGCATCGAGGCCCATCTCAGTGATCCAACGCTGATGCGCGCCAGCCAAAAGGGCATCGAAAGCGGCCTCCTGCCCGTCCACCAGCATGTCCTCGGGCTCGACGATGCGCCGCTCGCGCTCATCGATGACCATGTATTCGGTCAACGGAAGCCCATGCGCTTGGCCGGCATGATACACATAGCTATTGAGTTCGATGACCAACAGGTCGTGATGACGTGCGTACACCGTGGCTTCCAATAGCGCTTCGCTGGTCATGTCGCCAGGCGCGGCTTGGTTGTCCTCTTCAGCTAGGCTCAGGAAGCGCTCAGCGTACGCGTCCCAGCTCTCGGCAGGGGCAGCCGTCTCGTCGCTGATCGCCATGCCTAGGGTGAGCAAGCGGGTTTGTAGGGCCTCGCTTAACGCAGGCGCCTGGGGAAATGCCAGCGCTGAGATAGTCACCGTCGAACACTGCTCCCCTTGACATCCCGGGGCCACGTACTGTTTTTCCACGGCCAGCGAGGCCAGTGCAAACGGCTCTGAGGGCGATGTATCAGCGGCCAAACAGCCGCCCAAGAGAAGCGCTCCGGCGAGCGATAGACCCACTCCTAGTGTTTTGAACGTGCGTAGCATCTTAACCTCCTTGTGAATCACTCACCCTATGAGGCGGGCTGATCATCGTAGAACGGCAACGCCCCTGCAGAGCGGCAGGGGCGTTGTTGAAAACGAACCGATACTTCGCGGTCGCGTTTAGGTGTCCGGCTGCATTTCGGTGGGTTCTGCGCTCACCGCTAGTTCGAACATACCGCTGCCGCTGGCGCTAAAACCGCGTGCGCTCACGGTATAGGTGCCGGGCAGTAGCGCCTGCTCTAAACGGGCGTTGGTACCACCGCCGCTGTCGTCGTCAGTATAGGACACGCCTTCGCCGTACAGTTCAAGATACGTATCGAAGTCGTTAGAGCTCATGCTCAGCGTGACGAGCGAGCTTTCCTCTATCGTGAGCTGATAGGTCAGAGCCTCGCCGCTGTACCAGCCGTTGAGCGTTTCATCGGGAGTGAGCGCACCTTCGTTGCGTAACTCGACATCGTTCGGCAGATCACGTGGTTCAATAGCCAGAGTGAACAGCCCGCTGTCGGTGCCATAGGCGGTACGGGCCGTGAGTTGGTAAGTACCCGGCGCGAGAAAATCGGCAATGCGCGCATTCAACTCACCCGCACTGTCATCATCTTCACGGTAATAACCGTTAGGGCCCTCGAGTACCAAGTAAGCGTCCACATCGCTGGAGCTCATATCGATTTGGTACATGCCCGCTTGGTCGATCTCTAAGTCATACGTGACGTCTTGCCCGCTGTACCAGCCGCTCAGCGTCTCGTTGGGGGTGACGGTGCCATCGTTACGCAGCTCGCCATTCCCCGGCAGCTCATGGGGCTCGGCCGTCAGGGTGAACAGGCCACTGCCATCACCAAAGGCAGAGCGGGCAGTCAACGTGTACTCACCGGGGGCAAGAAAATCGGCAATGCGAGCATTCAACTCACCCGCGCTGTCGTCATCTTCGCGGTAGTAATCGTTCGGGCCTTCCAATTCTAGGTACGCATCGAACTCATCGGCACGCATTTCGATCTGGTACATGCCTGCTTCTTCGATGGTCAGCGTAATCTCACGCTCCCTGCTATCGAGCCAACTGTCGACGGGGGTGCCCACGGTCATACTATCCGCATCGCTCAGCTCGATGGTACGGCTGCTGACGTTGAACGGACCATAGCTATGAGCATCGGCACCGCTTACGACGACGATGTAATCGCCACCCTCTTCGATACGATGACGCACCGTCTCTGCGTTAGCCAATAGCTGGAGCTGATCGTCATATAGCGCTACCGTGCCTTGTAGCGCACCGCTCAACGATATCTCGACCAGTGCCTCTTCCTCCAATGAAATGGCATAACGCGTAAAGCGGCTGCCATCTTTGCCATTGAGCTCGCTGGCGGAGGTGATTTCGCCCCGCGAGCGCTCACCCAAGGTGAGATAGTCCAGGCCTTGAAGGGCCGCAGGCATCGCTCCCTGTTCGGTAGTGGTGTCTGCGTCGGGCTCTTCTGACGAGGGGGTCACGCTGGGCAACGTTTGCGCGGCGAAGTAACCAACGGCAACGCCGCCCACCGCCACAATCAAAAGAGTAAGAGAGGAAGACTTAGCCATGGGTGCATCCTTGTTCATTGGCGAGATAGTGGTCAGCAGTAGAGCGCAGTGATGTCGTACATGAATTATATGGCGCTAAACGAGTTAAAGTGAGCGTTTAATGAAAAATATTGCACCGCACAAATATCATCATTAACTGGCTTCATGGGAACGGCATAACTCACTGAAACGCAAGGGCATACCGGCATGTGATAAAAAGTGAAATTATGCGGCCAATTGCGCCGATCTTCTTAAAGCTTGCCGACCCCTGCATAGCAAGCTACTATCCATACGCCTATCGGCACCTCGTCGACGAATGCGGAGTCCGCTTTACGAACCACTGAGGTACTCCTATGGGAGCCCATAAACACCGACTACGAACGACCTGCTTGGCAGTCGCACTGCTTTTTTTGACGGCCAATCAAGCAGTTGCTCATCAAACCAATGCGCAAACTGAGTTACAAGAAGGGGTGGCTTCTTTCTATAGCGACCGCTTCCAAGGGGCCACCACCGCCAGTGGTGAGCCCTTCGATCAACAAGCGCTGACTGCAGCGCACCCGAGTCTGCCCTTCGGTACCAAGGTGCTGGTCACCCGCCCCGATACCGGACAAGAAGTCGAAGTCATGATCAATGATCGTGGCCCGTTCGTAAAAGGACGCGTGATCGACCTTTCTAAACGGGCAGCGCGAGCCCTCGGGATGATTCGCCGAGGCACGGCACCTGTAATGATCACCCTGGTAGATTAACGGATAACACATCCGCAAGCGTGTGATACCCCTTAACCCGCCTTATTCATGAGGGCGCTGGCTGAGTGGATTGTCAGCCCTCGCTGCCAACACCAGCCCACCGGCACCGCGTTGGCAGCATGAGACCCCGCTGTTATATGCAAAAAAGCGCAAATTTTAGTTCTTCTTATAGCCTACAGGAATGAATTGCCCTCATCCGTGCAGCCGTCACCGTCAGCCGAAGTGGGGCTGCTTGGCGCAGGGATCGGTGGTGGTATCGCCGACGAGTCAGCCTAGCGCGGTCAGTTTCGGTAGCCCCTTCAGCAAGGCAGGCCACCATTTGTCAGCCGCATCGCCGAGGTGAACGGTGATGCGCCGGGCGTGCAGCTTCAGCGTGGCTGCG
>NZ_FODB01000027.1 GCF_900110265.1 Vreelandella aquamarina | reverse complement strand
ATGGCTTAGTCGTTCTTCATGAACCGCCGTGGTACGGAACCGTATGCCCGGTGGTGTGGGAGGGCGCCGGGGGTGACCCCGGCCCCTACCCGATACTAATTACCTGTTTTATTTGTCTTCGGAACCTCTGAATGAGTCAGCCTGACCCCACCCTGCTGGAAGAGATCAGCCAACTACGCGCTGATCTGGATGACGCCAACTACCGCTACTACGTGCTAGACGAGCCAACGTTAACCGACGCTGACTACGACCGTAAGTTGCAGCGCTTAAAGCAGTTAGAGGGCGAGCACCCCGAGTTGATTTCCCCCGACTCGCCCACTCAGCGAGTCGGCGCCGCTCCGGCAGAGGGCTTTCCCGAGGTTGCCCATGCCATTCCGATGCTCTCGCTGGATAATGCCTTTAGTCGTGACGATATTGTGGCCTTTGCCGAACGCGTGGCGGAACGCTTGGAGTGTCAGTCGGAAGAGATTGAGTTTAGCTGCGAGCCGAAGCTGGATGGCGCGGCGGTATCGCTGGTGTATGAGCAGGGCGTGTTGGTCAGCGGTGCGACCCGTGGGGATGGTCGCACGGGGGAAGGCATTACCTCTAACCTGCGTACCTTGCGCTCGGTGCCGCTTAAGCTCATGGGCAAAAACGTGCCTGAGTTGGTCGAAGTGCGCGGCGAAGTGATTATGCGCCACTCCGGCTTTGAAGCGCTCAACGAGCGCGCCAGAGAAGAGGGCAGCAAAGTATTTGCCAACCCGCGCAACGCTGCGGCTGGCAGCCTGCGTCAGCTCGACCCGCGCATTACGGCGACCCGCCCGTTGGAGTTCCACGCCTACCAAGCAGCACGCTTGGAGCCAGACTTGGGCGATGCCACCCACAGTGCGCTGATGGCACGGCTGTCCACCCTGGGCTTTCGCACTAGTGCAGAGTTAACCACGATGTACGGCCCCGACGCGGTAGCCGACTACTGCGAGCAGCTAGGCGCTAAACGCGACCAGCTTGGCTATGACATTGATGGTGTGGTGATTAAGGTCAACGACCTGCGCCACCAGCGAGAGCTGGGTTTTGTTGCCCGTGCCCCGCGTTGGGCGGTGGCGTTTAAATTCCCTGCCCAAGAAGAAGTCACGACCCTCAACGATGTGGAGTTTCAGGTAGGTCGCACCGGGGCGATTACGCCGGTGGCGCGCCTTGCGCCGGTCACCGTTGCGGGAGTGACGGTCTCTAACGCCACGCTGCATAACGCCGATGAAATTACTCGCTTGGGCGTGATGATTGGCGATACGGTAGCCATTCGCCGCGCAGGGGATGTGATTCCACAAGTGGTGCGAGTGGATGAAGAGAAGCGCCCGGCGGATGCCCGTGTGATTACCTTCCCCGACCACTGCCCCGTGTGCGGCTCGGATATCGAGCGCCTGGAAGGCGAGGCGGTGGCACGCTGCTCTGGTGGGCTTTACTGCGCTGCCCAGCGTAAAGAGGCGCTGAAGCACTTTGCCAGCCGTAAAGCGCTGGATATCGACGGCCTGGGCGAGAAGCTGATTGAACAGTTGGTGGATCAGGAGTGGGTGAAGACGCCTGCCGATCTCTTCCATCTCAGCGTAGAGCAGCTAAAGAGCCTGCCGCGTATGGGCGAAAAATCCGCCACCAACTTGGTTAACGCCCTGGAAAAGGCCAAGCAGACCACGCTGGCGCGGTTTATCTACGCGCTGGGCATTCGTGAGGTGGGCGAAGCCACGGCTGCTAACGTCGCCAACCATTTCGGCACGCTGCAAGCGCTGCAAGACGCCGATCAAGCGGCGCTGGAAGCGGTGAATGACGTAGGCCCCATTGTTGCCAAGCATATCCACACGTTTTTTCGCCAGCCCCATAACCTGGAAACACTCCAAGCGCTGATTGAGGCGGGCATTACTTGGCAAGAGTCAGAAGTCACCCAAGGCCCCACGCCGCTAGAGGGCCAAACCTGGGTGCTGACCGGTGCCATGGAGAGCATGACCCGTGACGAAGGCAAGGCGCGGCTTCAGGCGCTGGGGGCCAAGGTAGCGGGCAGCGTCTCTAAAAAAACGACTTGCCTAGTGGCGGGCGAAGCTGCAGGCAGTAAGCTCACCAAAGCCGAGCAGTTGGGGGTTGAAGTGATCGACGAAGCCACCTTTATTGAGCGTTTAGCCGCTTGGGAGCAAAGCGAATGAGCCGGTTTATCGAAGTGCCCGCGCGGATGCTGCCGCCAGAAACCTTAACCGCGCTGCTGGAAGCGTTTGTTACTCGACAAGGCTACGACACCACCGATACCGGCGAAGGCATGAGCGGCTGGGTCGCTGAGCTTAAGCAGCAGCTTGACCGACACGAGCTGATCATTGCCCACGACCTAGAGCTGGAAATGACCGAAGTGATGACCCTCGCCCAGTGGCGCTCCTTTGGGCGAGAGTTAGCAGATGATGAAGAAGAGGGCGATTACTGAGCCCGCACCAGCGCGCTAATGATGCGCCGCCCTGGGTGAAGGTGGTCAGCCAATGGCTGCTCGATGGGCAGCGGTTCATCGCAAATGCGCGATGCGATAACCTCCGCGCACAGCGGCGCGCTGGCCAGCCCTCGGGAACCGTGGGCGGTGGAGATCCACAGCCCTGGATGGTGCTCGCCATTAACAGGCGGCACTTTCGAGGCATCTTTACGCAGCACTGCGTAATCCCGCTGCCACGCGGCTGTGTGGGGCACCGGCCCGGCGTAAGGGGTTTTATCGGGGCTGGCGGCTCGCACTGCAGCCCGGCCTTCCAGCGCTTCTGGGCTTAACGTAACGCCAGCTGCCTCTAGCGCGGCGACCCACTCTGGCAGCGCTTGGCGTAGCTCATCAATATTGCGCTGGTGCTCTTCCTCGACCACTTGCGTTGTGGCGTTATTGGGCACAAAGCTGGCGCCAAAGGTCAGTACGTTATCCATCGGTGGTGATACATAGCCTCCCGCACATACCACTTTAGTGGGCACCTTCGTACCTGCTGGCAGCGTTAGCTCGCTGACCTGGCCGCGCACCTGCTGCAACGGCAGCTCGGCGGTTTGAGCAAACTGGTTAGCCAGGGATGCTGTAGCCACGACCACATGATCAGCCTGCAGCGTTTCGCCGCTGGCCAGAGTGACCTGCCACTGCGCCGTTTGAGAGGCTTGCTGTAGCTCGCTGACGTCGCCTTGCCGTAGGGTGATATTGTCGTGCTGCAACAACTGTTCGCAGAGCTTTTTGGGCTGAACCCAGCCCGCCTGGGGATAAAATAGCCCGTGGGCCGCAGAGACCGGTACTTCCGCCAGCTCGCTTAGCGCATTGGTCTGTGCAGACACGACCGGCTCCGGCAGCGGATGATTGGCCATAAAACGCTGCTGGCGGGTCGCCTCTTTATTACTTAGCGCGAGCTGTAACACGCCACAAGGCTGCCAGAGCGGCGGCTCCTGTGGGTGAGCTGAGGCCAGTTGGCCAAACCAGCGCTGGCTATACAGCAGCCCCGCTAAATAGAAGCGGCTTTGATGATTGGTTTCCACCGCCAGCTTCACATAGAGCGCCCCTTGACGATTGCCGGAGCCGCCCGCGCCAGGGGCGTCACGCTCAACCACCGTGACTTGCTTGCCGCGCTTAGCCAGCGCTGCCGCTACGCTGCTGCCCGCCATGCCCGCGCCAATTACAATCACGTGCTTTGCATCGCGGTGGGCAGGGGGCGTGAACCAGGGCGCCGCGTTGCGCCGCGTATCTGTGGGCGGTGCTTCTATACCGCCCGCTAGCATCTCCCGCTTACGGCCAAACCCCGGCACTTTTTTCCAGTGAAACCCCGCCGCTTTCAGCCCGCGCTTGACGATGCCTGCGCAGGTAAAGGTGGCAAAGGTGGCACCGGGGCGCGAACGGGCCGCCATGGCTTCAAAAAGCTCGGGCTGCCACATCTCGGGGTTTTTAGAGGGCGCAAAGCCATCTAAAAACCAAGCATCCACTTGGCCCTCCAGCAGGTTCAGCCGCTCGGTGGTGTCGCCAAAGTGCAGGTCGAGGGTGACGCGCTCGCTTAGGTGCAAACGGTGGATGCCGCTTACCGCCTCTGGCCATAGTTCGCACAGCACTTGTGAATAACCGGCCAGCGACGGCCACGCGCTTAGGGCGCGGGTAAGCGCTTCCCGGTCGAGGGGAAATTTTTCTGTGGATAACAGATGCAGCCGTGCGCCTTTTGGGGCGTGCTGCTCAAAGCAGGCCCAGGCGCACAGTATATTTAGCCCGGTGCCAAAGCCTGTCTCGCCAATCACAAAGGCCCGTGCTTCCTGCCAAGCCGCAAACCGCTCGGGAAGTCGGTTGGCCCCTAAAAAAACGTGCTCGGTTTCTGCACGCCCATCCTCACGGGAAAAATAGACGTCGTCGAAGGCGTCTGAATGGGGAGAAGTGTCGTTCCACGTCAGCTGTGGGGCGGTTAACGCTTCAAGTGGGGGTAGAGCACTAGGGGATTGAGCAGGGCGTTGAGTCACGCGAGCATCCGTGGTGGCGATAATTGGTTAAAAAATGATCAATTTGTTAATCGGGGCGCTATCTCTGGCTTATAGAAAAGCGTCCGCCGAGTTTTCACAGAGTTTTCCACAGGCTCTGTGAAAAAGCGGGCGGACCCTCCACACTCGCCCCTATTGGTCAAGGCAAAACTTTTTTGAACGGCTTAACAATTACCTTGGCATAGACCCCAGCGATGATGTATGGATCGGCATCTGCCCAGGCTTGGGCGTCCTCTAAACTATCGAATTCCGCCACCACTAAGCTGCCGCTAAAGCCCGCATTGCCGGGGTTGTCGGAATCAATGGCGGGGTGCGGGCCGGCCAGAATAAGCCGCCCCTCATCGCGCAGTGCTTCAAGCCGCGCTAAGTGGTCGGGGCGGGCTGCTAAGCGGCGCTCTAAGCTGTTGGCAACATCTTCACTGATAATGGCGTAAAGCATGGGGATAACTCCTTGAAGGCAGGGGTAACGTATCGGCCATAGCATTGACCGTACTCCGGTTAGCGCGCACCATGGCGAGCTTGTTCGTGTTCAACACGCCTATTCTAAACTCGCCACACGGCGTCATGCTAATGCCACTACTTCCTAACGCTCTTGCCTCCGTACTGCCTACCGCATTCGATGCCGACCAGCGCTACTCGGTTGACCTGCACATGCACTCAACCGCTTCTGATGGGGCGCTTTCCCCGACGGATCTGGTAACCCTATGCGCTGGGCGTGGGCTTACTCACATGGCGCTCACCGACCATGACACGATGGAAGGGGTGGAAGAAGCGAGCCGCGCCGCCCAGCAGGCAGGGCTTTGCCTGGTGCCGGGGTGTGAGTTATCCACCCGCTGGCAGGGGATTAATATTCACGTGGTAGCGCTAATGCCCGGCGGGCTGCAGGGGCCGATGATAGAGGGGCTTGAGCAGCAGCGGGAAGCGCGTATCAAGCGCGCTGAAGTGATCGCCGAGCGTTTAGAAAAAATGGGTTTACCCAACGCGCTGGAAAAAGCCCGCGCCCAGGCAGGCGGCGACCGCCCCCTAGGGCGACCTGACTTTGCCCGAGCGCTGGTGGCGGAAGGTGTGGTAGCCGATTGGGCCGGAGCCTTTAAGCGCTACCTGGGCAGTGGTAAAAAAGGCGATGTTAAAGCCCATTGGCCGGAAATTAGCGAAGCAGTGGGTTGGGTAGTGGCGTCTGGCGGAGTGGCCGTGCTGGCCCATCCGCTGCGCTACGGGCTTACCCGGCGCAAGTGCGGCCTGTTGATGGATACCTTTATGGAAGCCGGTGGCCAAGGCGTAGAGCTTGTTAGCGGCCAGCAAAACCCAGACGCCACCCGTGATTTGGCGCGCCAGTTGGTAGAGCGGGAGCTGTACGCCTCGTTGGGCAGTGATTTCCACTTTCCTGGCAGCCATGCAGCGCCTGGCAGCATGAGTCCGGTGCCCCGTACCGCCGCGCCGCCTATTTGGCAGCACCCCCGTTTAGCCCACCTGCGCGATGCCCCGAGCGGTATGCTGGGTGCTAAGCCGCTGAATAAGCTAAGCTAAAAGTGATATCGCTAAAAACCTTAGCTAACCAGATGCCTACGGGCAGGAGTAAGCGATGAGCCAATATTTTCAGATTCATCCGGAAAACCCGCAAAAGCGGCTGATTGACCAAGCCACCGAGATTATTCGTAAGGGTGGAGTAGTCGCTTACCCAACGGACTCAGGCTACGCGTTGGGCTGCCATTTAGGCGAAAAAAAGGCCATCGAGAAGATCAAATGGCTGCGCTCGCTGGATGACAAGCATAACTTTACTCTAGTGTGCTCGGATCTTTCCGAAATAGGCACTTACGCTAAAGTGGATAATGCCGTGTTCAGGCTGCTGAAGGCTCACACGCCCGGCCCCTACACCTACATTCTGGATGCCACTACCGAAGTGCCGCGCTTGCTGCTGCACCCTAAGCGCCGCTCAATTGGTGTGCGGGTGCCCGATCACCGCATCACCCACGCGCTGCTAGAGGCGCTGGGTGAGCCGCTAATGAGCGTGACGCTGATTCCGGTAGGCGAAGCGCTGCCGATGAGCGACCCCGAGGAGATTCGCGAGCGCTTTGGTGCCCATCTGGATTTGATTATCGATGGCGGTGCTTGCCACCTCGACCCAACGAGCGTGATTGATCTTCGTGAACTGCCGCCCAAAATCGTGCGGGAAGGGCGTGGCGATATAACGCCGTTTCAAGAGTAGCGGTCGCTGAGTACTATTAAAACGGGGGCGCTTAGCGTCCTCGTTTTCGTATCGGCGAGGTGCTATTTATCCTCGCTTGGCGTCTCATCGTCGCTGCTCTCTTTGTGCGCTTTTTTGCGCGGGTCCTCGCTGTTCTCATCCAGCCAAGTGCCGCAGCGCAGGCAGTAGCGGGCACGCTTTTCGTGGCGGTCGTGGCCGCAGCCAGGACAGGCTTCTTCTGAGTAGCGGTCTTCACGAATCGAGCGGATCACTTGGGCAGAAAACACCCCGGTGGGCACGGCAATAATCGAGTAGCCAATCAGCATCAGAATCACTGTGATGGCTTTGCCCAGCGAAGTGGTGGGCACAATATCCCCATACCCGACGGTGGTAATGCTCACGATGGCCCAATATATCGACATGGGGATGCTGGTAAAGCCCGACTCAGGGGACTCAATGGTGTACATCAGCGCGGCAAACAGTGTGACCACCATGAGAATGCTACTGAAAAATAGCAAAATCTGGCGCAGGCTACGTTTAAGCGCATCCAGCAGTAGCCTGCCTTCCCCCACAAACTCCATCAGTCGCAAAATGCGGAAGATGCGCAACACCCGCAAAATCCGCACCATCACCAGCGCATGCGCGCCAGGCACCAGCAGCACTAGCCAAGTGGGGATAATTGCAATCACATCCACCACGCCGTAAAAGCTTTTTAAATACACCGTGGGGCGTTCAAGGCAGTAGAGCCGTACCAGCAGTTCCAGGCTAAACAGCAGTGTAAAGGCCCATTCGATGTAGAAGAAAATATGCCCGTAACGCTCGGCATAGATCTCAACGCTATCGAGCAAAATCACCGCCACGCTCAGCAGGATGGCGATGATCAAGGCGATATCGAACGCTTTGGCCCCCGGGGTATCCGACTCGAAAATCACGTGGAATAACCGCGTGCGCAATCCTTCGGCACCGGGGCTGAGGTCAAAGCTCATGGTTTCGTCCTGAAATAAGCGGCCAAGGGGGATGCGTTTCAGCGTAGCGCGGTTTGCTGACCAAGGCGACGGGCCAGCGTCAACGCTGCAACGCCGTACGCCGCCGTGGGCTGGCCGGTGGCGCCCAGCTCGGCCGTCAGCGTGAGGGCCTCGCGCCGTGCGGCGTCATCCAGCGCCGGGTGCTGGGCCAGTTCACTCAGCGCCTGTCGGGCCGCCGCTAGGTGCTCGGGGTGGCCACTGTCATGGAAGGCATCTAGCGCCACGGTGGCACGGTGCAGCCATGCGCTGGGGGTGCTGGCCTCGGGCAGTGTCCACTGCTGCTGGCCCAGGGCATGGCCTCGGGCGGCCTTGCTGCTGTCGGAAGGGCGCAGTGCTACCTGCTCTGCCAGTGCCAGGGCCAATCTCCATAGCGCATCGGCGCTGCCCTCTTTCAGCTCCAGTTCGACCTCGCCAATAGGGGTGCGGGCGCTACCCGCCACGATCTCCCCTTCGTCCACCACCAGCTCGATGGCGCTGCCTTGCCATGCCAACGGCCAGGTACGGCGGTGGAAATCGGTGCTCAGCGTGGGTTGCAGCGCCGCTATCTGTTCGGCCAACGGCCCTTGAAACGGTGGCAGTTCGGCCAGCCCGGCCTGGTCGAGAGCGTGCTCGTCCAGCGGCCACTCCCACTCTTCACGGCGCGATAACCCGCCGCCGCCCTGGCCTGCGGTCTTGACCGTTTGCAGCACGCGCGGGCCCAGTCGACGCAGCCGAACGGCGACCCGGCCAACGGCCAGATGGCCCTGTGGAGTATCGAAATAGGTGTTAGCCAAGGCCTGCTGCTGGGGTGGGTCTGCCAAGAGCGGATGGGCCAGCAGCGCGTCGAGCGCGCCGGGCCCCAGAGCCAGCTTCAGTTCGACTTCCTGAGGGGCTGCCGGATGAGGGTGTTGGGTCATGACGCTTCCTGCCAAGTGGTCTATGTTGCGTATTGATGACGGTTGAATGAACTTTTTATGACGAAGCCGAGCGCGCTCTTTATACTGTCGCCCGCCATTTCCAGGCTCCCCGAAAACAGGCTAAAGGCTATATGGTAACCTCCAACCCTTTTTCCGCGATGTTTGGCCGCTCGCCATTCCAGCCGCTGCTGGCCCACATCGTCAAGGCCAATGAATGTGCCGACCAACTGCTGCCGTTCTTCGAGGCAACACTTGTCGGTGATTGGGACACGGCGGCTGAGCTGCGCGAGAACGTCACGCGCTTAGAGCACGACGCCGACACCCTGAAAACAGAACTGCGGCTGAACCTGCCTAACACCATGTTCCTGCCGGTATCGCGTTCTGACCTGCTCGATTTGATCAGTGTTCAGGACAAGATTGCCAACAAAGTGCGCGACATTACCGGCATTATGCTGGGGCGTAAAATGCGCGTACCCAATGAGCTGGCCGAACCGATGCGCGACTACATGCGCACCAGTGTGGCCTGTGTGGCCCAAGCCCGCCAAGCGCTTGAAGAGCTGAAAGACCTGCTGGAATCCGGTTTTGGTCGCAATGTTTCCGATGTCATGCAAAACATGATCCGCGAACTGCACACCCTTGAGCACCAGGCCGATAGCCAGCAGGTGGCGATTCGTCGTCAGCTGTTTGAGCTTGAGAGCCAGCTACCGCCGGTGGATGTGATCTTTCTCTACAAGATCATCGAGTGGGTCGGCGAAGTCTCTGATCGCGCCGAACGCGTGGGCAGCCGCCTGCAGATCCTGACCGCACGCTAAGGGATACTCATGCAGATTATTGCCCAGCACGGTGACATTTTTATCATTCTGGCCTGTTTATTTGGTTTCTTTATGGCATGGGGCGTTGGCGCAAACGATGTCGCTAACGCCATGGGAACCTCGGTGGGGTCGAAAGCGATTACCATCAAGCAGGCGATCCTTATTGCCGTTGTCTTTGAGTTTTTAGGCGCATGGCTGGCCGGTGGCGAAGTTACCAACACCATTCGTAAAGGCATCATCGACCCGGAGTTGCTGCAGGAAGACCCGCAACTGCTGGTGTACGGCATGTTAGCGGCGCTGCTGGCAGCGGGAACCTGGCTGCTAGTGGCCTCCATGAAAGGCTGGCCCGTTTCCACCACGCACTCCGTTGTGGGCGCGATTGTGGGCTTCGCGGTGGCAGGCCTGGGGGCTTCTACCGTGGATTGGGGGGCGGTTACCAAGATTGCGGCAAGCTGGGTCGTTTCCCCGCTGCTGGCCGGTACCATCGGCTTTGTGCTGTTCAAATCGGTCCACCACCTGATTTTTGAAAACGATAACCCGTTTACCGCCGCCAAGCGCTACGTGCCGGGCTATGTATTTTTGGTGGGCTTTATTGTTGCCATGGTCACGCTGACCAAAGGGCTCTCCCACGTGGGGCTCGACCTGACCTTTAACCAAAGCCTGCTGCTCTCCATCCTGCTCGGCTTGGTCATTATGGGCATTGGCATGCTGATGCAGCGCCGCATCAAATTCGAAAAGACCGCTAACGACCATTTTGGTTACGCCAACGTGGAGCGAGTGTTCGGCGTACTAATGATCTTCACCGCCTGTGCCATGGCCTTTGCCCACGGCTCTAATGATGTTGCCAATGCGGTTGGCCCGCTGGCAGCGGTGATCAGCGTGGTGCAAACCGGCGGTGAAATTGAGGGCTCGGCCCTTGTGCCCTGGTGGGTACTGGTACTAGGTGGCGGCGGTATCGTCGTTGGCTTGGTTACCTATGGCCATAAAGTCATCGCGACGGTCGGTACCGGCATTACTGAGCTGACGCCTAGCCGTGGTTTTGCGGCCACCCTGGCGGCGGCTACCACCGTAGTGCTGGCATCGGGTACTGGTCTGCCCATCTCGACCACTCACACCCTAGTGGGCGCGGTGCTGGGCGTAGGCTTGGCCCGTGGTATGGCGGCGCTTAACCTGCGTGTGATTGGTACCATTGCTATGTCGTGGCTGATTACGCTGCCTGCTGGTGCTGGTTTGGCGATTCTGTTCTTCTTTATGTTTAAAGGCATGTTTGGTTAACAGACGGAGCTAACCCCGCACCGAATGCCACAGCTCGGCTGAACCGCCAAGCCTACAGCGGCACCTTCTTAGCACACGATCTTTGAATAAGATCTTTGCAATAGAAGGTGCCGCTGTTTTTTGTGCTCTGTTAAAGTAAACAGCGTTACCTTCATTCACCTGCTGCCGGAGAGCGGCCCTTGGACACTCGTTTCCCCTTTGTAGATTGGTTTCGTAACGCCTCCCCATACATTAATGCGCACCGGGGGCGAACCTTTGTCATCTTGATTGAGGGCGAAGCCATGGCGTCGGGCCGAGGGGAGCAGCTCATCCAGGATTTAGCGCTGCTGCACACCTTAGGTGTGCGCTTGGTAGTGGTGTTCGGCATTCGCCCTCAGGTACATGAGGCACTGACTGCCGCTGGCGTAGAACCCACCCGGGTGGATGGCCGCTGGGTGGCCGATCGCGCGGTGATGGCCCACGTTGAGCAGGTAGCGGCGCACCAGCGGCTCTGGCTGGAAGCCCGGCTTTCCCTTGGCCTGCCGAGCACGCCGCTACACGGCGTAGAACTCAGCGTGATTTCCGGCAACCTAGTCACCGCCAAGCCGCTTGGCGTGCGCGAAGGAGTGGATTTTGACCATAGCGGCGAAGTGCGCCGGGTGCGGGCCAGCGCCATTGAGGGGCTGCTGGAAAAAGGCTCGCTAGTGCTACTGCCGCCGCTGGGATTCTCCAGCACGGGGGAAGTGTTCGATTTAGACGCCTCGGAAGTGGCTCAGCACGCCGCCGTGGCGCTCAAGGCAGACAAGCTGATTCTGCTGGGCGAGTCGGAGGGGTTGGAGGACGAGCAGGGCGCGCTCTTGCGCCAGCTTTCCCCTTTTGAGGCAGAGCCGCGCCTGCAGCAAGCCGCGCCGGGTAGCGAATTGGCGCGACACTTGAGTGCTGCCTGCACCGCCGCCCGTGAGGGTGTAGCACGTACTCACTTGCTCTCGTGGCGCAATCACGACGCGCTGCTGGGCGAGCTGTTCACCCGTGACGGCGTGGGCACCATGATTACCCAGCACCGCTACGAACAGCTGCGCCCCGCCACGCTGAACGATGTGGCAGGCCTGCTAGAGCTGCTAGAGCCGCTAGAGCGGCGCGGTATGCTGGTAGCACGCTCCCGAGAGCGGTTAGAGCACGAAATTGATGATTACATGGTGATTGAGCGGGACGGCATGGTAATTGGCTGCGCGGCGCTACACGTCTTCCCCGAGACCACCGTGGGCGAGCTGGCCTGCGTGGCCGTGCATGGCAATTACCGGGGCGGCGAGCGCGGCGAGCGACTGGTCGAAGCCCTGGAGCGACGCGCCCGCCAGCGGGGGCTTTCCGATATGTTCGTGCTCACCACCCATACCGCCCATTGGTTCGTGGAGCGCGGCTTCCGAGCCGCCAGCCTGGAAGACCTGCCCCCCCTCAAACGCGAGGCCTACAACCACGCCCGTAAATCCAAGGTGCTGGTGAAAAATCTGGCGGGTTAGTGGGGAAAACCGGCACCATGCGCGCTATCGACTACCTAACGAGAGTCACTTTGCGCTATGGTAAAAGAAACTAACCGAGGGATGCCGCAATGAACCTCAAACATATCGCACACATTGCCAGTGTCACTACGATCTTTCCGCAAAAGCGGCAGGCAATCCAACCTGTCGAGTTTGTCGTGCACGAGAGCGATGCAGAGGCATTGAGCAGCGATTTTCTGAAGGTTGGAAAAGATATGCAAAAGGCGATGGAGCAATATGACCGACTCCCCAGACTCTCACACTCGTGATTCATCGCAGCAATCACCAACATCTTCTAACAATTAGAGCATTATTGCTCAACAATTGACCTCCTTGAGGTGCACGATCACGCTGTCGGCCCCTTCACGGGCGTAGTGCACCGCAATGGCTCGGCCGATGCCGCTATCGCCACCGGTGATGATCGCCACTTTATCCAACAGCTTCTCGGCACCGCGATAGCTGTCGCGAATGTACTCGGGCTCGGGGCGCATGGCATGCTCATCGCCCGGCTGTTTTTGCTGATGCTGTGGGGGTTGCTGTTGGTCGCTCATGTGCGGTCACTCCTTTTTAGGCACAGACACGTAACTCCTAAGGACACACGACGCTACGACGAGCGCTGCCACCCGCATCCTGGGGTGCAGAGCGCTCCAGCGCCGTGCTTACAACGTAGACCAAAGGCGCAGGCCGGGGCAAATGCCGAAGAAGGCCATTCACTTCCGATAGCGACAATTAATAAATGCTATTTAAACACTGCATGAGTGGGTGCCAAACGGGCGGGGAAGGAGGTAACTCGCTGCTTTGGAAAGAGAAGCCTGAAAACCAGGCAGGGCATTGCACGGCCCTGCGGTGCGGCCTTCATGGCAAGCGGGTGGGGAGCGGCTATAGTGAGTGAGGCAACACTCACCACCAAGGATCAGGAGGTAGCATGTCCCCGGATAAACACGACCAGAAGCAAGAACAGAAAAAAGACCAGCGCGACGATCATCACGACGACGCCAACCCGATGCCGGATACCCATCACGTCAATCCTTCTCCGGACGAGTCATCGGACAAAAAGTAATCACCAGTGCGGCGCTATTTCTGATAGCGCCGTTTTACTTCCACGCTTAAACGCCCCTCACCCAGCTTCAATTTGAGCAGCTGGCCCGGCTGAGTATCCTGGGCGCGGCGCACGATCTGGCCTTGTTCGTCCTGGGCGATGGCATAGCCACGGCCTAGTACTGCCAGCGGGCTGACCGCGCTGAGTGCCCGGGCGGCGCTGTGCAGGCGTGCCTGGCGCGCTTCCAGCTGGCGCTGTATGGCGCTGGCCAGGCGGCGTTGCAGGCGTTCGATGCGCTCGCTTTCTGCCCGGTGCAGCCGGGCCATGTCCTGGCTGGCCAGCCGACGGCCGAGCTGGCCAAGCTGGCGCTGCTGCTGGCTCAGCGTGAGCTGCATGGCGCGCGCTAGCCGCTGGGCGAGGGCTTGCAGGTGCTGGCGCTGGTGGGTCAGCCGCTCTCCCGGGTGGCGGAGCCGAGCACGCAGGGCGTCCAGCCGCTGGTTATCGCGCTCCAGGTGGGTTTGCAGGGCACGCTGCAGGCGCTGTTCGGCTTGCCGAAGCTGGCGTTTGAGGGCGTGCTGGTCGGGTACCAGCCGCTCGGCGGCGGCAGAAGGGGTAGGGGCGCGCATGTCGGCGGCAAAATCCGCCAGGGTGACATCCACCTCATGGCCCACGGCAGACATCACCGGCAAACGGGAGTGGAAGATGGCCCGGGCCAAGTGCTCGTTGTTGAACGCCCACAGGTCTTCCAGACTGCCGCCGCCTCGGGTGATCAGCACCGCATCCTGGGCGGGGTCGAGCCGCGTCTGGCGGTTGATCAGCGCTAGGGCAGAGATCATTGCCGGGGCCGCCTCTGCGCCCTGTACCGGCACGGGGATCAGCGTCACGTCGGTCAATGGCCAGCGCGCAGCCAGCACCGCCAGCACATCGCGGATGGCGGCGCCGCTGGCGGAACTCAGAATCAGCAGCTTGCGGGGCGGAAAGGGTAGCGGGCGGGTGTTGGCAAATACCCCTTCGCCTTCCAGCTGTGCCTTCAAGCGCTCGTAGGCCGCCAGCAGCTCGCCCAGCCCCGCCGCCTGCACGGCGTCGGCGATCAGCTGGTAATCGCCACGGGGCTCGAACAGCGAGACCCGGCCGCGCAGCTTGACCTGGTCGCCATCGCGCATGGGGGCCGATACGAACCGCGCCCGCTGGCGAAACAGCGCGCAGCGTACCTGGGCGCGGTCATCTTTCAGCGTGAAGTAGATATGCCCGGACGCCGGGCGCGACACGTTGGAAAGCTCGCCTTCCACCCACACATCGCCCAGGTCGTTCTCCAGTGCCTTGCGCGCCTTGAGGTTGAGTTGACTGACCGATAGCAGGGGGGCGTTGGGAGCGCTCATCAGAGTTTCCAGTCGCGGGTGAAAGTGGGGATGCGGCCGCTCATTAGACAATACGTGCAGGGCGCACAGCAATGGCCCTGGCGGGTTCTCTGGGGTACCATGCGCGCGGAAGGTGGCGCTGCAAGATAAGCGTCATCAAAATGTCACAAAACCGTGTTACGGTGCCCGCCGACACAGAAGTGTCATGAAAGCGTCACAATAGATGTTCACCAACAGGGCAGATTGCTCATGTCGAATCTCGGACCTTCACAAGATCGTCCTGCGCTGGCTCGCCAAGCGCCTCACGAAGTGCCCGCCTGGCTAAGAGGTATCTACGCTGGCTTGTGCTTGTATCTGTTCCTGGCTGCTCTGAACGTTTTGGGTGCGGGGTTAGGCACCTTCGGCAGCGACAGCGACGTTCTGACCCGCGCTTTCGCCTATGGCCAGAACCCCTTCATCGCCTTGATGGCGGGCGTGCTGGTCACCATGGTCGTGCAAAGCTCCTCGTTCACCTCGGCGCTGATCGTGACCCTGGTGGCCAGTGGCGAAATGACCCTGGGCACGGCGGTGTTCGCTATCATGGGGGCCAACATCGGCACGGCCGTCACGGGCGTCATCGTGGCGCTGGCCAACGTGCGCATCAAGCGTAACTTCCGCCGCTCGTTCACCGCGGCGCTGATGCACGACCTGTTCAACATCCTCACGGTGCTGCTGATCTTCCCGGTGGAGTGGCTGACCGGCATGTTCCACGAGCGCGGCTACGGCATCTTCACCCGCCTGGCCGCATGGCTGGCGGACCTGATTGGCCTGGAAGAAGTCGCCCGCCCCAACAGCCCGATCAAGACCATTACCGCTCCGGTGGTGGATGCCGCTAACTGGCTGGGCGCGGCGCTGATGCCCACCACCGCCGCCGCTGGGCTGATGGTGGCTGGCATCGGCCTGCTGCTGATGTTCGCCGCCCTGGTGTTCATGGTGCAGAACCTGCGCGGCGCGCTGCTGCGCCATATGGATGGCCTGTTCCGTACCTACTTCTTCCGTACCGATGCGCGGGCCTACGGCGTGGGCGTGATCTCGACCGTGCTGGTGCAGTCCAGCTCGATCACCAGCAGCCTGATGGTGCCGCTGGCGGGGGCAGGGGTGGTGCGCCTGCGCCGTGTGCTGCCGTTCATGATGGGGGCCAACCTGGGTACCACCGTGACCAGCCTACTGGCGGCGACCGCCAACCCGATTGCGGCGGCGATGACGGTGGCGCTGTTTCACGTTATCTTCAACCTTACCGGCACCGCGATCTGGTGGCCGCTGCGGGTCATTCCGTTGCGCATTGCCACCTGGTATGGACGCCTGGCAGGGCAGCACATTCGCTATGCGTTCCTGTTCCTGATCGGTGTGTTCCTGATCGTGCCGCTGGTGGGCATCACGCTGACCGAATTCTTTATCCGCCTGCGCTAAGCGCGGCCAGTTGAGGGGTTTCCCCATGTTCAAACAGCTTTTTAGTGCGCTTACCTCGGAAACCAGCATCGACCAGGCCTACGCGGACCTGACCCAAATGCTGGAGCATGGCGCCTGGATGTTCTCACGGGCCAACGAGGTGCTGTACAGCACCGTGGCCGCCGAGGACGTACGCACGCCCCTGTACGAGCGCGACGTGGCGGTCAACGAGCTGGAGCGCTCGATTCGCCGCAAGGTGCTGCGCCACCTGACCGTCAACCCCGGCCACGACGTGGCCATTTGCCTGGCGTTGATGAGCGTGGCCAAGGACGCCGAGCGTATCGGCGACTACTGCAAGAACGTCTTCGAGGTAGGCGTGTTCTACACCGAAGGCTTCCATGTAGACCGTTACCAGAAGCCCCTGGACAGCATCTCCGAGCGCTTGCGAGGGCTGTTTAGCGAGCTGATTGCGGCCACGCGCAACTCCGATGAGCAAAAGGCCCACGGCGTCATCACCGCCACCCGGGAGATTCGTCACATCAGCGACGAGCTGATCGAATCCCTACTGCGGGAAGAGGACAGCATCGAGTTCCACGAAGCCGTGGCCTACTCGCTGCTGGCGCGCCACTACAAGCGTGTGGCCTCGCACCTGGCCAACATCGCCACGGCGGTGACGGGCCGCCTGGAAGACCTCGACTTCCCCAGCGAAGCCGACGACCACGCGCTGGACTAAACCGCCCGCACCGCACCACAGTGGGCTTCGCCCAGGCCAACGCAGAGGGCCACCTTCAGCAGATCATCGCAGGATGGTTTGCTGGGGCGGCCCTCAAAACGTTATAATAGGCGATTAACTTTTTACGCCCCATCTTCCCACTTCTCAATGGGTGTTGCCGCTATGCTACGTATGGCCCAAGAAGCGCTTACGTTCGATGACGTACTCCTCGTTCCCGGCTTCTCCGACGTTCTGCCAAAGGATGTCAGCCTCAAAACCCGCCTGACCCGCAATCTCTTCCTGAATATTCCCCTGCTTTCCGCTGCAATGGACACTGTCACCGAAGCGCGTCTAGCAATTGCGATGGCTCAGGAAGGCGGCATCGGCATCATCCATAAGAACATGACCATGGCGCAACAGGCCGCTGAAGTGCGCAAGGTGAAGAAGCACGAAAGCGTCATCGTCAAAGACCCGGTCACCGTGAGCCCCAAAGCCAAGCTGGAAGACCTGCTGGCCATGGCCCGCGAAAACGGCTTCTCCGGCTTCCCAGTGGTAGAAGGTGAAACCCTGGTAGGCATCGTGACCGAGCGCGACATGCGCTTCCAGCCTAACGTGGGCGACAGCGTTGCCGACATTATGACTCCCCGCGAGCGGCTGGTAACAGTGAAAGAAGGCACCGACCTTGAAACTAGCAAAGCCAAGATGCGCGAACACCGCATCGAGAAAATGCTGATTGTCGATGACGCCTTCCACCTGCGCGGCCTGGTGACTTTCCAAGACATCGAAAAAGCCCGTACCTACCCGATGGCCGCTAAAGATAGCGACGGCCGCCTGCTAGTAGGCGCAGCGGTCGGCACCGGCCCGGAAACCCCGGACCGCGTAGCCGCACTGGCCGAAGCCGGCGTTGACGTGATCATCGTCGATACCGCCCACGGCCACTCCCAAGGCGTGATTGACCGCGTTCGCTGGATCAAAGAGCACTTCCCCGAGATTCAAGTGATCGGCGGCAACATCGCCACCGCCGCCGCTGCCAAAGCGCTGGCCGAAGCAGGCGTAGACGCCGTGAAAGTAGGCATCGGCCCCGGCTCTATCTGCACCACGCGTATTGTGGCAGGCGTTGGCGTACCGCAAATCACCGCCGTTTCCAACGTAGCCGAAGCGCTGAAAGAGTTCGACATTCCGCTGATTGCCGATGGCGGCGTACGCTTCTCTGGCGACTTGGCGAAAGCCATTGCCGCTGGCGCAAGCGCCGTGATGGTGGGTGGCCTGCTGGCCGGTACCGAAGAAGCACCGGGCGAAGTTGAGCTTTACCAAGGCCGTACCTACAAAGCCTACCGTGGCATGGGCTCCATGGGTGCCATGTCGCAGAGCCAGGGCAGCGCCGACCGCTACTTCCAGGACAAGGACGCCGGAGCCGAAAAGCTGGTGCCGGAAGGCATCGAAGGCCGCGTACCCTACAAGGGCATGATGAGCGCCATCGTTCACCAGCTGATGGGCGGCCTGCGCGCCTCCATGGGTTACACCGGCTGTCGCGACATTCAGGAAATGCGCACCAAGCCCGAGTTCGTACAGATTACCGGCGCTGGCTTTAACGAGTCCCACGTTCACGACGTGCAGATCACCAAAGAAGCCCCCAACTATCGGGTGAGCTAACCAGCGCTTTAAGTTACACGGCGGCGGGCATTGCCCCGCCGCTTGCTTTTTAGCCAATGCGGCCGTTCCGCGTTATAGAGGCTCCGCCATGAGTGACATTCACGCCCATAAGATCCTGATTCTCGACTTTGGCTCCCAGTACACCCAGCTGATCGCCCGCCGGGTACGTGAAATCGGCGTATTCTCTGAAATCCGCGCCTTCGATATCACCGAAGAAGAGATTCGCGAATACAACCCTAACGGCATCATCCTGGCCGGTGGCCCGGAATCCGTCACCGAGCTGGATTCCCCCCGCGCCCCACAGTGCGTGTTTGAAATGGGCCTGCCGGTATTTGGTATCTGCTACGGCATGCAAACCATGGCCGAGCAGCTAGGCGGCAAGGTAGAAGGCTCTAACCAGCGTGAGTTTGGCTACGCCCAGATTCAAATCGACGCCGAGACCGCGCTGTTCAAAGACATCAAAGACCACGTAGACGCCGCCACCGGCAACGCGCTGCTGGATGTATGGATGAGCCACGGCGATAAAGTCGCCAAAGCCCCCGACACCTTCACCGTGACCGCCTCTACCCCGAGCTGTCCGATTGCGGCCATGGCCTGGGAAGAGAAGCAGTTCTACGGCGTACAGTTCCACCCGGAAGTGACCCACACCCTACAGGGCCAGCGGATTCTTGAGCACTTCGTGCTGGATATCTGTAAAGCCGAGAAACTGTGGACCCCTGCCCAAATCATCGAAGACCAAGTACAGCGCGTACGCGAGCAAGTCGGCGACCGCCACGTACTGCTGGGCCTTTCCGGCGGCGTCGACTCTTCCGTTGTGGCTGCGCTGCTGCACAAAGCGATTGGCGACCAGCTCACCTGCGTATTCGTCGATAACGGCCTGCTACGTAAAAACGAAGGCGACCAAGTGATGGAAACCTTCGCCAAGCACATGGGCGTGAAGGTGATCCGCGTGGACGCCGAAGAGCTGTTCCTCAGCAAGCTGGAAGGCGAGAAAGACCCGGAAGCCAAGCGCAAAATCATCGGCAACACCTTTATCGACGTGTTCGATGAAGAAGCCAGCAAAATTGAAGGCGTGGAGTTCCTGGCACAGGGCACCATCTACCCGGACGTGATCGAATCCGCCGCCTCGAAAACCGGCAAAGCGCACGTGATCAAATCCCACCACAACGTGGGTGGCCTGCCGGAAACCATGAAGCTCAAGCTCGTCGAGCCGCTGCGCGAACTGTTCAAAGACGAAGTGCGCAAACTCGGCCTCGAACTCGGCCTGCCCTACGATATGGTCTACCGTCACCCATTCCCTGGCCCCGGCCTGGGCGTGCGCATTCTCGGCGAAGTGAAGAAAGAGTACGCCGACATTCTGCGCGACGCGGATGCCATCTACATCGAAGAACTGCGCGCCGCCGGTTGGTACGAAAAAACCAGCCAAGCCTTCGCCGTGTTCCTGCCGGTGAAATCCGTAGGCGTGGTTGGCGACGGCCGCCGCTACGAATGGGTCATCGCGCTCCGCGCCGTCGAAACCATCGACTTCATGACCGCCCGCTGGGCGCACCTGCCCTACGAGCTGCTGGAGAAGGTTTCCAACCGGATTATCAACGAGTTGGAAGGCGTTTCGCGGGTGACTTATGATGTGAGCAGTAAGCCGCCTGCTACGATTGAGTGGGAGTAGCCGGCAACGACGGGCACTCTCTGGTAACCGTCTGTCAATGACAGGCGTTCATTCAACCCGGCGCCATTGCCGGGTTGTTTGTTTTTGGACTTTGATTAATTACCTGGAATTACCCGGTTTTTCTATTTGAACCTCAGTGCATCCACCAGCAAGCGAAACAGCGGGGATGATTGACGGCGACTCGGGTAATACAGGTAATAGCCGTCATAGGTGGTAAACCAGTCATTCAACAGACTGACCGGTTTTCCGCTGTGCAGTTCTTCTCTCACCATTGCGGTCGGCGCCCACGCTGGAAAAATGCCCCTGTTACAGAACGTTCAGGAGAGTTTTTGGAACCGGGTGTCAGCCGCTCGAAACCGGAGTAGCCGACAAATTCCGCAATATGCCGCATTGCTCGACTGTCCGACGGTTTGAACAGCTGCGGCGCAGCATTCTCAGTTGCTCGTTCAGTTTGGTTAGTTCCTGGATACGCGCCTCCACCTGCTCGATATGCCTATCCATCATCCGATTCACGTCATCACATTGTGCGCCGGGGGAACGGCTTAATCCCAATAATTGCCGGATCTCCGGCAAACTGAGATCCAGGCTGCGACAGTGCTTGATGAACAGTAATTGCTCAACGGCAACTTCATCGTACAGGCGAAAATTACCTTCACTGCGTTCTGCGGAGGCAATCAATTGTTCCTTTTCATAATGCCGGATGGTTTGCACGGAGCAGCCAGTCACTTTCGACAGTTCGCCGATTTTTATCATCTCTCAATATTCCGATTGACTCTATAGTTGTTATAGAGTTTATAGTGACCGTCTGTACATTCTCAAGGGCTTTTTTCGATGTCTGACCCGTGTAATGACAACTGCCAGAGCAACAAGATTGCCAGTGCCCCCACTTCTGGGATAGCGAATACTGATACGGCTTTTCAACATGGCTATGTCAGTGACTACCGGGTACCAAAAATGGACTGCCCGTCGGAAGAGGGGATGATCCGCATGGCTCTGGACAGTATTGAGCCCCGGGTTTTACTGGAGTTCGATACACCGAATCGGAAGGTGCGGGTATTCCATGGCGACAATGGGGCTGCCATCGAGGAGAGGATGCGTTCCCTGGGGCTGGGTGCCACGCTCGAAAAAACCACCCCGGCGGGGGAAGAGGATTTAGTCCTGGCCAGGGAGAAGGAAGAGGCAACCGCCCAGGTCGAAGCCGGTATACTGAAGTGGTTGCTGGCCATCAACGGCGTTATGTTCGTGGTTGAACTGACGGTAGGCTGGCTGGCGCAATCCACTGGCTTGATAGCGGATTCTTTGGACATGTTTGCTGATGCCGCGGTCTATGGCGTCGCCCTCTATGCGGTGGCGAACAGCCTTCGCACCAAGCTGCGCGCGGCGCATTTGTCAGGCTGGCTGCAGTTGATTCTGGCGCTGGGAGTCCTGGCTGAAGTCGGGCGGCGATTTGTTTTCGGCAGCGAACCCGTATCCGCGTTAATGATGGGTTTTGGTCTTGTGGCCCTGGCGGCCAACGTCTGGTGTCTGGTGCTTATCGCAAGAAACCGGCACGGCGGCGCACACATGAAAGCAAGTTGGATCTTTTCCGCTAACGATGTCATCGCCAATGTGGGCGTTATCGTCGCCGGTGTATTGGTCGCCTGGACGGGTTCCCGTTATCCCGACCTGGTTATTGGTCTGATCATCGGGCTGATTGTGCTGAATGGCGCCCGGCGAATTCTGCAACTGCGCTATTAGTCTCTGGTCCTTTCTCGCTGCTCGGATTCATGCCGGCAAAATTCCGCGCCTGGGCGGCCTATTAAAATAGTCGCCGCTCTCGCCGATGCTTATGGAGAATTTTCTGTCAACCGTGCCCATAGGTGTGGGCATCCTTGTGCATGTGGTCCGGGTGCTCGAATTCCAGTGTTGAATGACGTATGTTGAATTCCTGCGCCAGAGCCTGTTTTATCCTGTATTTGATATTCTCAAGCTGATCCCATGCACTTTCCTCGATAATCACATGGGCCTCCAGCGAGGCATCGTGTTCGCCCATCTGCCAAAAATGCACATGGTGAAGGTCGATAACGCCTTCGATGTTGGAGAGGGCAACAATGACGGCATCGGTATCGATGTCCACCGGGCTACCCAGCATGAGTGTTCTGATGGTGCCGCCGATTTCTGTCAGGCCCAGGTAGAGAATATAGCCCGCGATACCGATGGTGATGGCAGGATCAACCCAGCGCATGTCGTAGAGCAAAATAAGAGTCCCGCCAATGACCACGGCGACCGACGCGAGTGCATCCGACAGATTGTGAAGAAACAGTGCACGGATATTGACGCTGTCTTTCTGCATCGAATAGGTGAGCAACGCTGTCAAGGCGTCCACAGCCAGAGCGATACCACCAAGCCAGACGACCCACCAGCCCTTTACCTCTGGAGGATCGATTATCCGCATGCCACCTTCGTAAACCAGGTAGATCCCGATAATGATCAAGGTAGTGTAGTTGATGAGAGCTGCAACGATTTCAATGCGTCCGTAGCCAAAGGTCATCCTTGCGTCAGCCTGGCGGCGCGCAATTTTTTGCGCCGCGAACGCGATGACGAGTGCGGCCATGTCAGAGAAGTTATGCAAGGCGTCCGCGATAAGGGCGAGACTGCCGGCAAAGATACCTCCCCCAATCTGAGCCAGGGTCAGGATCCCGTTCGCCCAGATGGCGATGGCAACGCGTTTATCCTTGGTCTCGGGGGGTATATGCACATGGTCGTGACTCATTGGGTTAACCTAGTTGGTGGCTATTTATAAAGAGGCATCTGCTGTATTCAGCTTACTCTGTGCCTGGTCGCCTGTACCTTGGCGACTTTGTGGATTTTGGGCCATTGGCTACTCATCCATTTTGACAGTTTTCAGGAGTTCCGCAAGGCTGTCTTCGGCCGCTTTTTTGTTCGGGAATGGCCCGATATTTTGACCTTCACGGGTTAAAAAATACCAGTCACTGTTGATGGCGTGGATGCGATGTGTTCGAAAGGGTGAGGCTTCTTTCAAGTCATCTATTCGTTGCTTGGGTGGATCGTTCATAGTCTTTCCAGGATATAAACCGCAATAAAAGAACATTGAAAAAATCATGGGGAGATTCCCCCCCCCACGATGGAGTGTTGGTTAACTATCAGTGTCGTGATTAATGTCGCCTGTGGGCGTGGAGTTACTGGCACTTCTGCCATGCAACAGCGCATAGAGCACAGGGAGTACAAACAACGTCAACAGGGTGGACGAGATAATCCCGCCGATCACCACGGTCGCCAGAGGACGCTGTACTTCGGCACCGGTGCCGGTATTGAGTGCCATGGGTACAAAGCCGAGGCTTGCTACCAGGGCGGTCATCAATACCGGCCGTAAGCGGATCAGGGCGCCTTCGACAATGGCCTTCATCAGGTCACCCTGCTCGTGCCACAGATCGCGGATAAAGGCGATCATCACCAAGCCGTTTAACACCGCCACCCCGGAGAGGGCGATAAAGCCAACACCCGCCGAGATCGACAGGGGCATGTCTCGCAGCCACAGGGACAGAACCCCGCCGGTGAGGGCCAGTGGCACGCCGGTGAAGATGATCAAGGCATCTTTGAGGGAGCCGAAGGCCATCACCAAGAGTGCGAGGATGATGGCGAGGGTCACGGGCACCACGATGGCAAGCCGCTGACTGGCGGACTGCAGTTGCTCGAAGGTCCCGCCGTAATCCAGCCAGTATCCGGCGGGTAGGTCCACGTCGTCCGCAATGCGCGCCTGTGCTTCCTCGACAAATCCGCCCAGGTCGCGGTCCCGCACGTTGGCGGTGACCACCACCCGACGCTTGCCGTTTTCCCGGCTGATCTGGTTGGGCGCCGGAGCCAGCTCCAGCTCGGCCACTTCCGACAGGGGCACATAGCCACCGTCCGGCAGGGGGACAGGTAGGTCCGCGAGGCTGTCCACATCCCGGCGGATGTCTTCGGGAAGACGCACCACCAACTGGAAGCGGCGGTCGCCTTCGTAAATCAGGCCGGCGTTTTCGCCCCCGACACCGGCTGCCACCAGATCCTGGAGATCATCCACGGTCAGCCCGTAGCGGGATAGCGCCATGCGCTTGGGGTGTACCGACAGCATGGGCAGGCCGGTCACCTGTTCGACCCGGGCATCGGCGGCGCCCTCCATGGATTCCACAACCTCAAGGACGTCGTTGGCCGATGCCAGCAGCTGATCCAGGTCATCGCCGAACACCTTGATGCCGAGGTCGGCGCGCACGCCGGAGATCAGTTCGTTGAAGCGCATTTCTATGGGCTGGGTGAACTCATACTTGTTGCCGGGAAGCATTTCCACCGCTGCTGCCATTTCCGCCACCAGTTCATCCTTGGTTTTGTCTGGGTTCGGCCATTGGCTGCGGGGCTTCAAGATAACAAAGTTGTCCGCTACGCTGGGGGGCATGGGGTCGGTGGCCACTTCCGGCGTGCCGATCTTGGCGAACACCTTGTCCACCTCCCCAAAGGCCTTCAGCCGTTCTTCCAGCTGCGATTGCATCTCGATGGACTGCTCCAACCCGGTGCCCGGGATGCGCAGGGCATGGAGTGCAATATCCCCTTCATCCAGTTGTGGAATAAATTCCGACCCCAGGGTGGTCGCCAGCCAGAGACAGACCGCTACCAGCGTGGTCGCGCCGCCCAACACCAGCCAGCGGAACCTCATAGCCACCCGCAGCGCAGGCCTGTAGAGCGATTTAGCACCGCTGATTACCGGGCTTTCCTTTTCGCTGATCTTGCCCCCCATAAAGACCGCAACAGCGGCGGGCACCACGGTCAGTGACAGCACCATGGCCGCCAGCAGTGCCATTACGACAGTGGCCGCCATGGGGTGGAACATCTTGCCCTCGACCCCGGTGAGAGCAAAGATCGGCAGGTACACCACAGTAATGATGGCGACACCAAACAGGCTGGGACGAATCACTTCGTTGGTGGCCTCGAACACCAATTGCAGACGTTCCTTGAGGGCCAACTGACCCTGGTGCTGGGCCTGGGACAGGCGCCGGATACAGTTCTCGACGATGATGACCGCGCCGTCGACGATCAGGCCGAAATCCAGCGCCCCCAGACTCATCAAATTGGCGGATACGCCAGACCGCACCATACCGGTGATGGTGGCGAGCATCGAAAGCGGAATGACAGCTGCCGTGATCAAGGCGGCGCGCAGGTTGCCCAGCAACAGAAACAGCACCACGATCACCAGCAGTGCCCCTTCAAGCAGGTTCTTCTCCACCGTGGCAATCGCCTTGTCCACCAGGGCTGTGCGGTCGTATACCGCCTCCACCTTGACGCCGTCGGGCAGGGAGGGCTGAATGGCCTCCAGCTTTTCGGCCACCGCCTGTGCTACCGCCCGGGAATTTTCCCCCACCAGCATCATGGCGGTGCCCATCACCGTTTCCTTGCCGTCGCGGGTGGCGGCTCCGGTGCGCAGCTCCTTGCCAATGGCCACTTCAGCTACATCGGCTACCCGGACTGGCGCACCATCCCGGTTGGCAATCACCACCTGTTCAATATCGCCAATGGTGGCCAGCTGCCCGGGCGAGCGCACCAACAGCTGTTGGCCGTTGCGTTCGATATAGCCGGCGCCGCGATTGGTGTTATTGGCCCGCAGGGCGCTGACCAGTTCATCCACCGTGATGCCGAACTCCAGCAACCGTTGGGGCGACGGCGTGACGTGGTACTGCTTGTCGTAGCCGCCAATGGTGTTGACTTCGATCACGCCGGGCACCTGGGCCAACTGGGGTTTGATGATCCAGTCCTGGATCTCCCGCAGTGCCGTAGCGTCCAGCGGACTGCCATCCGCTTGAGCGGCGCCGGGCAGGGCTTCTACGGTGTACATGAAGATCTCGCCAAGACCGGTGGCGATGGGACCCATCTCCGGCTCCAGCCCGGGGGGCAGCGCGCTCTTGATGGCGCCCAATCGCTCATTGATCAGATTGCGGGCGAAATAGATGTCCGTGCCTTCCTCGAACACCACCGTGACCTGGGACAGGCCGTAGCGGGACAGGGACCGGGTATAGGACAGGTTGGGCAGGCCGTACAAGGCCGTTTCCACCGGGAAGGTGATGCGTTGCTCTGCCTCCAGGGGCGAATAGCCCGGTGCCTCGGTGTTGATCTGTACCTGGACATTGGTGATATCCGGCACCGCGTCGATGGGCAGGCGCTGAAAACTCCACACGCCCACGCCGACCAGCACCAGAATAAGGGATAACATTAAAAACCGTCGCTCTACCGAGAGACGTAAGATGGCATTGATCATCATAGCCTCCTGGTTAGTGGTCGTGGGATGCGCCGGATTTTTCGATATCGGCCTTGATCAAATAACTGTTTTCCACCACATAGCGATCGCCTGCTTGCAGGCCGCCCAGTACCTCAGTCAGGTTGCCGTCGCTGCGGCCCAGCTCCAGTGGGCGGATCTCGTAGGTGTCATCCACCTGAATAAACACCACGGTCCAGTCCCGGAAGGATTGCAGGGCGCGGTTGTCAACCACCAAGGGGGCCTCCACCGTTTCCACCACGATATCCCCGGCCACCAGCAAACCGGGGGTCAGCAGTCCCTCGGCATTGTCGACTTCGACCCGGGCCAGGGTGTAGGGCGCGTTGCCGGGTGCCGGCAGCAGGTGGCGGATGGTGCCTTCCCGGTCAATGCCGTCAGCCTTCAGTCGGACTTTCTGGCCAATGGCAACCTCGGCCCGTTGGCCGGGGAAGACCTTGAATTCCGCCCACAGAGTGGTCAAATCGGCAATGGCGAATAGGGGTTGCTCCCCGGTCATTTCTCCGTTGCTGATCCGACGCTCAATGACGATCCCGTCGATGGGCGCTCGCAGTGCGTAGGTTTGCAGGCTTTCGTTGGACTCGACTTGAGCGAGCACGTCACCACGCTCGACCCGATCGCCCAGATTGACCTTCACCTGGCTGACCACGCCCGGGAAACGGGCGCGGATCCGGGCAATCTGCTGCGGTGCCGTGGTCAGGCTGCCGTAGGTGGTGAGGCTGCGCTCGATGGCACTCGGCCCGGCTGCGGCCGTTGTGATACCCGCTTTTCGGGCGATAGCCGGGGCGATCCGGGTGCGACCTTCGTGGGATTCCCAGTGCCAGCGGTAGTTCTTGCCGTCCATGGCGAGGCTCACTTCTACGTCGAAGGAGTGGGGTTCGGTCACCACGCCATCCCCCAGCCAGTAGTCCCCCTGGTAGGCGAAGTCGAAGGTGTCCACTTGCCCACCCAGGCGGGTGAGCTGGACATTGAGGTCAATATCATCAGTAACGGCGCGGCCATCCCTGGTGACCCAGGCCCGGTATTCCGGTGGGACCCCCTGCTCGAAGATCTGCAGTTCGACGGTGGCGTCGTTCTGTTGCAGCAGTATGCCGCCGTTAGGCCCCTTGACCTCTGCCTGCGATTCGTCGTGTTGTTCCTCGGCAGCTTGTAAGGGGCTGATGGCAAGGCAGGTGGCCACCAGAATCAGACAGAGTTGTTTTATCAGTTGCATGGTGTGAATCCTGAATTTGTGGGTTAGCGCGTCGGGGCGCCCGGAACAGTCGCGAGTGGCTGCGCCGTAAGTTGTTCGATCAACGCCTGGTTGAGCAGCGCCGTGGTGGCGGCGTCGACCAATGCCTGCCGTGCTGAGAGCAGCTCCCGCTGTGCGGCGGTCCACTCCACATAGCTGTAGCGGCCGTTTTCATAGGCTTCGCGGGTCTGAGTGAGTGCCTCGGTCAGGTCGGGAAGCATTTGGCTGCGAATCTGCTCAACAGTCTCGATACTTTGTTGCCGCAAGTGGTAGGCGTCGAACAGGCGCGAATGGAGGCGCAGCAGGGTATCCTCCCGGCGGAATCGGACCTCATCCCGCGCCGCCAGGGCGGCCTGCACCTCGCCGCGATTGCGCCGTCCGGAAAAGAGCGGTACCGAGAGCCCAGCGGTCAAGCCCGTATCATCCGTCTCCTCGAAACGCCGGACGCCCACCTGCCAACGGATGTCGCTTTCGGACTGGCTGCGCGCCAGCTGAATCTCCGCTTCGCGGATACGCTGTTCGCTCGCGTAGATTTGAATGGCTGGGCTGTCGCTGACCCGCTGGTACAGGGCATCGAAGTTGTCGGATGAACCGAACTGGAACAGATCGCCTTCCAGCATTTGAAAGTCCGGGCTGGTATCGCCCCACAGGGAAGCCAGAGCCATTTTCCGGCTCTCGTAGGCGGCTCGAAGACGGGACTGCTCAATACGACTCTGGGTGAGCGCGGCCCTGGCGCGCAGGACTTCGGCCTGGGGCGCCGCGCCCCTGTCGGCGCGACGGGTGACGATCTCGTGGGTGGCCTCGGCCAGCGCCACGGCTTCAGCGGCGAGTTGGAGTTTTTCCTGCAGGGCCAGGGTGGCGACAAAGCGCTGGGTCACCTGTCCGAGCACATCCAGGGTCTCGGCCCGGCGCTCGGCCTCGACGCGCCCGTATCGTGAGTCAACCACGCTGACGCGGGCCTGACGCTTGCCGCCAAGTTCGAGAAGCGATGACAGGGATAGGGTGTACTCTGCCCCGTCAACTCCTCGCAGATTGTCGCTGCCGAGGAAGTTTTCCACTCCCAGGCCGGCCTCCAGGGCAGGATTTTGATCTGCCGTGATGCGTCGGCCATCAAGACCCTGAAGGCGAAAATCGAAGACCTGGAGGCCGGGGTTTTGTGCCATGGCCCGCGAGAGAGCTTTGGACAGAGTGAGCGGTTTCTCCCCGGCGAGTGCCAGGGTAGAACCAAATGCCAGCGTTAGAAGGCAAAAGGCATGGATAATAGAGTGGCACGGCATTGCGCGCCGCCCGTTTTTTACGGGCATTCTGAAAAGCATGGGACTGCTCCTACGAAAGTCTAAATGACAGTTGTTCCCCGGGTGGGGAAGGTATTCGCAGGGTCAGGAAATGGGAGGGCGGAAAAGGGAGGATTGAACCCCGGTGGTGAAGTTGGCTTGGTAGTCGGACTGTACTATTCCCGCGGTCAGGGTGAAAATATTGGTGAGGGTTCCCATCAATACCATGTGAAAGGAGCTATGGCTATGATGGCAATGGTCGGCTGAATGACTGGGGTTGTCGGGAGACGACTTGGTTGCCTGATTTTCGCTGGAAAAATCCGCTGATTCGTGTGAATGCGCATCATAATGTGGCATTGCGGGGTTGTGCGGCTGTGCCTCATAGGCAATAGACACCACTGATTGCAAAGCAATCAACAGCGTTATTACCATTATGAAACAGCGTTTAACCATGCAAGTGGTCCCGGAATTGGAATTTGACCGTGAGCCTAGCAGAAAGGCAACCACATGGAAAGGACTGGACTCCCATGGCGTTACGTGAGTCCGTAGTGGGCTGCCCTGAGTGGCGGGCGATTGCACCGACCAACCGCAGTTCGTCTATGTGGCTGCCGCCGGGGGCAGCCGGGCCGGGATCAATATGGTTGGCGGCGACGTTATGTTCGATCTTCGCGCCATGCCGGTGGTCATGGCGATGCGGGCCAATATGACCGTGCAGGAATTGGCTGAAGAGCTGTTTCCCTACCGGACCACAGTGGAAGGGCTCAAGCACTGCGCCCAGACTTTTACCAAGGACGTGACTCAATTGTCCTGTTGTGCCGGGTAAGGCTGCGTTCCCGGCTCAGTCGGAATGCCTGATCAGGTGCGGCAGCCAGCGCAGATACGCGACCATACCGAACAACTCGACCAGGGATTGGAAAACAATGACAACGACAGCGGCCCGCCAGGGTTCCGGCAGTGACAGGGCCAGCGGCAGCATGACGAAGGAGTTGCGGGTACCAAAGCTGAAGGTGAGGGTGCGGCCGATAGTGGGCGTGAACCCGAATAGCTCACTGAGCCCCTTGCCGATGGTAGCGGCGGCAACCAGATAAAGTACAAAAACCACAAGCGCCGACCACAGCAGGGCGCCATTGTCGATCACCAGGCTGACCTGGGAGCCGGCAATTAGAAACACCACCAATGCCAGCAACGGCACGGGCAGCCACCCAAGCCAGTCCACCAGTGTTTGCGCGCGCGGGTGCTTTTCCGTCAACCGTTCGGTAATCCAGGCCAGGATCAGCGGGGTGACAATCAATCCGAAGAATGCCGGCAGCAAGTGGCTGCCAACCGCCAGTTCAATGGCGATATTGCCCATGAAGAGCCAGATATAAATGGGTAGCAAAATGAGCTGGACCAGCAGAAGGATCGGCGCGGCCGCTATGGCCCTGGCACCGTCCCCACCACCGAGATGGGTAAAACTGATAAACCAGTCCGTACAGGGCACCAGCAGTACCAGCAGTACGCCGAGACGAATAGCGGGATCATCCGGTAACAGCCACAACAGAAGACCAACGACCACCGGTATCAGGATAAAATTGCCCGTCAGCAAAGCGGCCAGAAAGCGGCGATCACGAAATGCCGACCTGAGATGTATCAGTGGTACCTGAGTGAAAGTGGTGTACAGGAGAACGCCCAGTGCGGGCCAAAGCAGCGCTTCCCAATGACGGGTCTGCTCTGATGACATCCAGCCGATGGTCATGCCGGCCAGGATGGCTAGGAGATAAAGCCAGACTTGATATCGCTCCAATTGTTCGCGCATTTAAGGCTGTTCCCGCTGTTTTTTCGAGGGCACGATAGTATCATTGGGGCGCAATGAACTCCCGACACTTGCCCTGAGCATTTCGGCAGGCTTCGAGGGGGACTGAAATCTCTTTAGGTTGGGTCGGGAGAGATACGGTAAAATGGTTAGCGTCAGCGTTATACCTTTTTTCTGACAGTAGCGGGGATGGGCGTCTCCACAGGGTTGGTGGCTTTTTACCCGGTTTGGCTGGTTCTGACCCTGTTGAGAGGAGCTGTCAGTAAAAAATGAAATTATTTTTAAGGAATTTCTGAGCATGGTATTTATCATGGTGTTACCGATTATCAGTATAATAAGCCGTTGAAAATAAAAGACAAAAATGGCTTATTGATAATAGAGTGGGAGTGATCCTACGTCCAATTAGGGTAATGGTTAGCTAGACTCAACAAGGCCGCTCAACGATTGAGCGGCCTTTTGATTGCTGTGCTCTTCATGTTCATTAAAACGGATCACGCTTAGTACGCTACATCACCTGCCGATCCAGTTTGTATTCACTGCACCTTTCTTTCGAAGCTGATGCCATGAAAATCGACCTCTACCAAGTAGATGCTTTCGCCTCAAAACCCTTTGAAGGCAACCCAGCCGCCGTGTGCCCGCTGGAGGCGTGGTTGGATGATGCGCTGCTGCAGGCCATTGCAGCGGAGAATAACCTGTCCGAAACGGCGTTTTTCGTACCCACGGAAGCGGGCTATCACCTGCGCTGGTTTACGCCTTCGGTGGAGGTGGATCTTTGCGGCCACGCCACCTTAGCGGCGGCGTGGGTGGTGTTCCATGCCTTGGGCCTGGTGGCCGAAGCGGTGGCCTTTGAAACCAGGAGCGGTGTACTGACCGTTCGCCGTGAGGGCGATGTGCTGGTGATGGACTTCCCCGCAAAAACGCTCGCACCGCTAAACATGCACGCAGAGGTAGCCGCTACCCTGGGCGGTATCGAAATCGAGGAACTGCTGATCTCGGATGACATTGTGGTGGTCGTCGAGGAGGCGAGTGTGATTGATCGCCTTGCACCGGATATGCAGCGGCTTAAACAGTTACCAGGGCGAGGTGTGGCCGTTACCGCGAAAGGCGATGACGTGGATTTTGTGTCTCGCTGGTTTGGCCCCAAGGTCGGCGTGGAAGAAGACCCGGTGACCGGCTCGGCGCATACGTCGCTCGCACCTTACTGGGCAGCGCGTTTGGGTAAGCAAGCGCTGACTGCCCGCCAGGGTGGCGCACGTCTAGGTACGCTGATCTGCGTGTTAGAAGGCGAGCGCGTGATGATTAAAGGCTGCGTTGCGCCTTATCTCACGGGGCAAATCACGCTGCCTGAAAATGCTTCCTTAAGGTAGTACCCCTCACTCCATAGCGCGCTCCCTCGAAGGCCACTCTTCGAAGAGACACAGTGAGGGTAGGTCATGAAGGGAGCGAAACGACACTGCCCTTGGCATAAAAGAGTCCGCCCGCCCCAGCCACCGTGTGCTTTACTATCTGCAATGCTGATTCACGGAGGAAATACCCATGGCTATTGGCGGCTTGATTGGATTACTGGACGACATTGCCGCGCTGGCGAAGCTATCCGCTGCATCACTGGACGATGTAAGCGCCGCGGCTGGTCGTGCGACGGTGAAAGCGGCAGGGGTGGTGGTGGATGATGCGGCGGTGACGCCGCAATATTTGCACGGGGTAGTGGCAGAGCGTGAATTGGCGATTGTGAAGCAGATCGCGCTGGGCTCTATCCGCAACAAGCTGATTTTTATCCTACCGGCGGCGCTGCTGCTGAATCATTTTCTGCCCGGGCTACTGCCGATCATCCTGATGATGGGCGGCACCTACTTAGCTTTTGAGGGCGCGGAGAAGGTGTGGCATAAGCTCTCTGGCCAGCATGACGATGACAAGCCTGCGGTTGAGAAGGGGCCGGAAGCTGAGAAAAAGATCGTGAGTGGTGCCATCCGCACCGACCTGATTCTCTCTGCTGAAATTATGGTGATTGCGTTGGCGACGGTGTCTCACCAAGGATTCTGGTCACAGCTAGCCAGCTTGGTGGTGGTCGCGTTTGTGATCACGATACTGGTGTATGGCGTGGTGGCCATGTTGGTCAGGATGGACGATGTTGGCCTACAGCTTGCCCAGCGGGATCACTCAGGCGTACAAGCCCTGGGCCGTGGCTTGGTCACGGCCATGCCCAAAGTGCTCGCGACCATCTCAGTAGTGGGCACCATCGCCATGCTGTGGGTGGGCGGGCATATCTTGATGGTGAATCTGGGGGCAGAGGGAACGGGCTGGTTCAACGCGCCCTACGAGTGGGTGCATCACATCGAGCATGCCATTCATGAGTCCACCGGTGCCTTTGGTAGCACGCTGGGCTGGAGCTTCAAAACGCTGTGCTCGGCGGTGATTGGCTTTTTGGTGGGCTCGGTGGTGGTGGGGGTGTTGCGCTTCGTTCCTGCCAAGCGGGCGCATTCTAAATAGCGGCGCGGTACCATACCCGCTTACTAACGCCAGCCCCAAGAGGCTGGCGTTTCACTACCTGCTGAGGCTTTTGCTATGACACGCGTCGCTATCTTCGTGGATACCCAGAACGTCTATTACACCGTGCGCGAGGCCTACGGCAAACATTTCGATTACCGCCGTTTCTGGGCCCAGGCAACGGCCAACCGGGAGGTGGTGGCCGCCCGCTGCTATGCCATCGATAAGGGGGACGCCAAGCAGCGTGAGTTCCAGAATATCCTTCGCTCGATTGGTTTTGATGTCCGGCTCAAGCCCTTCATCCAGCGCGCGGATGGCTCCGCCAAGGGCGACTGGGACGTGGGCATCACCCTCGATGCCATCGAATACGCCGAGAAAGCCGATGTGGTAGTGCTGGTCTCCGGCGATGGCGACTTCGATCTGTTAGCCCAGAAAATTCGCGAGGTGCACGGTAAACGTGTCGAGGTCTACGGTGTGCCCCGGCTCACCGCTGCCTCGCTCATCAATGCCGCGAGCGAGTTCATCCCCATCGAGGGTGACTTGTTGCGCCATCACACCTCTTCGATGCCTTCTACCAAAAAGACGCGGTAATCGGCACCCAGGAAGCGGTGCTTGCGGGCTTCTTGGTAGGCGGGGCTTTGGTACCAGGCGCGGGCGGCGGCCATGTCCGGGAAGCGTAGAATCACCGCACCTTCCATCGCGCTGCCTTCCAGCACTTCAAAATCGCCGTAAAACGCTAGCGGCTGCGGGTCGTGGCCTTCGCGGGCGGCTTTGGCTTTTTCGCTGTAGCGCTGCATCTCTTCGCTGTTGTGGGTGTGTTCACGGGTCAGAACGATATAAGCGGGCATTGCTTTTTCCTAGATAAGATGACAAGACGCTCCAGCATACCATTGCCGACGGGCGCTGCGTTATGAATCAGGGCGAGTGGGGCCGTTGGTGGGGGTGTACGCGTCCGCTTCGATAACGGCGTCGTCCTCTACCGCGCGTTCGAGCTGGCGGTGCTCTAGGGCAGCGAGCGCGATGCGGTAGCAGTCGTCGATGTGGCTGTTACCCATGTATTTCATGACGGTAAAGCTGATGCCGCCTGCCACGGCACTGCCGATCAGCGGTACGAACTTGGATGCGCCTTTTGCCGCCACCCGAACGCCCATTTTGCTGAGTAGCGAGACGATGAGGTTCTGGGTGATGTATTTGCCCGCCATCTTGCTGCCGGTGTTGGAGATAGCGGTCATGACGAACAGCTTGCTCTCGGTATCCAGGCCGTCGATTTGCTCCGGTGTCACGCCAAACTGGCTATTAATTTTGGGGATGATGCGCATCAGAATCGCCACGTCCGAGCCGATATCCAGCCCCGGTACGGGGATGGTGGCGGTGCCCGCTGAGAGTCCAGCACTTTTGGTGACCATCGCTTGGCATGTCTTTTTGATGGCCTCGAGTTCTTCCTTCGTTTCGATCATGGGCAGTTCCTTTGGGGGATGGCCGCGCGTCATTTGAGCAAAGATTGGCGGTCGCCACAGCGGGTGTCACTGCAGCTGGGCTGGTGCTCATACAGCGTTTGGATGATTTGGCAGTCGGCGGCTTTGCCGCCCCGGCACTGGTGCACCACTTGGCGCAGCTCGTCGGCTAGCGCCTGAAGCTTGGCAATGCGTGCCTCCAGGTGCGCGAGATGGCGGCTAGCAATGTCATCGGCGGCGCTGCAGTCGGTATCTGGGTGGTCGGAAAGCTCGAGCAATTCCTGAATATTGTGTAGGTCTAGCCCTAGGCTGCGGCCATGGCGAATAAACCCAATGCGTTCCAGCGCGGCCTGACTATACAGCCGGTAGCCTTGCTCCCCACGTTTGGGTGGTGGCAATAGGCCCAGCTTTTCATAGTGGCGAATACTCTCTGGTGAGCAGCCTGTGCGGGCAGCAACATCTCCAATGCGGTAATACGTAGTCATCGGCTTGGCCCTGTAACGATTACAGGGTTTAGGCTAGTCCTCATTCCCACCGTGAACAAGTAGGTGATGAGATGACGCTGATAACCGAGCTGCTACAAATTGCCTTAACGGCGGCCCCGTGGCTGCTGCTGGGGCTGGTGATTGCCGGGCTGATTAAGGCGTGGTTGCCAGAGCGTCTACTGCAGCGCTGGATGGGCGGGCGCGGCCTGGGCAGTATTGTACGGGCGGCAGTGATTGGGATGCCGCTGCCGCTGTGCTCCTGCGGGGCGATTCCCACCGCGATTGCGCTGCATCGGGGCGGTGCGGGGCGCGGGCCTACCACGTCGTTTTTAATCAGTACCCCAGGCGTGGGCGTGGACTCGATATTGCTCACCAGCGTGTTGTTAGGACCGTTGATGGCGGTGGTCCGTGTGGCTGGCGCGTTGGTAACGGCCATTGTGACGGGCCTGCTGGTCGGTTTTACCCGCGATGCTGCAAAGGCCAGCCCCGCCGTCGCTTCCGCTGGCTGTTGCTCCTCGAGCGGTTGCCACGACCATCACGCTAACGCCAATGAGCCGGGAGGCTTGAAAGCGGGGCTGCGCTATGCTTTTAGCGACCTATTGGATGATATCAGCGCGTGGATGTTTGCCGGGCTGCTGCTTGCCGGTGTGCTGGTCACTCTGGTACCGCCGGATACGCTGGCGCAGTTTTCGGGCGGTGTGTTGGCGCTCATGCTGATGGCAGTGGTGGGTATTCCGCTTTATATCTGTGCGGCGGCAGCTACGCCAGTAGCGGCCGGGCTACTGTTAGCGGGTATCTCGCCTGGGATGGCGCTAGTGTTTTTGCTGGCGGGGCCGATTACCAGCCTAGCAACGCTGGCCATTCTGCGCCGCGAGCTGGGTAACCCAGCATTGGCGGTTTACTTGGCTAGCGTGCTGGTAGTGACCGTACTGGTAGGTTGGCTGTTCGATGCGGCCGTTGCCTTGGCCGGTTGGAACCCGGTGGAGCAGGCCAGCCAAGTGCAAGAGCTGCTGCCCCACTGGTTGGAGTGGTTGGCTTTGGTAGCGCTGGCGCTGGTAGCTATTAGGCCGCTGCGCCGCCGTTTACTGGGGTTTTAACCTTAGCTGGGGTTGTAATCTTGGTGTTTTAAAACGAGCTTAGCGGGTGTCTTTATAAATGCGCCCGCCTTTCATAATCATGCGCAGGTTCTGCTCTGGGTCGTGTAGGAAATCCAGATTGCGGCTGGGGTCGCCGTCTACTAGCAGTAGGTCTGCCCAGGCGCCGGGTTCGATCTTGCCTAATGTGCCGGGGTAGGGGTTGCGCGGGCCGGAAAGCGCAAGCAGCTCGCCATTGCGGCCGGTGGCCATGGCCAGCACGGTGAGCGGGTCGTAGAAGCGGGTAAGTTTGGCGAGCTGGCGCAGCTGGTTGGGGGTGTTTTGCGGGTTGAACAGAATGTCAGTGCCCCAGGCGGTTTTAATATCAAAGCGCTGAGCGAGTTCATAGGCGCGCACGGTGCCTTCTGCCACTTGCCGCTGAGACTCTCGGCGGGCGGCGTCGGGGTAAACGTTGGAATCTTCGTCCTGTAAAAACGGCTGTAGGCTCCACCATGCGCCTTCGCCTGCCATCATGCGGGCGGCTTCTTCATCGGCTAGTTGGCCGTGCTCAATGGATTTTACCCCTGCCCGCAGCGCACGCTGTATGCCCCTTGGGGTGTACACATGCACCATCACGTAGGTGCCCCAGTCACCGGCGGCATCCACGGCGGCGCGCAGTTCGCGCTCGGTAAACTGGGTGCTGTCGAGTGGGTCGTACAGCGAAGCCACGCCGCCACCGGCCATCAGTTTGATTTGCGAAGCGCCTAACATGAGCTGCTCACGGGTGCGGCGCAGCACTTCATCTTCTCCATCGGCAATCGCGGCGACCCCTTGGTGCTCTTGTTCACTCAGCGGCGTGGTGCTGCCCCGAGGAATATCATGACGCATGCGGAAATCGCCGTGCCCCGAGGTTTGGGAAATCATCGCCCCGGCGGGAAAGATTCGCGGGCCATCCACAATGCCTTCGTTAATGGCGCGTTGCAGCGCAAACGAAGGCCCGCCCACATCACGTACTGACGTTACTCCGCGCATCAGCGTGCGTTTGGCTTCTTGGGCCGCGACCAGATGAATGTAGCCCACATCAGCCGTCATGGCGGTGGTTTGGGTAATGGCCGCCAGCGTGGTGTGCCAGTGAGCATCAATGAGCCCCGGCATCAGTAGCCTGCCTCCACAGTCGAAGACTTCCGCTCCTTCGGCGGTGGCATCGGCGGGGAGAATGGAGTGAATCCGGCCCTCTTCAATACGCACTGACACGCCGCTTTGCACCGCACTGCCACTACCATCAAACAGCTGCAGATTGGTCAGCAGCAGCGGGCCGTTGGCTTGACGCGGCTGGGCACTCACCACCGAGGGCACGCTAAGCCCGGCAAACATCGCCATCACCGCAGCGGTGCCGCCCAGCACTTGGCGTCGGCTCAGGTCGGCCATGACCCGCTCATGAAATTGCTGCAGCATGGGTGAGCCACAGCAGCATGCGCCGGGCCCATGAGAAGCATGCCCATGAGGCAGAGGAGTGTGTATATACGGGGCGTGGAGCGTCTTGGCGGCGGGCATAAGCGGTCTCTCATCGGCTAAGGGCGATCATACTTAATAAACTATAGTGAGTGCCGGTAAGCAAGTGCGCGATGGGGAGTCAGTGCGAGGTGGGTAGATGCGGAATGAGCGGGTGGTCTGCCACCCGCTTAAATCCTACTGGTTATTCTTAAGGGCTCTTTTTAAGTGCTCTTTTTAAGGGCTCTTCTTAAGGGCTATCGGGTGTGACGCGCCAAATGGCGTTGGTTAAATCGTCGGCGATGATCAGCGCGCCGTCGGGGTCAATAGTGACGCCTACCGGGCGGCCACGAGTGCGGCCATCGTCGGTGAGAAACCCCGAAACAAAATCGATGGGGTCGCCGCTGGGCTGGCCGTTGCTAAACGGCACGAAAACGACCTTATAGCCAACGGGGTCGGCGCGATTCCAACTGCCGTGCTCGCCGATAAACACACCTTCAGCGAACTCATCGCCCATTTCAGGGGTAGAAAAGGCGAGGCCAAGGGGAGCCACATGCGAACCCAGGCTGTAATCGGGGGCAATCGCCGACTCGACCTTCTCAGGGTCCTGTGGGCGAACGCGGGGGTCGACATGCTGGCCCCAGTAGCTGTAGGGCCAGCCATAGAAACCGCCTTCCTGAACCGTCGTGAGGTAGTCAGGCACTAGGTCGGGGCCTAGCTCGTCACGCTCGTTGACGACCGTCCAGAGCTGCTCGGTGTCGGGCTGAATCGCCATGGCGGTGGGGTTGCGTAGACCCGTGGCATAGGGGCGATGCATGCCCGTGTCAGCGTCAATCTCCCATATTTCTGCGCGGTCAACTTCCGCTTCCATGCCGCGCTCGGTGATGTTGCTGTTGGAACCAATTCCCACATACAGAAACTCCCCATCAGCACTGGCGGTCATCGCTTTGGTCCAGTGGTGATTGATCGCTGAGGGTAGCTCGGCAATCACTTCAGGGGGGCCGTCGGCTTCGGTTTGGCCCTCTTCGTAGTCAAAACGTACCAGGGCGTCTTGGTTGGCTACGTAGAGGTTGTTATCCACCAGCGCCAGCCCGTAAGGGGCATTGAGGTCTTCGGCAAATACTGACTGCTGGTAAGTGCCATCGCCATTTTCATCACGCAGTAAAGTTAAACGGTTGCCGCTCTCTACAGCGGTATTGCCCTGGCTCTTGATATAGCCAGCGATGAAGTCTTTTGGCTTCAACTGCGGTGCGTTGCCGCCGCTACCCTCGGCCACCAGAATATCGCCGTTAGGCAATACCAGCGTTTGGCGTGGAATCTGAAGATCGGTGGCAATGGCGGTAATGGTATAGCCATCGGGCACGGTAGGCGTTTGGTCGCCCCACTCAGCGGGTTCCGGTACCGTCATGTCGGGTAAGAGCCCACGGTCCGGTTCTGGCAATGTGGGATTGGCGCCGTACTGCTGAGCGCTAGCGCTGCCCGCGATCAAAAGCATCGCTAGGGGCGTGACATAGCGAATGTTGGAAACCTTCATGGCTTATCTCCTGCGCTGCGAAGGGAAAAACCGATCCAGGTTGCCGCACAGGCCAGCACGGTAACGACAATCGAAAGAACAAAACCGGTGGGCATCATCGCCCAGGCATCCCTGGCATGAGTCAGCGCATTGATAAAACCGACGATCCAGGTGACAAGCAGCAGACACAAATAAATCAGCGAGATGCCGCGACGTCGATGAGCCCGAAAAAGGCCGATAATGGCAGCCAATATCGCGAAACCAGTAAAAACAAGGCCGCCCGCAATAAGCCAGGAAGAGAAGGTGCTCCACTGGATATGGTAGCTAGTTGAGTAGAGGTAATCGCTTAACGCGGCACCCAGAAAGAGAGGAATAGTCCCTGCAAGCAGTACTGCATGAAGCGGATGTATTCCGCTTCGAACAGTGCGTTCAACAGTGGCTGTCACGGCAAACTCCTTATGCTGTTCAGCGAGTTAATGTACCTAAACTGGCATGGCGCATACGCGCATCCAGCCCAGGCAACGACATCATGTTCGTTGTGGCGGAGTATAGTTGACGATTGGGAACTTGCCCAAAGCGCAGCGGAGACTTGCACGCTACGTTTCGGCCCGTCCGTTATGGTGGCGGTTACTCAATTAAGAGGCGTTGAAGGGTGAGCTCATGCAGTCTGGAGTTTAGCGTTTCCAGCTCTCGTCAATCCGGCTGTAAACGCAAGGCATGCGAAGATGGTCACGGCATAGTTGATGTTTAACTGATCCATCAGCAGCCCGAAGATTGGCGCGCCTGCGGTTTGGCCGATAGCGATGGTCAAAAAGCCAATCATTAGACCCGTGGCCGGTCGATCGGGCAGTGCAGAGACACCCCATATTAGATAGACACCGGTGAGCATGATGTACGCTGCGCCGAAGAGCATGCCACCGCAGAGTGCCAATAAAGGCGTTGTGATACTGGTGCCAACTAACATAATGCCAGCCGCTAATGCCGCAAGAAAAAGCCAATGCGTGCGATCAATCCCGAACCGCGCGACTAACGTACCGGCCCCTGCGCCAGCGATACCGGCAGCACCAATAGCGATCCAAAGAAGCCCTGCGCCTGTCGAGCTCCAACCAAGCTGATGGGTGACGAGCTGACCGCCGAAAGACCAAAGCGCGGTACTGGACGCCCCCATCAAAAATGCGGCCGCGATCAGGCGAACAATAACGCCATTAATCGGTGGCAAGCCGGTGGCCGTTTTCGGGGCCGCTTTTGTTTCGCTGGGAACGATGAATGCCGCAGCTATCGCCATTATAAAAGCAGCGACAGCAAAGCCCGTGAAGGCCAACCGCCATTGTCCGCCTAGCATTAACGCGATTGGCCCCGAAAGCACCACCCCTGCGCTGGTACCAGCATTGATGATGGTGTTGGTAAGGCTTTGTCGATCAGGACGGACGATAACGGCAACCGCAGCTGCCATAGGGGGAGATGTTAGCCCGGTACTGGACCCTGCCAGCATGACCGCAGTGGCGAGCAATAGTGGAGACGGTGCTACTGCAATGCCCACCATGCCCACCGCTGCGACAAGGGCTGCTGCTACAGCAACGGCGCGGGCACCAATGCGTTCGGTTAGATACGCCGATAGCACGATGGCGACACAGTAGCCCAGAAAAGCACCGCCGGATATCAAGCCGCTGATGGTAGACGATAGGGAAAGGTCAGCATCGATTTGGGGCAGAAATAGCCCGAAGGCGAAGCGAGCAAAACCGTAGCAGACGGCAATCAGGCCAAAGCCTGTAGCGCCCAGGTAAAGGCTGGGATTCATGTGCGTGCCTGCTGGATGAGCGCTGACGCAGCGATACGCGCCGACGTTATTGACTCAGCCCCGCGATAGACCGCGGCCGCCGTCGCTCCTTCAAACAGAATAAGGATCTGTTCGGCCAGTTCAGGATTATGTTTGCCGCCGGTCTCTAGGAATACAATTGCCTGAATTTTCTCATACAGACTCGCCTTGTGTGCCAGCACAGCATTGGCAATTTCCGGTGTATCGCCACCGGTTTCGCCGTAAGCGCGCAGGAACAGGCACCCACGAGAGCCCTCGATCCGGACCCACTCTTCCAGCGCGCAAAATAGCGCCTCTACGCTCTCTACTTCGATGCGCTGCTGAAACCGGCGATGCCGCTCTGCGAGCACGTCAGTTATCAGCGCCGTTTTGCTGCCAGCATGTTTGTAGAGCGTGCGGCTCGACATGCCAGCAGCCTGGGTTAGTTTGTCCATTCCGGTGGCGGTAAAACCATGCCGGTCGAAAAGGAGTTCTGCTGCTGAAATAAGCTTTGTCTTGGTATCCATGCGCAAAGTGTAAAACGATCATTTTACATCGTCAATTGTTACCTTTTGCGATGGAGTGCATGGAGGCTCACATTTTGTTGAGCATCTCCACCGCCTGATCGAAGTGTCCATCCCGCTCCAACCAGCGCAGGAACTTCACGTTCTATCGCTGGTGCAGGACACGTCTGCGCGCCGCATAATGCCTGCATTGTTGATCAGTACATTGAGGTTGGGGGGCTCGGCGTCATTTGGTTGCCGGATTTCATGGCCAAAGGGCACGTATCCCGTGGCGAGCTGGTGCGTTTGTTTGATGATTGGCACCTCAATCCAATGCCAATGTACGTGGCGTTGCCGCCGAATAGGCGCGTTAGCGCCAAGCTGCGCGTGTTTATCGATTAGATTGTGGCGTTGATGGCGCAGCACGCACCTACGGTTGATCGACGGGGGATAGACGTTTGATAGGTGGGTGGGGCCGCGTTGGCTGATTCGCCATGATGCGCGCCAAGCGCTCCAGGGCCAGTTCAAGCCGCTCAATCAAGCCCTCCAACAATACCTGGCGGTCGGCGGGCACATCGCCGTAAGCCTTTATCGCCTCATCCAACTGCTGGCCTGCTTCACGAATCCATTGGGGTGGACGCCCGTTAGCGCTCTCTTCAAACCCGCTAGCTAGCGTGCCTAGTAGGTGGCGATGCGCCTCGCGGATGCTCGGGTGAGGTGCATCATCCAGCCGGTCACGCAGGCGTAGCGTGGCAGTGCCCAGGTCGAGCCCGGTCAAACCAAGAATAAAAAGATGGCGTTGTTGTTCTGGCAGCATGTCGTCGTGTTGGGCAAGCTGCAGCAGGCGGTCCGCCATGTGACCGCTGAAGCGGGTTTCGGCATCGCGAATCGAGCGCCGCGTTAACTCATGAATATCTTTCGAAATAGCGTTGATCAGACGCCGGCGTCTAAGGCGTGTGCCCAGCCCTGGCAGCAGACGAAAGGACATGACCACGCAGCTGAGCCCGATCACCACGGCCACCACCCGGTTGGCGAAACTGTCGAACGAGAAGTCCATGCCGTTGCCGGGCATGGTGAGCAGGATATTGAAAATGGTAAATGCCAGGCAGTAACCCATGGTCGCCGGGTTGGTGGCGCCCAGCAGGCCTAGAAACAGCGGCGTGCCAAACAGCATGGCCAGCATCGGAAAGCCATTGGCCTGTGAGAGCAACACATGGCCGAATAGAAAGGCGCTGGGGATTGCCGCCAGCATGCCTTTGTAGAACATCATAGTGATCGCGATAGGGTTGTCACGGCTGGCGAAGAACGCGGAAAACAGCGTGCCGAGCATCATCGCAATCATGGCGCTCTGCCAGGCGGTGACAATCCAAAAAGTCGCCAGTAGCGAGAACAAAAGACCCGAGCGTATAGCGTTGATACTGGCGGCGAGGTGGTCACGGTGCCAGGCCAGTGGCGAAGAACGAAGCTTATGGCTTGCCGGTGAGGCAATCGCCTCGCGGGCGTCAAGCATGACCATGGCGTGACCGATCGATTCACGTAGCCCCAGGCGGAGGCGACGGTCGAGAGGGGCAAGGCTGGCTTCTTCTTCACTTTCATGAACCCGATGTCGTAACCCCTGCAGGGCTTTGCGGGCGTCAGCCACTCCTTTGACATGTTCGGCATCGCGAAAACCATTCGCTACCTGACCCGCAAGCTCGATACTTTCAGGGGCAAGGCGGTCAGCGTGGTCGTGCATCAATTGGTGAAGCGCCTGCAGGTTGGCGAAAAAGCGCAATGTGCGTCGCGTTAGAACATGGGTAGCACGCACTCGGCCGGGGCCCACTGGGCCTTCAAAACGAGCCGCCTGGCTGTCGGTTTCCAGCACGGCCAGCGGGGTGAGGCTACCGCGCAGGGCCTCCTGCATGGCAGCTATATCGTCGCTGGCTTCCAAGCGTAGGGCGGCGTGGGTGAAGGCCTCGTTAATCACCGTGTCGGCCTGGGTGGCCAAATGTGTGCCCACATGAGAGGGCCATAACAGTGCGCTGACCAGCATGGCGCACAGGGCACCCAACCCCAGTTCGGTCATGCGTGCCACAGCAATGTCGAAAATTCCGGCTGGGGTGCTGCCACTGGAAATCACCACGATCAACATGGCTGTCACGGCGGCCATGAGGCAGCCGTAGGTGTAGTTATTGCGCCACAGCGAGCCGACGTAGGTACACAGCATAATCCAGCAGGTGAGCGTGAGCAGTGCGGGCAGGCGTGCCTGGGCAAACAGCGCCATGATGAAGATACCCACGATAGCGCCCAGCGCGGTGCCACCCAACTGACAGAGGCCTTTCTCGACGACCATGCCACTCATGGGGCGAATTTGCAGAAACGCCGCGGAAATCAGCGCCCAGTAGGGGCGCTCCACATCGAAAGCCAGCGCGACGTAAAGCGCTAGCATCATGGCCAGCGTGGTTTTAATGGCAAACTTTACCGCCGTGGCGTTAGGCGTGAAGTAGGTGCGCAAAAAGGGCGGCATGGTTACGGCGAAGTGGCCTGAGAAGACGATTCAGGGTGGATGTGCACGGTTGCGGTCATGCCCACGCTTAGCAGGGTGTCGTCGGGTACCGCGTCTAAGGTGATGCGCACGGGGATGCGCTGGGCTAGGCGTACCCAGCTAAAGGTGGGCTCAACTTGAGGCAGTAGCTGTTGATTGAGGGTGGTGTTGCTGTCGGCAATGCCACGCCCAATGCCCGCCACTCGCCCATTCAGGTGGGTATTGCCATTCATTAGTACTACCTCTGCCGGGTCGCCCACCTTAATTGAGGCCATTTTGGTCTCTTCGAAATAACCCATGACGTAGTAGGAGTCATCGGCAATGAGCGCCATCACGGGCGTGCCGCGATTGACGAAGTTACCGGTGGTGAGCTGAACATTGAGCACGTGCCCGCTAACAGGAGCGACGACCTGGGTGCGTGCCTGATCAAGTTGCGCACTCTCCAACGCGGATTGAGCCTGCTTGACATCGGCTTCGGCAATGCGCGAGTTGATTTGGGCGATCTGCTGGGCTTCGGCGCTAATGGCTTGGCTGTTACCCAACTGGTTGCGGCGTCCAGCTTCCGCACGATTGAGTTCTAAGGTGGCTTGGCGATGTTCTAGCGTGGCTTGAGCGCTGTCGACGGCGGCTTGGTAGCGGGTGTCGTTAATGGTGAACAGCGTTTCGCCCTCAGCAATATAATCGGTGTCGGCCACTTCAAGGCTATTTACCCAGCCGGTGACATCCGGTGCAATAGTGACGACCTCGGCGTGAACACGAGCGTCGCGGGTCCAGGGGGTATAGAGGTAGTAACGCCACAGCCAAGCACCGGCGGCGATAGCAATGGCAACGATGATCAGAGTGAGCAAAATACGAAGCGAAGGGCGCATCAACAGTTCTCTCAAGGGCTGCTACAAGGGCTATATCACAGGCGTTCAAGCAAGACGGTAAACAGAAAAGTGGTTGCCGCCATTAAGATGACAAAAAGCGAGATATCGAACCAGGCTTCATACCAGAGTGCATGCTCACCAACCACCCAGTGCAGCAGCGAGCGAATGACCAGTGTGCCGATAAAAGCCATCAGCGCGTAGATCAGCAGTGGACTGAGATAGATGCCGCCAACGGCAATTTCTTGAAGGCCCATAACATCCTTACTTGGCAGGGTGTTGATAATGATAAAAGCAATATTAGCCTGTTAACAATAGACGGGTCAGGGACTTTTTCTCCCTTTAATACTCAGAATAAAGGATGAAATCGAGCCGGTTTAGCGATGCCATAATGTCGTTATCCCTGCAAATACTTGCCTGGAAGCCGCTCGGCCAAAAACTCCATAAATAGCCGTGTACGCTGAGAAAGTGTGGCTTGGCGATAGTAAACAGCGTTCACGGCTTGGGTTTTAAGCTCGGTATAGTCGGGTAAGATGTCAACCAGTGCTCCCTTCTGGCGAGGAGCGATGGTCATAAAGTCGGCCAAGCAAACAATGCCTTCTCCGGCGATGGCTAGTTCTATGAGCGTGCTACCGCTAGAGGCAGAGAGTGTTGGTGAGATGTGCAAACGCTTGCCGTCGGCGCCGATGAGCGGCCACTGATTAAGGTGTTCTAACTGACTAAAACCCATCAGGCTGTGTTGCGCTAATTCATCAATGCTTTGCGGAGCACCGTGACGTTGAATATTGCTGGGGCTAGCGAGAAGTCGCAGCGGGCTATGTCCCAGCAGGCGAGCATGAAGGGAGGAGTCTTCCAAATCGCCGATGCGAATGGCTAAATCGACTCGCTGTTCCAGCAGATCGACAAACCGGTCGTGGGTATCCAATTCCAACGTAATGCCGGGGTAACGGGCACGGAATTCGCCAATGACCGGCACGATCACAAACTGCATAAAACTAGGGGCGGCGTTAACCCGAAGTCTTCCTTGAGGCTGGTTGTGGCGGTCGAGCAGGGCCTCTTCGGCCTCTTCCACGGCGGCCAGGATGCGTCGGCAGTGGGCGAGAAAGGTTTCCCCTTCTTCGGTCAGTTCCAAACGGCGGGTCGTGCGGCGCAGCAGCGTCGTGCCAAGCTTTTGCTCCAGGCGGTTTAGCGCACGGCTGACGCCTGACACGGTAATACCCAACCGTTCAGCAGCGGCGGTAATTGAGCCGCAATCCACCACGGTGATAAACGCCTGCTGCTCTTCCAGGGTGCTTTTCATCGTTGGTTTGAGGTGCCTCGATAAAAGGTTGATTATTGATTTTAGCGCAAAAGTCTCTTGCTAGATGTTTGGTTTTTCTTTCCTGCTCTGCACTGCACAATACTCGCCAATTAATGCCCTGCTTACTTCTGTTAAGCGGGGTGGTCACGATATACGGTGAGGTTGAAGCAATGAAGATACTGTTAATCAATGGCGGTAAAGCGTTTGCCCACTCTGGTGGTGAACTCAACAATACCCTGCATGCCGTGGCGGTGGATACGCTGAAAGAGCTAGGCCATGAAGTACGCGAAACGGTTATCGAGCAGGGCTATGAGGTTGCCACCGAAGTGCAAAACTACCTCTGGGCGGACAGCATTGTGTACCAAATGCCCGGCTGGTGGATGGGTACCCCCTGGACCGTCAAGCGCTACATTGATGAAGTCTTCACTGAAGGCCATGGCTCTCTGTACGCCAGCGATGGTCGCACTCGTCAAGACCCAACCCAACAGTACGGAAGCGGCGGCCTGCTGCAAGGCCGCCACTACATGCTGTCGCTGACCTGGAACGCGCCGATTGAAGCGTTCGACGAGCCGGGTAACTTCTTCGAAGGCCGTGGGGTGGATGGCGTTTACTTCCCGTTCCACAAATCTCAGGAGTTTATTGGCCTTGCGGCTCAGCCGACCTTTATTGCCAATGATGTGATAAAGGTGCCGAATGTAGAGCGTGATAAAGCCGCTTACCGCACCCACTTGCGCCGCGTGTTTGGTTAATTCGCCACGCTGCTAAAGCATTCACACACGCATCAACACAAGCGCCCACCGACGTCGGTGGGCGCTTTTTTGTGGTGCGCCAGGCATGGCGCGAAGCGCCGCTCAGGCGCTATCCGGTCAACCGTGGTGGTTGGCGGGATGACTTGGGGGTGAGAGTCCCCTACGGACCCTGATAGCGGGAA
>NZ_FODB01000030.1 GCF_900110265.1 Vreelandella aquamarina | reverse complement strand
CTTGCGAAAAACTCGACTGCCGCATCCTTGAGTTCGATGGTGAAGAAGACCATGTTCACCTGCTCGTGGAATATCCGCCGAGGCTGTCGATCAGTGTGCTGGTCAACAATTTGAAATCCACGTCGTCCCGACGGGTGCGGTTCTTGAATGCCCATATTCCGCGCCTCAGCAAGAGCGCCGTGCTGTGGTCGAGATCGTATTTCGCTTGTAGCGCAGGCGGAGCCACTATCGAGACGCTCAAGGCTTATGTGCAGGGACAGAAGACACCAGAATAGGGCCGCTTGTGCGGCCCCCGCTTACCTCCCCGCCCGAGTGGGCGAGGGTTCACGCGGGTTTTTGCTGAAACAGCGCCAGCCTCGGTCGCGAGCTAAAGCTGCCTCCCACTCTAGCTATTGGCTACACATAACTAGCTACTGGCTGTACATAAACAGTGGGAGGCCAATTGATCGGGCTAAAGGATGCCGATGCACAGTTGCCCCAGAGGTAGGTCTGCGCGAGGGCGCTGTGAACCCATCCCTGGGCGCTACTTTTGTCATCCATGACAAAAGACCCTCGCTACGACCTACCCCTGGTGCTGTTCGGCATGGCATACACACTTTACACGCCTAGGTAATCCAGAATGCCCTCGGCCGCCTGACGCCCTTCATATATAGCGGTGACCACGAGATCGGAGCCACGCACCATATCGCCACCGGCAAAAATTTTCTCATTGCTAGTTTGGAAGGCGTACTGACCATGCTCAGGCGCTTTGACTAGGTCCCATTCGTTGACATCGATATTGGCGCTATCGAACCACGGTGCCGGGCTTGCCTGGAAACCAAAGGCCACCACGACCGCATCGGCCGCAATGATCTCTTCAGACCCCGGCACCACTTCAGGACGACGACGGCCGTTCTCATCCGGCTCGCCCAGGCGCGTGCGGACTACCTTCACACCCTCGACCTTATCTTCGCCCACTACCGCTACCGGCTGGCGGTTGAACAAGAACTCGACGCCCTCTTCCCGTGCGTTAGCCACTTCACGGCGCGAGCCCGGCATGTTCTCTTCATCGCGGCGGTAGGCACAGGTCACGCTGGCGGCGCGCTGACGAATCGAGGTGCGGTTACAGTCCATCGCGGTATCACCACCGCCCAGCACCACCACGCGCTTGCCTTCCATGGAGATAAAGTCGTTCGGGTCTTTCTCGAAGCCCAAGCGGCGGTTGACGTTGGCAATTAGGAAATCCAGCGCTTTGTAGACACCGGGCAGGTCTTCACCGGGGAAGCCACCCTGCATGTACTTGTAAGTACCCATGCCCAGGAACACCGCGTCGTACTCCTGCAGCAGCGTCTCGAACTCGACATCAGTGCCGATTTCGGTATTCAGACGGAACTCGACGCCCATCTCCTCGAATACCGCACGGCGGCGTTCCATGACGTTCTTTTCCAGCTTGAATTCAGGGATACCGAAGGTCAGCAGGCCGCCAATTTCGGGGTACTTATCGAACACCACCGGCTTGACGCCGTTGCGCGCCAGAATATCGGCACAGCCCAAGCCCGCAGGACCTGCACCAACAATCGCGACTTTCTTATCGGTCCACACCACTTTGGACATATCAGGGCGCCAGCCCATGGCAAAGGCGGTATCGGTGATGTATTTCTCCACCGAGCCGATCGTCACCGCGCCAAAGCCATCGTTCAGGGTGCAATCGCCTTCACACAGGCGGTCTTGCGGGCACACGCGGCCACACACTTCCGGCAGCGAGTTGGTTTTGTGGGACAGCTCGGCGGCTTCAATAATGTTGCCTTCCACCACCAGCTGCAGCCAGTTAGGAATGTAGTTGTGTACCGGGCACTTCCACTCACAGTAGGGGTTGCCGCAGTGCAAGCAGCGGTGCGCCTGGCTCACCGCATCGGTGGGCTTGAACGGCTCGTAAATTTCCGCGAACTCTTTGGCTCGGGTGTGCGCCGGTTTTTTCTGTGGGTCTTTACGACCCACGTCGACAAACTGAAAATCGTTATTTAAACGGTTGGCCATGATCTCTCTCCTCGAAGCGTAGGCGCTGACGGTTATTGCGGCTGACGCCGAGACTGATCCAGCAGACTACCCAGGCTGGCCGCTTTTGGCTTCACCAGCCAGAAGTGGCGCGCGTAGTCGCTGAAGTCTTCCAGAATCGCCGCACCGCGTGCGGAACCCGTCGCGGCCACGTAGGCCTCGATCATCTCCCGCAGGTGGCGACGGTAGGCTTCCATCGCTTCGGTGTTGACCCGGTGAATCTCAACCAGCTCGTGGTTGTACTTGTCCACGAAAGTCCGGTCTTCATCGAGCACGTAGGCAAAACCACCGGTCATGCCCGCACCGAAGTTAACGCCGGTCTCACCCAGTACGCAGACCAAACCACCGGTCATGTACTCACAGCAGTGGTCGCCCGCGCCTTCGATCACGGCCGTCGCGCCGGAGTTACGCACCGCAAAACGCTCGCCTGCGGTACCAGCGGCAAACAGCGTGCCGCCTGTCGCCCCATAGAGGCAGGTGTTGCCGATAATGGCCGTTTTATGGCTCTCGAACTGGCTGACCTTGGGCGGCACGATGACGATGCTGCCACCGTTCATGCCTTTACCGACGTAGTCGTTGGCATCGCCTTCCAGGTAGAGGTTCAGGCCACGAGCGTTCCATACGCCAAAGCTTTGGCCCGCCACGCCGGTAAAGCGCGCGGTGACCGGTGCGGCCTCAAGGCCATCTTCACCGTAACGCTTGGCAATGGCACCGGAGGTGAGCGCACCGACACTGCGGTCGCAGTTGGTGATGGTAAAATCGAACGTGCCGCCAGACTGAGACTCAATGGCCTCTTTCAGCGCCGCCAGCACTTCCTGGTTTTTGGCACCCGGGTCGTGGGGCACGTTACGGCTCACTTCACAGAACTGCGGCGCATCTGCAGGCACGAAGTCGTTGGCCAGCAGCGGCATTAAGTCCAGCTTACGCTGCGACGCCGTATTGCCTTCCAACACTTCCAGCAGGTCCGTGCGGCCAATCAGGTCGGTGAGCTTGCGCACGCCCAGCATGGCCATCAGCTCGCGTACTTCTTCGGCAATAAAGCGGAAGTAGTTCTTCACCATATCCACGGTGCCGCGGAAGTGCTCGCCGCGCAGGAAGTCATCCTGGGTCGCTACACCGGTGGCGCAGTTGTTCAGGTGGCAAATACGCAGGTATTTACAGCCCAGCGCGACCATCGGCGCGGTGCCGAAACCGAAGCTTTCAGCACCCAGAATCGCCGCTTTGACGACGTCAAGACCGGTCTTCAGACCACCATCGGTTTGCAGACGAATTTTGTCCCGCAGGCCGTTAATGCGCAGCGCTTGATGCACCTCCGGCAGGCCCAGCTCCCAAGGGGAACCGGCGTGCTTGATGGAGGTGAGCGGGCTTGCCGCCGTGCCGCCATCGTAGCCAGACACGGTGATCAAGTCCGCATAGGCTTTGGCGACGCCAGTGGCAATGGTGCCGATCCCTGGCTCGGAGACGAGTTTCACCGAGACCTGCGCGCCTGGGTTGACCTGCTTGAGGTCAAAGATCAGCTGCGCCAAGTCTTCGATGGAGTAAATATCGTGGTGCGGCGGCGGCGAAATCAACGTAACGCCGGGCACCGAGTAGCGCAAGCGGGCAATCAGCTGATTGACCTTGCCGCCCGGCAGCTGGCCGCCTTCACCGGGCTTCGCACCCTGGGCCACTTTGATCTGCAGCACGTCGGCATTGACTAGGTAAGCTGGCGTAACACCGAAACGACCTGAGGCGATCTGTTTGATCTTCGAGCTGCGAATGGTGCCATAACGCGCCGGGTCTTCGCCGCCCTCACCGGAGTTGGAGCGACCACCCGCCTCATTCATGGCCTGTGCCAGCGCTTCGTGCGCTTCGGGCGACAGCGCACCCAGCGACATACCGGCGCTGTCGAAGCGTGGAATCAACGCTTCGATGGGCTCGACCTCTTCCAGCGGAATCGGCGTGGCCGCAGGCTTGAGTTTCAGCAGGTCACGAATGGTGGCCACGGGGCGCTCGTTCACCAGCTGCGCAAATTTCTTCCACTTGGTGTAGCTGCCCTCTTGCACCGCCGCCTGCAGCGCCTTGACCACATCCGGATTGTAGGCGTGGTACTCGTGGCCGTGCACGTACTTGAGCATGCCGCCTTGAGAGATCCCTTTGCGGGGAATCCACGCATCCTTGGCCAGCAGTTCTTGCTGAAGCTGAAGCTCAGCAAAGCCGGTGCCCTGAATACGCGACGCCATGCCCACGAAACAGGTATCCATCACTTCATCGGCCAGGCCGACGGCCTCGAACAGCATGGAGCCACGGTAGGAGGCCAGCGTCGAAATGCCCATCTTAGAAAGGATCTTGAAGAGTCCCTTCTGCAGGCCTTTACGATAATTCTCGCGGGCGTCTGCCGGGTTGCCAGTCAATTCTCCGGTGCGGTGCATATCCGCCATGACCTGATACGCCAGCCACGGGTAGACCGCCGTGGCGCCCACCCCGAACAGTACCGCCATCTGATGGGCATCGCGGGCGTAGCCAGTCTCGACCACGATGTTGGCATTGGGGCGCAGCGCCAGGCGGCCCAGGTGGGAGTGCACCGCACCCACGGCCAGCGCTGCCTGAATAGGCAGTTGGCCTTTGGGCAGCTCCGCATCGCTTAGCACCAGAATCACTTTACCCGCTTTTACCTGCGCTTCGGCTTCTTGACACAGCGCGGTAATCGCCTGCTGCAGGCTGGTCTGCTCTGGATCGTACCCGAGCGGCAGCATATAGCTAGCAAAGGCCGGATCGTCCTGGCTCACCAGGGCGGTGAATTTACGCGGCGAGAGCACCGGCGTGGTCAAAATCAAGCGATGGGCGTGTTCCGGTGTGGCCTTGAAGACGTTCAGCTCCGCGCCACAGCAGGTTTCCAACGACATCACGATCGCTTCGCGCAGCGGGTCGATCGGCGGGTTGGTGACCTGGGCAAACTTCTGCCGGAAGTAGTCGGTGAGCAGGCGCGGGCGGCTCGACAGTACCGCCATCGGCGTATCGTCGCCCATGGAGCCCACCGCCTCCTGGCCGCTTTCCGCCAGCGGGCGCAGCACCTGGTCACGCTCTTCAAAGGTCACCTGGAACATCTTCTGCTGCACGTTCAGCGTATCCGTGTCCATCGTTTGGAAGCGCGCCAGTTCGGTCAGCGCCGACTCCAGGTAGTTCGCTTCCTGTTTCAGCCAGCGCTTGTAGGGGTATGCGGACTTCAGGCGATCGTCGATGTCCTGAGTGTGCAGCACTTCGCCCGTTTGGGTATCGACGGCCAGCATCTGGCCGGGGCCGACGCGGCCTTTTGCCACCACGTCTTCCGGCTTGTAGCCGTAGGTGCCGATTTCGGAGGCCAGGGTGATGTAGCCGTTCTTGGTAATCACCCAGCGCGCCGGACGCAGGCCGTTACGGTCCAGCATACAGACCGCTTGGCGACCGTCGGTCATGACCACGCCTGCAGGGCCGTCCCACGGCTCCATGTGCATGGAGTTGTACTCGTAGAACGCGCGTAGCTCGGCGCCCATGGTCTCGACGTTTTGCCAGGCGGGCGGCACCATCATGCGCACGGCGCGGTGTAGTTCCATACCGCCGGTCAGCAGCACTTCCAGCATGTTATCCATACTGGAGGAGTCGGAGCCGGTGGTGTTGACGATTTCGTCTAGTTTAGCGATATCAGGCAGACGCTCGTTGACGAAGTTCGCCTTACGCGAGTTCGCCCAGCCGCGGTTGGCTTCGATGGTGTTGATCTCGCCGTTGTGCGCCAGCAGGCGGAACGGCTGTGCCAACGGCCAGCGCGGTGCGGTGTTGGTCGAGAAGCGCTGATGGAAGACGCAGATGGCGGTTTCCAAGCGTGGGTCGTTCAGGTCTTTATAGAAGGCCGGCAAATCTTCCGGCATGACCAGGCCTTTATAGGAGACCACTTCGCTGGAGAGCGATGCCACGTAAAAGTCTTCGTCGCTGCGCAGCGCCTGCTCGGCGTAGCGGCGACCCATGAAAAGATCGACATCGAAATTGTCGCTGCTGCCGGGGGCAACGAACAGCTGCTCGATACGCGGCAGGCAGTCCAGCGCCATGGGGCCGCAGACACTCGAGTCCGTGGGCACTACGCGCCAGCCCAGCACGTCCAAACCGCGTGCGCTTAACTCAGCCACCAGCGTCTCTTTGGCTTTGGCGGCACGCGCATCGTCGTTGGGTAAAAACACCGACCCCACTGCGAAGCGCTCGCCCAGCTCTACATCGAGCGACTCTTTAGCAGCAGCACGCATGAACTGTGCGGGCATCTTTAGCAGCAGGCCACAACCGTCGCCGGTTTTACCATCTGCCGCGATGCCGCCACGGTGGGTCATGCAAGTCAGTGATTCGATAGCCGTTTTCAGCAAGTCGTGGCTGGCCTGCCCTTCCATGTGGGCAATAAGGCCAAAGCCGCAGTTATCGCGAAACTCGCCTGGCTGGTGAAGACCTCTATTCATGGGCGTGCCTCTAGTCAGCGTATTTTGTAAGCAGCGTTTTTATGGTATAATCACGGGCTTTTCTTTTTTTATGGCTCTTGTTACCCGCCCAAAATAGGGTGTTGTCCGCATTCGCTGCTGCGAGAAAAAGGTCGCTCAGCATAGCGATTTGCCACCGCGTAGCGCAATCGCTCGACACTCGCCAATCGTCAAAAACCCTCGCCAAATCCCGTAGTTGCACTACCGCTCAATAAAAAAATAGTTATACTTCAACGGCTTGCAGGCCAAAGAAACGGTATTTCAACGATCAATACAGAGCACTAGACTTTAGTCTAATTTTTACTAAAAACCCCATGCCGATAGCGCATAAGGCATACGGATATCACTAGTCAGCAGCCACTTCGACGCTTTCTAGACAAACAAAACCCGCCTGTTTCGAGGCGGGTTTTGAGCGGGTGCGCTTACGGGTGATTCCCCTAGCCGCGCGGATAATCATCGAGTAGCTGTCTCAGTGTCTCGATAGGCGTGGCATCGCTAACGCAGGCATCGCCCAAGTCGTTCAGTAGCACCAGACGCAGACGCGCGTCCACGTTCTTTTTATCCAGCCGCATTCGTGTCAAGAAGTCATCCGACGACATGCCCGTTGGCGCAACCAGCGGAAGGCCCGCGCTTTCGATCACCGCTTTCGTGCGCTTTAAGGCATCAGCGCTGATCCACCCCAACTGGTGGGAGAGCGTGGCGGCCATCGCCATGCCGGCTCCTACGGCTTCGCCGTGCAGCCAGTTGCCGTAACCTTGATGCGCCTCGATGGCGTGGCCAAACGTGTGGCCAAGGTTCAACAGCGCACGAACGCCCTGCTCGGTTTCGTCTTCCGCCACGATATCGGCTTTGATCTGGCAGCTCTTGGCAATGGCCTCTGCCACCACAGCTGGCTCAACGTGGCGTAGCGCCGTCATGTTCTGCTCAAGCCAAGCGAGGAAGGCGGCATCGCGAATAAAACCGTACTTCACCACTTCCGCAAGCCCTGCAGAAAGCTCTCGGGCAGGCAGCGTGGTCAGCGTGGCAATATCCACCACTACCGCTTTTGGCTGCCAAAACGCGCCAATCATGTTCTTACCCAGCGGATGATTAACACCGGTTTTGCCGCCCACCGAGGAGTCCACCTGGGAAAGCAGCGTGGTGGGCACTTGAATAAAGGCCACCCCGCGCTGATAGGAAGCAGCGGCATAGCCCACCATATCGCCAATCACACCGCCGCCAAGGGCAATGAGTGTGCAGCGGCGGTTAAAGCCGGCTTCCAGCAGCGCATCCCAAATGCGTCCTACCTGTTCGATGGTTTTGTACTGCTCGCCATCTGGCAGCACCACGGCACGCACGTCTAAATGCTCGGGTAAGCTAGAACGCAGCGTGTCTAAGTAGTGCGGCGCCACGGTTTCATTGGTGACGATCATGACTTGGCTACCGGCCAGATAGGGCACAAAACTGTCGGAGCGATTTAATAGCCCAACGCCAATATGGATGGGGTAGCTGCGCTCACCCAGTTCAACGGTTAACGTACGGTCATGGGCTAGCTCTGTCATTGAGATACCTTTTTATGCGGGGCGCTGGCGGTTTCTAACGGATCAATCAGGCGATGCACGCGGCGTAAAATTTCATTCACCACGGCACGGGGGCTACGGCGATCCGTACGTACCGTAATGTCGGAAGTAGCACGATAGAGCGGATCACGGGCGGCGAACATATCGTTGAGCACCTGTTCGCGATTCGCGCACTGCAGCAACGGACGGTTGCGATCTTTGGCGGTGCGTTTTAGCTGCTGCTCGACAGTGGTCATCAAGTACACCACTGTACCGCGATCGCGCAGCGCTCGGCGGTTCTCTTCTCGCAGCACCGCGCCACCGCCGGTGGCGACCACGACATCCGTGAGCTGGGTGAGCTCGTCAATCATCTGAATTTCACGCTGACGAAAGCCTTGCTCACCCTCCACGTCAAAAATCCAGGGTATATCGGCACCGCAGCGGTCTTGTATGGCGTGATCGCTATCGTAAAACGGGCGCGATAGTTCTCCCGCCAATAAGCGGCCTATCGTGCTTTTACCAGCCCCCATGGGGCCTATTAAGAAAAGATTGGGTAAATCCTGCATCAGCGAACCGCCAAACCATCATCAAGTAATCGTGGAGTGATAAAGACTAATAACTCTACCTTTTCATTGCTCTCTTCGGTATAGCGAAACAGCCTGCCCAGTATAGGAAGATCGCCCAGCAGCGGTGTTTTCGCTATTTGGCTCAGCTGTTCAGTGGTCAAAATACCGCCTAACACCACCGTCTGGCCATTATCGACCAGCACCTGGGTCTCGATTTGGTTGGTATCAATGGGCGGCTCGCCGCCGAACTCGCTCTCACGGAAGCTGTCGTTCTTGATTACCAAATCCATAATGATGCGGTTATCTGGGGTAATTTGCGGCGTGACCTCCAGCGACAGCTCCGCCTCCTTGAACTCGGTATCGGGGTTGCCCTGGGCATCGACACTCTGGAATGCCCGCTCCTCCCCTTGGCGGATCGTTGCGGTGCGCTGGTTGGCGGTAATCACCCGAGGCTGCGAAATGGTCTGGCTTTTGCCTTCGCTTTCAAGGGCGCGCAACTCAAGGTCGAGCAGAATATCCCCTGAGAGATAGCCAAAGCTGAAGCCCGTATCAGCCGCTGCCGTTGAGCCTAAGTCCACCGCCAGGCCACCTTGGGCACGGTTGAGGCCGCCAGGATTGATGTTGCGCGGCACGAACTGCCCGGCTTCGTTTTCCAGGAAGCCTCGGGTGCTGGAGACGCCCCAGTTCACCCCCAACTCTCGGGAAGCGCTATCACGGGCAATCACGATGCGCGCTTCGATCTGTACCTGACGCACCGCCACATCCAGCCGGACCAGCGTCCGCATAATATCGCGCACCTGTTCGGCCGTGTCTTGAATGAGCAGTGTGTTGGTACGCTGGTCAACGCTAACGCGGCCACGCTCAGTGAGCAGCCCAAAACCGTCACCACCACGCAACAGCTGTGCTAAATCTTCGGCCCGTGCGTACTTTATCTCGATGAACTCAGTCACCAACGGCGCCAAGATTTGCTGCTGGCTACGGGCCTCAATCTCTTGACGCTCAATCTCGGCCAGCTCACTGGCCGGCGCTACTACAATCACATTGCCCTGTTCACGGCTAGAGAGCCCTTGGCTTTGCAAAATCAGCGCCAGCGCCTGGTCCCAGGGCACATCGTTGAGGTTGAGCGTTACTCGCCCAGTAACACTATCACTGGCGACTAGGTTCAAGCCGGTAAACTCAGCCAGCGTCGCCAGCACGGCTCGCACCTCAATATCTTGGAAATTGAGGCTCAGACGGTCGCCGGTGAAGCTTTCTCCCTGCTGCGCGCGGTCCTGCTGAGAGGCTTGGCTCACCGGCTGTACTTCCACGGTGAGTGTTCGCCCGCTTTGCGATGAAATCATCGCGTAGGGGCCGTTCGTTTGCAGCTCAAGCAGGGTTTCCCGCTGGCCAGTGCGGGGGGTTATGCGAGTAATGGGGGTAGCAAAGTCGGTCACATCGTAAATTTGATTCAAGGAATCAGGAATATCTACGTCGCGAAGCTCAGCAATAACGCGGCCCTCACTCCCTTCCCGCACTTGCGTCACTACCCCTTCACGATCAAAAGAGACCAGCAAACGCCCTGCCCCATCAGCCCCCCGCTGGAAGTCGATATCCGTTACTTGCGGCCCTAGGGCAGTTTCCAGCTCGCTACTCATACCTGCGGGCGAGTTGTCATTCGCAGCGCTAATACTTTCAGGGCTTAGGGTGATGCGCAGCTGATCCCCTTCTATGCGAGAGGTGTAGTCCAGCGGCTCGCTCAGGTCGACCACTAGCCGTGTACGGCCATTGCCCTCCAACGCGGTAATACGCTCCACACCTGCGCTGTCTACGTTAATACGCCGCTGAGGCAAGCTGCTTTGGGTATCGGCTAGATCTAGCGCTAGACGCGGCGGAGTATTCAGCCGATAGCCGCGAAGCTCGGCAACGCCGCCGCTAAATTGCAATACCAGCTCCACCTCACCGCCACTGATTGAACGCACATCAAGGTCCGTTAGCACTGAACCCAGGGCAAAGGTGGGCATCAGGGCTAACAATGGCAGCGTAATTAGACGAAGCATGACGACCATAGCGTGTTATCCGATAACAAGTAAAAATACATAGGGCGCACCGTGCGATATGTGCTTAGCCTACTCATTCAGGGTGAGCGATGCCTGACGCTCCTGCCAACCCTGCAACTGATTAAAAATACGTTCGGTTATGCGTACTTCTTGCGGGCCAATCGCGGTGATATGCCCGTAGTTAGTGCCTAAATAGTTGCCTTCACGCACACTATAAACGCTGCCATCAGGGGCGCTAATCAACGCCACCTGCTTCCCGCCCATGCGCAATGTGCCAACTAAACGCAGCGCCTCCAGCTGAAACTCCTCTAGCGGCTCGGGGGTGCGCTGCTGATCCGGGGCGAGTGCACTCTCCATCACTGCTACCGTGCCGTTGGCACGAATGCTTTCTGGTGCTAAGAAGGGGCTTCGCACCTCGCGGTAACGGTAATCTACCGGCTGATACTCAGGAATCGTCGGTATAATCACCGGTGGCTGCCCTGCCGGTGTACGACGAATCTCTTCCATCACGGTATCTAACTGGCTCAGGTTGGCATCGCCACAGCCCGCTAACAGAACCACCGCTCCAATGCTAAGTAGACGCTTCATGGGGCGGGCTCCTTCCCTTCCACTGCTTCTATATAGCTATAGGTGCGTGCCAGCAGCGACATGCGCAGCGAGTCACCACTCTGCCCGGCAGGGGCTAGGGTTAAATCGTGCTGGGTCACAATACGCGCAAGCTGGCTAATATCGGCCACGAATTGCGCCAGCTCGTGATAGCCGCCACGCACCTGAATATCCAAAGGGTGCTCCACATAATGGGCGTTACGCACGATGGGCCGAAGACGAATCGTTTCGATACTTAGGTTATTGTTCACCGCCGCATCGCTAATACTATCCAGCAGTGAAGGAATCTCGGCACTGGTGGGCAGCATGGCACGCATAGTGGCCATTTGCTCCTCTAAGACCATTAGTTGGTCGCGTACCTCGGGCAAAAATGCCGCCTCAGAGACTTTACTGCGGTACTCACTCAGCAGGCGCATCTCTTGACGCTGCGCCGCTTCTAGCTCGGCGCGCTTTTCGCCCACCAGCCACCAACTTAATGCGCCAACGGCAATGACAAAGGCCAGCACCCCACATAGCGCTTTTAATAGCGCAGGCCACTCTCCCGCCTCTTTTACATCCAGCCCCTGCCAATCTACATCTTGCAGCTGCCGCCACTCACTCCGCCAGCGTTCACGCCCCCAGATCATGGCGCTTCCTCCTCAGCGGCGGCTTCTTCTACGACAGACTGTACCACGTCAAACTGGAACACTCGGCTGGTACCATCATCGCCACTGGCTACCTCAGAGAATTGTGGCACCCCTAACCCTGGCATGCTGGCGATTTGGCGCAGTTGATCCGATACCTGCCGCTCGCTGCCCGCCATGGCAGAAAAGCTAACCTGTTCACCACTGCGGGAAAGGCGCTGATACACCACGCCATCCACCACGCTGGCAGCAATATTATTGAACAACTGTACAGTGCCTATCCGCTCGGCTTGCAGGGTTTGAAACAGCGTTAATTGCTCACCCAACCGGGCTGCGGTTGCTTGATAGCGCTGCACATCGGCGATTTCGTTATTCAAGCGCTCAATGTGGTTCGTGATATACGCATTGCGCTGCTGCTGAGCTGATAACTGCTGCTGATAAATTTGCAAGACACCCAGCCCTAAACCAATACCCGCTAAGAACATCATCACGACTACCCCATAAAATCGGCGTGTACGCTTTTCACGGCGTGCTTCCCGCCAGGGCAGCAAATTGATCTTGATGCTCATAACCCAACCCTCATCGCCAAACCACCAGCGGTGAGCATGGCCGGTGCATCATTGGTTAGGCCTTCAATATTAAGGCGTTTATTCACACGCATACGCTGGAACGGGTTGGCAATCGTCACCGACATACCGCTATCTTCTGAAATACGTTCGGCAAGGCCGGGAATAACGCTTGAACCTCCCGCTAATACAATGTGTTGCACCTCATGCTGGCGAGCAGCGGTGTAATAAAGCTGCAGCGAGCGACCTACTTGCTGTACCACGGTTTCCAAAAACGGATTCAGCACTTTCTCGTGATAGTCATCCGGTAGGCCGCCGTACTTTTTGGCAAAGCCGGCCTCTTCGTTACTCAAAGAGTAATGGTCGCGAATCGCGTCGGTGAGCTGGCGACCGCCAAACACCGTGTCCCGGCTGTAGACGATGTGACCTCCACGCACCACGTGGAAGGCGTTCATGTTCGCACCAATATCCACTAGCCCTACGCAGGCGTTGGGATCGCTGTCGACGTTGAGCTGACGACGCAGCTCGGCCAGCGAGCGCTCCATGGCGAAGGTTTCCACATCCACCGCCGCAGGCTCAAGACCTGCGCGCTCTAAGGTTTCTGTGAGTTGTGAGACACCCTGCTGGCGGCACACCACCAAAATCACCTGCTGCTGCTCTTCATCAAAGGGCGCGGGGCCTAGGCAATGGAAATCGAACGCTACCTCGCTGAACGGAAACGGAATATGCCGGTCAGACTCAGCAATGATGCGCTCCTCTATTTCATCTTCGCTAAGCGAAATGGGAAACTGGAGCGTTTTGGTAATCGCGGCGCTGGCCGGAACGGCCACGGCGGCTTTGCGCGTCGAGGGTTTGGCATGCTCAACGGCGCGACTAAGCACATTGGCGACATCGTTCATGTCACGAATACGGCGCTCGACTACCGCGCCTTCGCGAAGCGGGCGCACGGCGTAGCTCTCAACTTGATAGTTGTCGTTGCACTGTTTAAGTTCAAGTAGCTTGACGGTGGCCGAGGTAATATCGACACCAATCAACCCTTTACTGGGTTTTAGTAAGCGCATGCTGACTCCGGCTCCGCCTGCCTATCGTGCGAGTTTCGAGGTTACATGATTTTTAGTTAAGGCACACGCCACGCCATATCAACACTGGTGGCCGCTGCCTCCCCTTCCTATAATGGCAGCCACTTGCGCGCCATGGCGTTAATACTGCCCTGGCTACTCCTCTTTTCACGGGTACCCACTGTTCATGACGTTTTTACGAACTCTTGTGTTGTCACTATTTTCGCTGGTTGTTGCGCTCTCAGGCGCGGTCATACTGGCGGTGATTGGTGCCGCTATCTACTTCTCGCCGGGACTGCCCGACGTTCGCCAACTGCAGGATTTTGAACTGCACACACCGCTGCGTATTTTCACCAACGACGGCAAACTGATTGGCGAATTCGGCGAAGAGCGCCGCATGGCGATCGACTTCGACGAGATCCCCCAGGATATGATTAATGCGCTGATTGCGGCAGAAGATGCCAGCTATTTTGACCATGCCGGCGTCGACCCTCGCGGTCTAGCACGGGCGGCGGTGGAGCTAGTACAGAGCGGTGGCACCATTCAGTCGGGCGGCTCGACCATTACCATGCAGGTCGCGCGTAACTACATGCTGACCCTGGACCAGACCTTCACACGCAAAATCCGCGAGATTCTGCTAGCCCTGCAGATGGAGCAGATCCTCGATAAAGAGGAGATTTTCGAGCTTTACGTCAACAAAATCTTCCTGGGTAACCGCGCCTACGGCATTGCTGCCGCCGCCGAGACTTACTATGACAAGCCGCTTGCCGAGCTGAGCCTGGCCGAAACCGCCATGATTGCTGGGCTACCCAAAGCGCCTTCTGCCTTTAACCCACTGGCGAACTCTGAGCGCTCGCTGATCCGTCGTAATTGGATTCTGTTCCGTATGCGCGAGCTTGGTTATATCGATAACGATATCTACCAAAATGCCGTACAAGAGCCGGTCACCGCTCGCCGCCATTACACCCAAGCCGAAGTGGACGCGGCCTATGTGGCAGAGATGGCTCGCCAGTATGCCATTGAGCGCTTTGGCGATGACGCCTACACCGGCGGCTACCGTATTTACACTACGATTGATAGCGAGCTGCAGCCGTTTGCCCGCCAAGCACTGGCCAACGGCCTGATCGAGTACGACCTACGCCATGGCTGGCGGGGTGCCGAGCAAGAGGACATTGCCCCCAGCTTGGTCGAAGCCCAAGAGCAGACCACTACCCAGGGTTTGGAAGAGGAGCTATCTGAGTCGCCTGAGATCCGCCAAACCGCTCGTCAGGCAGCGCAACGTAGCCAAACAGAAGTCGAAGGCGTAGATGGCGATGTGAGCAACTGGCTTCAAGTACTGGAGCGCACGCCCAACTACGGTCTGCTGCGTCCAGCCATCGTGGTCGAAAGCAGTGGCCGCGAAATGCAGGTACTCACCCGCGGCGGTGAGCTGCACACCATCGCCTGGAGCGGCTTGAGCTGGGCGCGCCCCTACCTCAGCCCGCGCAGCCGAGGGGCCGAACCCAGCAGCGCCAGCCAGATTGCTGAGCGTGGCGACCTGATTCGCGTAATGGAAACCGACGAAGGCACACTGCGCCTCTCCCAGCGCCCCGATGCAGAAGGCTCGCTGGTAGCCCAGGACCCACGCACTGGCGCCATCCTAGCGTTACAGGGCGGGTTTGATTTTAACGCCAGTAAGTTCAACCGCGCTGTACAGGCACAGCGCCAGTCAGGCTCGATCTTCAAGCCGTTTATCTACCTCGCCGCGCTGCAAGATGGCGAGATGAATGCGGCCAGCGTGGTCAATGACGCCCCAGTGGTGCTAGACGACGGCAGCGATTCGCTGTGGCGTCCGGTGAACTCCAGCCGCGACTTCCAAGGGCCGATGCGCCTGCGCCCGGCGCTCGCGCGTTCGCGTAACTTGGTCACTATCCGCGTGCTGCAAACCATGGGGTTGGACCACACTATTCAGTACCTAGAAGGCTTCGGTTTTGCACCTGAGCGCCTGCCCCGTGGCCTGTCACTGGCACTAGGCAGCGCCAGCCTTACGCCGATGGAGATGACCAACGCCTACGCGGTGATCGCCAATGGTGGCTTCCAAGTCGCCCCTTGGTTTATTGAGCGCGTTACCCGTGACGATGACAACGAGATCATCGATGAAGCCACTCCCCAAGTCGCCTGCGTTAACTGTGCCGAAGGCCAGGAGACCGTCGAGATTGATGGCAAAAGCTACCCAGTGGCGCCCCGCGTTGCCGACGCCGCCGCGGTGTACATCCTGCGTGACATGCTGCGCGACGTCATCACATCGGGCACGGGCCGGGCAGCGCTGAGTCTTAATCGTGAGGATATCGTCGGTAAAACCGGGACGACCAACAGCCAGCGGGACGCTTGGTTTGCCGGTTTCAACAGCAATCTCGTGACAACGGTGTGGGTCGGTAAAGACAGCAACGACACCATTGCCGAGTACGGCGCGAATGCAGCACTGCCGATCTGGATCGACTTCATGGGTGATGCGCTGGAAGGTACGCCCTCTGCGCTGCCACAGCGTCCCGACACCATCGTCACCGCACGGGTGGACCAGGAGACAGGCCGTCGTTTACACGATGACCAACCGGGCGGCATGACCGAGCTGTTCCACAGAGACCATCTACCGGATTTCCAGCCTCGGCGCATTAGCCAAGAGCTCGAGGAAGCCAGCGGCTCGCAAGGGTCTGGCACGGCAGAGTCAATTTTCTAAATACGAACCGACGCTAAAACGTAAAGCCCGGGAACGAATGTTCCCGGGCTTTTTTGGTGCTGCTTTTCTTCTGGGCAAAATCAACCAGCCACCGGCGTTGTCTCCCGTTTGCTCGCCTGCCAGTTAGCGGCGATGGCTACGACCATGACCGTGACTCCGGCCACCTCCGTCCACAAGCTTGGATAGAACACACCGACGATGGCACCACCAATGGCCAAACGAGGCAGCCAAGACATACGCGTGAACAGGTAGCCTTCTAGCGAGGCCGCGAATGCACATAGCGCCAGTAGCGCGATGACTGCATTCCATACCACCACGAGTACCGGCCCGCCAATGATGATCTCCGGATTGAACACCATAAACAGCGGAATCAAATAGAGGCCTTTGGCAAACTTCCACGCTTGGAAGCCCGTCTCCATAGGTTTACTGCCCGCAATCGCCGCCCCAGCAAAGCCTGCCAAGGCGATGGGCGGCGTCACGTTAGAGTCCTGGGAGTACCAAAAAACCACCAAGTGAGCGATCAACAGCGGCACACCGAACTCAGCGGTCAGCGCCGGGCCCACCAGCACGATCAGAACGATGTAGCTGGCAGTGACCGGTAACCCCATCCCCAAAATTAGGCTCGCCAACAGCACCAACAGCAGTGCCAGCACCAGGTTGCCACCGGAGAACGCCAGCATCATGGAGGAGAACTTCAGACCCAGACCAGTCAAACCGACCACACCAACGATGATACCGGCGACAGCGCAAGCCATGGAGACCGCCACGGCATTGCGCGCGCCCAACTCTAATCCCTGGACCAGCTTCACGAGCCCTGCCCACACGACTGCTTTCGTGCGCTCGACCGTGACCGGCTGCCCCTGTTTGGGTGCCACGAAGAAGTACCATAACGCATAGCGCAAGACGGCCACCGCCACCATGGTGATGACTGCGTAATACCCCACGCGCATGGGCGACATGCTCATGGCCAGCAGCCATACCAACACCGCCAGCGGCAGCAGGAAGTGCCAGCCATCTTTCATGACTTGGCGCATTTGGGGCAGCTCGCTCTTGGCCATGCCCTGCATGCCTTGTTTCAAGGCAATGATGTGGACGAACAGATAGACCGTGGCAAAGTACATGATCGCCGGCAGAATGCTGATTTTGACGATCTCTAAGTAAGGCGTATTGGTATATTCGGCAATCAAGAAGGCGCCTGCGCCCATCAGCGGCGGCATGATTTGCCCGCCGGTGGAAGCGGCGGCTTCGATGCCCCCCGCCTGCTTCGGCTGGTAGCCCAGTTTCTTCATCAGCGGAATGGTAAACGCGCCGGTGGTGACCACGTTGGCAATGGCGCTGCCCGAAATCGACCCCATACCCGCCGAGGCCAGAACGGCCGCTTTGGCCGGACCGCCGCGCTGGCGTCCAGTGGCAGCGTAAGCCATATCGATGAAAAACTTACCGGCACCCGTGCTTTCCAAAAAAGCACCGAAGAGCACAAAAATGAAGATATAGGTAGCGGCAACTCCCAGCGGCAGGCCGAAGATGCCTTCTTGGCCCAGGTAAAGCTGGCCCGCTACGCGGTCAAGGCTATAGCCACGGTGCTCCATGATGCCGGGCATCCACTCGCCCAGCCAGGGAAGCTCCCCACGGGGGCCGGCAAACGCATAAACGATAGCGAGCAAGCCAATCACCGTCATACCAAAACCCACCGCGCGGCGGCTGGCCTCGAGTACAGTGACCGTGGCAATACAGGCAACCAAAATATCGGTCTCGTTCCAGAACCCGGCGCGGCTGAATATCGCATCCAGGTTTAAGACTAAATAGCCGCCAGTGATCAGCGCCCCGGCAAAAAAGATCAGATCAATCCCCCACCCCAACACACCGCGTTTACGGTTGGGCCCAAAGGCGGGGAACATTAAAAACGCCAGCAGCATAATCAGCGCCAAGTGAATACTGCGCTGGTAAAACAAGCCCAACGGCTGGATACCCGCCGAATAGAGTTGGAATAACGACAGTCCCACCGCCACGATGGTGATACACCATAAAACGAAGCGGGGTTGAATCGCATTACCGCCCGGCATCACAGTCGGCGGTGGCGTGGATTCGTTCATAAAGTCCTCGGAAGCATAAGCTAACTTAGGGGGCTAACACCCACTTAATTTTTATGAAAAGCGACATCGATCGGCGCACTTATGAGGTGTTTGACTAACGACACTCAACGCGATGACAAGGCTATCGTGACGCGTTGGCCAGCCGCTCGCTCACTCAGGCTCACGGTGGGATGCTCGCCATCCGGCCACATGACACGGTGATTGACGGCCGTCGAGCCGACCCGTAGCACGTAGCGATTATTCGCCACCGGCTCGTTAATCGTATTGATCCAGTACCCGCCCTCACCGTCGGACACCTGCTCGCCGCGTCCATAGATATGCCCAAGCCCTGCGGCAAAATCCGGTTGATGACTACGCTCTAACTGCATCGTGCCGTCTAGGTTGCGGTAACAATCCAACACCGTGAAATGCTCAACAGAGTGCTGCCACTGGATGCACCAGCGGCTGCCTTCAGGCGCGGCTGCATCCACTAGCGTTTCGCCCTGATCGGTCACGACCGTTAAGCGCATAGACGCAGCCGCCGAAGCGGGGGTAACCCCCGCTTCGGCGTACAAACCACTCATCAACAAGAGCGCCATCAGTCGTCGTTGCCACTGCATGGCTGTGCTCCTTGATCAATTACGGACGCAGACGGTCCGGAATCTCAGCACCAACTTCTTCAAAGTAGCGAAGCGCGCCCGGATGCAGCGGCACCGGCGTAGAGTTCATGGTGAACTCAACAGTGGTGTCATTGGCGGCCGGGTGAACCGCGATCAGCTCATCGGTGTTTTCAAACAGCAGTTGGGTCAGTTGGTAGGCCAGCTCTTCATCCATATCGGCGTTGACGACCAGCACGTTAGGGATACCGATGGTCTGTACCGCCTCGTCCATGCCGTCGTACATACCCGCGGCCAGTTCATAAGGCGCAAGCACCGCCTCCACTTCCTGAGCGTTGGCAATCTCTTCATCGGACAGGCCGATCAGGCGAATATCGCGCGTGGCAGCAAGGTTGAGAATCGAGCTGGTGGGCGGACCAACGCTCCAGAAACCGGCGTCGATATCGCCATCACGGATGGCATCGGCGGTTTCGTTGAAGTTCAGCCGCTGGGGAGTGAAGTCGCTGTAGCTGACGCCGTTGGCTTCCAGCAGAGCACGCGCGTTCAGCTCGGTGCCGCTACCTGGCGCACCCACGGAAACGCGTTTGCCAGCCAGATCCGCAATGCTGTGAATGTCCGACTCGGTCAGCGTCACGAGCTGCACCGCGTTCGGGTAGACCGAGGCCAGTGCGCGGGTATTCTCGATCTGACGACCTTCAAAATCACCCGTACCGGTATAGGCCTGATAAGCGGTATCGGCCAGCACCAAGGCCAGATCGGCATCACCGCGCATGATCAGCCCCATGTTCTCGACGGAAGCGCCGGTCACTTCGGCGGTCGCCTGAGCACCATCGATATGGTTGTTGATCATTTCGGCAAAGCCACCACCGATCGGGTAGTAAACGCCGCCGGTACCGCCGGTCGCGATGGAGAGCTGCTGAGCGCTGGCGGGCAGAGCAGCCGCCATCATGGTCGCTGCAACGGCATATTTTAGTTTTTTCATTGGAATTGCCTCCGTCCTGCTTGGACTTATTGATTATGGTTGACGTAAAGGAGGTAAGGAGCCAGTTTCTCGCCGCCGTCAGCGGCGCCGAGAACGGTATTTAAACGTTAGCACGGCAGTTGCGTTAGATACTAATCCAACAACGTTTTCACCTGCTCCACGATATGCGCACCAATGGGTAGCGCCGAGGTCGCCGCAGGCGATGGCGCATTGCCCACGTTGACCGTGCGCGGAGTATTTACGAACAGGAAGTCATCCACCAGCCGACCATCGTTGGAGACCGCCTGAGCGCGTACGCCCGCCGGGTAAGGGGTCAAATCCTCCAGGGTCAGGCTCGGGCAGTACTTGCGTACCAGCTCCAGATAGCCGCGCTTGTAGAGCGAGTTTTTCATCTCCACCAGCCCAGGCTTGAGATGCTTGCCCAGCACTTTCAGGATGCCTGGGTGGCTGAACATCTGCCCCATATCGCGTAGCGACATGTCCTGCTTGCGATACCCTTCGCGCTTGAGCGCCAGCACCGCATTGGGCCCAACGGTGACCGTCCCGTCGATCATGCGGGTCAGGTGAACACCCAAAAAAGGCATGGCAGGGTCGGGAATCGGGTAGATCAGGTGGTTGACGATGCGGTTGTGGCGCTCGGGAAGCAGGTAGTATTCGCCACGGAAGGGGCAAATCGTGAAGCCGGGGTCCTTGCCCAGCATGCGGATCACCCTGTCGGCCATCAACCCCGAGCAGGAGACCAGGTAGCGGCTGGTGAAGGTCTCATGCTCGGTGGTCACCACGACCTCATCGGCCCGCTCGTCAAGGCCCGTCACGCAGTGCTCGAAGCGAATCTCGCCGCCCAGCCGGGTGAACTCGGCGGCCATCGCCTGGGTGACTTCGGCATAGTTCACGATGCCGCTGGAAGGCACGAAAATGCCCGCCACACCGGTAATGTTGGGCTCTCGCTCCTTGAGCGCCGCAGCCTCCAGCCACTCCCGCTCCAGACCGTTGGCCGCCGTGCGCTCCCAGAGCGCTTGCATACGCTGCTTTTCCAGCGGGTTGGTGGCCACCAGCAGCTTGCCGCAGATGTCGTAACGCACGCCATGCTGGTCACAGAACTCGCGGGTCGCACGGTTACCCTCCAGGCAAAACTTCGCTTTCAGGCTTCCCGGCGTGTAATACACCCCGGCATGAATCACGCCGCTGTTATGGCCGGTTTGATGCTGAGCGGGGCCTGCTTCCTTTTCCAACACCAGCAAGCGTTTGTCCGGGTAGGCCTGTTGCAGCTGCATGGCGGTGGAAAAACCCAGTATGCCGCCGCCGACAATGATGAAATCCCACATGAATATCGTTACCTGTGCCAAATTTTCAAAATTTATTGATAATAGCCGTTATTCTACGTCGACCGCTACACCCCCTACATTGGTCTAAGCCACACTGATCCAAGGAGTCCCCATGGAACACGATGCACCGCGCCAGAACCTGGCGATTAGCGCTTACCACGCGCTCAAGCAAGACATCATTCGTGGCCGCTATGCCCCCGAAGAGAAGCTCTTGATGAGCCGTTTGAAAGAGTATTACGGCGTGAGCACCGGCCCCCTGCGTGAAGCGCTGTCACAGCTGGTCGCCGACCGACTCGTCGTGGCCATCAGCCAACGGGGCTACCGGGTGGCGGCCATGTCGCTGGCCGAACTGAACGATATCTACGACGCTCGCGCTCAGTTGGAAGGGCTGATTTTGCGCCTCGCCATCGAACGTGGCGACGACGACTGGGAAGCCAACGTGCTGGCCACGGCACACCGCCTGGCCAAAGTCACCGACGTCAGCTCCCCCGACGAACTGCTGGACGGCTGGGATTTACGCCACAAGGCGTTCCATACCGCCATTGCCAGCGGCTGCAACTCCCCCCACCTGCTGCAGATGCGCAACACCCTGTTCGATCAGGTAGAGCGCTATCGCCACCTGTGGCTGCAAGAGACCGTCATGTCGCCCCAGGCGCTGGACATCAAGCGCCAGGAACACGCGGCGCTGGTCGACGTCATTCTCGCCCGCAACACCGAGCAGGCGGCCGATCTGATGCGCGACCACCTGATGACCCCGGTGCCTATCATTACACGGGTACTGCAAGCCCGCGGCATCGATTGAATGCCGGGCGATTAAATTCTGCGTTTTAAAAAAATGTAGATATTTTTAAATAACGGCGATACATTAAGCTCAACAAGATCATCTTTCGGAGTTCAACGCCATGACACGCTTCAACTGGGACGACCCGCTGCTTCTCGAACACCAGCTCACCGATGAAGAGCGCCAGATTCGTGACGCCGCTCGCGACTACTGCCAGGAAAACCTGCAGCCACGTGTGCTGAGCGCTTTCCGCGAAGAGCATTTCGATCGTGACATCATGTCCGAGATGGGCGAGCTGGGCCTGTTGGGCGCCACCGTTTCCCCGGAATACGGCGGCGCGGGCGTCAACCACGTGGCTTATGGCCTTATCGCCCGTGAAGTGGAGCGTGTCGATTCCGGCTACCGCTCGGCCATGAGCGTGCAGTCATCGCTGGTGATGCACCCCATCGAAGCGTATGGCTCCGAAGAGCAGAAACACAAATACCTGCCCAAGCTGGCCAGTGGCGAGATGGTGGGCTGCTTCGGCCTGACCGAACCCGACCATGGCTCCGACCCGGGCTCCATGATCACCCGTGCGGAAAAAGTCGATGGTGGCTACCGCCTGACCGGGGCGAAGATGTGGATCACCAACAGTCCGATTGCCGATATCGCGGTGGTCTGGGCCAAGTCCGCCGCCCACGATAACCAGATCAAAGGCTTCATCGTCGAGCGCGGCACCGAAGGCTTCTCCACCCCGAAAATCGAAGGCAAGGTCTCTCTGCGTGCATCGATCACCGGCGAAATCGTCCTCGACAACGCCTTCGTGCCTGAAGAGAACCTGCTGCCCAACGTTAGCGGTCTGAAAGGTCCTTTCGGCTGTTTGAACAAGGCACGCTACGGCATCGCCTGGGGCGTGATGGGCACCGCTGAGTTCTGTTGGCACGCTGCCCGTCAGTACACCCTGGACCGCAAGCAGTTTGGCCGCCCGCTGGCCGCCAACCAGCTGATCCAGAAGAAGCTGGCCGACATGCAGACCGAAATCACGCTGGGCCTGCAAGCCGCCCTGCAGGTGGGCCGCCTGATGGACAGCGGCAACTGGGCGCCGGAAATGATCTCGCTAATCAAACGCAACAACTGTGGCAAAGCGCTGGACATCGCCCGCGTTTCCCGCGACATGCACGGCGGTAACGGCGTGTCTGACGAGTATGGCGTCATTCGTCACATGGTGAACCTGGAGTCCGTGAATACCTACGAAGGTACCCACGATGTGCACGCCCTGATCCTGGGCCGCGCGCAAACCGGCATTCAGTCCTTCTTCTAACCCATACCGACTAACGCATACCAACGAATCGATCACTAACAACGAGGCACCCAATGAGCACAGCTGCAAAGCCCCTGGCAGGCATTAAAGTCCTCGATATCTCTCGGGTACTGGCAGGCCCCTGGTGCGGGCAGATGCTGGCCGACATGGGTGCCGAGGTGATCAAAATCGAGCGCCCCCAAAGCGGCGATGATACCCGCCACTGGGGGCCGCCCTGGCTCTCCGGCAGCGCGGAATCGGCCTATTACCTGTGCGCCAATCGCGGTAAGCGTTCGGTGACGGTAGATATGGCCAAGCCCGAAGGCCAAGCGCTGATCAAGCAGTTGGCGGCCCAATCGGATGTGGTGCTGGAAAACTTCAAGGTCGGCGGGCTGAAAAAGTATGGCCTGGACTACGCGAGCCTGAAAGCGCTCAATCCCGGCTTGGTCTACTGCTCCATCACCGGCTTTGGCCAGGAAAGCCCTTACGCCCGCCGGGCGGGCTACGACTTCATGATCCAAGCCATGGGCGGCCTCATGAGCCTGACCGGTAAACCGGACAGTGAATCAGGGGGCGGCCCGGTCAAGGTGGGGGTCGCCATTACCGATATTTTTACCGGCTTGTATGCGGCCAACGCGGTGCTGGCGGCCCTCTACCAACGCCGCGACAGTGGCGAAGGCTGCCATATCGATCTGGCACTCATGGATGTGCAGGTGGGCGTGTTGGCCAATCAGGCGTTGAACTATCTGACCTCCGGTCAGGTGCCTCAGCGGTTAGGCAACGCCCATCCTAATATCGTGCCCTACCAAGCCTTTGCCACGGCCGATGGACATATGATCGTGGCGGTCGGTAATGACGAGCAGTTCAGACGCTTCTGCCAGGTAATCGACCAGCCGCAGCTCGCTCAAGACGAGCGCTTTGCCACCAACGGCAGCCGTGTTCAGCATCGCGACACCTTGATACCGCTTCTGGAATTGGCACTTGGCGCACAACCTACCGATACTTGGCTTTCGGCCTTCGAGGCCGTGGGCGTGCCCTGCGGGCCGATCAATACCCTGGATCGCGTGTTCGACGACCCCCATGTCAAAGCACGCGGATTGAAACAAACGTTGCCCCATACCCAAGCAGGTGAGGTCAACCTTGTAGCCAACCCGATCCGCATCAACGGCGAATCCATCAGTGCCACCACCGCGCCCCCTACGCTTGGCGAGCACACCGACAGCGTGCTGAATGCCATCGGCATCACCGATGAACAGCGCCTAGTGCTTCGCCAAGCGGGCATTATTTAATCAGACGCTATTGGCGGCAAACGAGCCTACCGCCCCGCTTCTCAAAACGCCCTACACTCAGCATCAGCTAACCGTGACGCTTTCAGCAAGCATCGCGTGTTACATTGAAACGTCGAGTACTCGAATGCTTGATCGCGCCGATAAAGCGATGTATCAGGCCAAACAAGCCGGGCGCAACCGGATTGTCATCGCATCGTCATCAGTGTGATCAACGCTATTGCGCACTATGCTAGAGCTACACCCTATCCTTTAAGGAGCTGAGTCATGAGCAATGCCGAGCTTAACGAACTAAAGCAGAAATACGTCGCGGCGGGCGCTGCAAGCCCCGCCACCGCCTTTGCGGACCGCGCCGAAAACGCTGAGATCTGGGACGCCGACGGCAACCGCTTCATCGACTTCGCGGGCGGTATCGGCGTCTTGAACGTGGGGCATCGTCACCCCAAAGTCGTGGCCGCTGTGAAAGCCCAGTTGGATAAGGTGATGCACACCTGCCAAACGGTTATGCCCTACGAGGGCTACGTTAAAGTCGCCGAGAAGTTGAGCCACATCGTCCCTGTACGTGGTCACGCCAAGGTGATGCTGGCCAACTCTGGTGCCGAAGCGCTGGAAAACGCGGTGAAGATCGCCCGCGCCGCTACCGGTCGCTCCAACGTGATCTGTTTCGATGGCGGCTACCATGGCCGTACCTTCTACACCATGGCCATGAACGGCAAGGTCGCGCCCTACCAGACCGATTTCGGCCCGATGCCCGGCACCGTATTCCGCGCGCCCTACCCGGTGCCCTACCACGGCGTCAGCGAAGACGAAGCGATTCGCGGCCTGAAGATGACGCTGAAAACCGACGCCAACCCTAAAGACACTGCCGCGATCATTCTTGAGCCGGTGCTGGGTGAAGGCGGCTTCTACCCCGCCCCGACCAGCTTCCTGAAGAAGATTCGCGAAATTTGTGATGAGCACGGCATGCTGATGATCATCGACGAAGTGCAGTCAGGCTTTGGCCGCACCGGCAAGATGTTCGCCATCGAGCACAGCGGCGTCGAGCCGGACATGATGACCATGGCCAAGAGTATGGCCGACGGCATGCCGATCTCGGCCATCGTGGGCACCGACAAAGTGATGGACGCCTCTGGCCCGAACTCCCTGGGCGGCACCTACACCGGTAGCCCCACCGCCTGCGCAGCCGCGCTGGCGGTGATGGAAGTCTTCGAAGAGGAAAATATCCTTGAGAAGAGCCAGGCGCTGGGCGACAAACTGGCGGCGCGCTTCAACGAGTGGCAAGGCAAGTTCGATTGCATCGACCACGTGCGGAACATGGGCGCCATGGCAGCATTTGAGCTGGTCAACAACAAAACCGACCGCACCCCGAACCCGGAGCTGGCGGCGGCGCTGTGCAAAAAAGCCCGTGAAGAGGGTCTGATCCTGCTCTCCTGCGGCATGTACGGCAACACCATCCGCTTCCTGATGCCCGTCACCATCGAAGACGACGTGCTGAACGAAGGCCTGGACATCATCGAGTCCTGCCTGGAATCGCTGATCTAAACGCTCTGCACCACCCACAACGCCGCCCCATGGGGCGGCGTTGTCGTTTTTACACATCATATTTTGTCAGTTGAACAGGGGCGCCTGCTGGTTCAACTGCCTGATCTGATAAAGATCATGCGTGTAAGCATCCCATCTAAATATCAGAGCATTCAGGAGCACCACGCCCCAAATGGCCGCTAGAATCATCACCGGCTGGTTAACCCACGCTAAAACCGACACGTCTACTGAGTAGTGAATGGTATACACACTCATCGCCGCCAGTAGCTGAACCAACCCACAGTTTGCGATCACCGCCAGGATGAACGCATTCCTGACGTTGATAGACGGCAAGCGCGTCTTGAACAACCGCAGATGACGCACGCGAACACCGCCCTCTCCTGCCTGATGCGACGAAGGACGAGTGAGTTTTCTCTGACAGCGCAGAAGCGGCAGCCCATAGGCCTCTCGCCCCTCCTGAGAGAACGCAATGCGAAGGGCGTCTATGTTAAATCCACGCCCAAAGATGCGCGTTGCTGCCTCTTCAAAGCGTGACGCACCGGCCTCATCCAACGACGTTTCCTGAGCAGCTGTGAGCGTATCCAGTTGCCTACTTTTATTACCCGAAAGCTTCGCACCGTTAGGCGTATTGATATTAAAGTGCATTTGGTAAATCTGGTACCAAGCGGCTGTTACGCCCACGAATATCATCAAGAAAATCAGCACGGTTATCATTTATCTATCCTCATTCTTACTTATCCTCACACCTACTTATTCTCACACCCACTTATTCTCACACCTACTTAGCCTCCCTCTTACTGACGGGTCGATCCCAAAAGCCGCGTTTCGATGTTAGAGGAGATCGAAGGCTCATCTAACGCAGCGATGTGCAGCACCACCGGGTGGCTCGGCTGGGTCAACGCTGACGCGTCAGCATTAAGCGCCACGCGTAACTGCCTCGTTTCATTAGCGGCCAAGACGAATGTGTCAGCCCCTTGTAAACGCAGGCCGGGCAAGCCGGTGGCGGACAACGCGTACTGGTGCTCCTTCGAATCTTGATTGCGCAGCGTCACGGTGTAGTAGTTGATAATGCGCCCCTCGGCCGTGCTTTCAAACAGCGCCTGACGATCTCGGGCGACCTCTACATCCATAGGCACCCGGGCGTTCAAGAAACCGATCAACAAAACCACCATAGAAAACAGTGCCGCCATATAAGCCAACAGCTGAGGTCGCCAAAACCGCGTAGGTTTGCCCTCTAGCGCGCGCTCGGTGGTGTAGCGAATCAGGCCCAGTGGCTTATCGATACGCGCCATCACGCTATCGCAGGCATCGATACACGCCGCGCAGCCAATACACTCATACTGCAGGCCATCACGAATATCGATCCCCGTGGGGCACACCTGAACGCACAGTTCGCAATCAATACAGTCCCCAGCAGCCGCTTCCGCGACCTCTTTGCGATGACCACGGCGGGGCTCACCACGGGCGGAATCGTAAGAAACAATCAGCGTATGGCTATCAAACATGGCCGACTGAAAGCGTGCATAGGGGCACATGTGCAGACACACCTGATGGCGCAACCAGCCAGCGTTCAGGTAGGTAAACAGAGTAAAAAAACCGATCCAAAAAAGCGCCCAAGGGTGCGCCTCTAGGCTGAATAGATCCCTTACGAGCCCACCCACCGGCGTAAAATATCCCACGAAGGTGACACCCGTTACCAACGCAATCAGTAGCCAAGCGGTATGTTTGGCGCCCTTTCGCCATAACGACCCCAGCGTGCCAGGTGCATTATCGCGGCGTATCCGACGGTGCCTTGGTCCTTCCAGGCGGTGCTCAAACCAAATAAACAGAAACGTCCAGACGCTCTGCGGGCAGCTATAGCCGCACCACACTCGCCCCGCCACGACCGTGATCAAGAATAATCCAAACGCACACAGCACCAGTATCCAAGTCAGCAAGATAAAGTCTTGAGGGTAAAACGTCGCTGCAAAAAGGTGAAACTCTTGTGCAGAGAGATCAAACCACACCATGGGGCGGTCGCCCCACTGAAGCCATGGCAAGCCCACATAGAGCGCTATCAGCAGCCAGTTGGAATAACGCCTTATGCGCTGAAAAAAGCCCTGTATCTCTCGCACATAGATATGCCCAGACGTGGATGGAGTTATAGGTCGGGTAGACCGGACGATTGCTCGTTCCGGCCCCCCACAGATCCGAGCGTGCGCGATTGACGCACTCGGCTCCTCAACCGTCAGGTTCACACGAAGGACGCTCGGTGCACGATTCTCGCTCGCGGTAACGGGAGTGTCAGCAACAGTTGCCTTGCCTTCTCCCACGGGAACCATCCTCTCTGTGATCGCCTCCTGAGCCACTTGATCCAGGTTGTCTGAACCCTGTATTGGAAGCGTTGCAGAGACTCGATGTTGTGGGTTATCCCGTAGTACGCATAGTGCCCCATAACCTTTCGACAGAGTTGGCGGTGCTGATCACGCAGGGGCAGGTGGCGGTTGGCTCGGCACCACAGCGAAATTCGCTTCAGGCCTCGCTTGAACCGGTCCTTGGCCGTTTTCTGCTTGATGATCCAGCGTCCACGCAGGGACTTCCCCCAGTAATAGGTAAAGCCCAGGAAGTCGAAGGTCTCGGCCCGTAGCTCGCGATGTGGCCGAAACCGTACCAGCCGAGTCTTGGTCGGGTGCAGGGTAAGGCCGAAGCGCGCAAAGCGCTTGGCCAGTACCTCCAGCACCTTGCGGGCATCAGCTTCGTTGCTGAAGGCGAGCACGGCATCATCGGCGAAGCGCACCGAGAATGCTCGTCCGCGCAGGCGTGGTTTGACGTCTTGCTCAAACCACTCATCCAGCACGTAGTGGAGGTAGACATTCGCCAGCAAGGGGGAAATCACACCCCCTTGTGGGCTGCCTATCTCGCCCTTCTGCCATTGCCCGGCGTCCAATACCCCGGCCTTGAGCCACTTGCCGATCAGGCGGAGGATCACGCCGTCCTTCACTCGTTGCTGCAGAAACGCACGCAGGTGCTGGTGGTCGATCGTGTCGAAGAAGGCTTTGATGTCCAGATCAATGACCCAGCCTCCGCCCATCGACATCAGGCCATTCCTCACCGTTCCGATGGCCTGATGCGCCGAGCGCCCCGGCCGGAAACCATACGAGCACTCGTGAAAATCATGCTCATAGAGCGGCTCCAGCAGGGCCACCACGGCACGTTGCAGGACCTTGTCTTCGAAGGTAGGAATGCCAATCGGCCGTGTGGAGCGCCCGTCTCCCTTGGGAATATTGACGCGCCGCACCGGCGGCGCCCGGTAGCGACCGCTCTTGGCCGCTTCCAGCAGACGCTGGACGTTAGCCTCGAAGTCGCGCGCGAAGTCGTCCGCCGTCTGGCCGTCGATCCCGACGGCGCCGTCACGGCGCGTCATCAGGTAGGCCGTCCTCAGCCACTGGGCGTCGATATGATGCGCCAGTGACGTGAAGGCACGCTGCGGGAAGCGCTCTGCCAGCGCTGCTATCCGCACTTGTTTCGTGGACATGACCTCAGGTTCCTGTGCACCTGTCATGTTGCCCTCGTGCAGTTCTGATGATTGGCCGCCCCTTCCCTCCAGCGGGTCCCGTCGAGTAGGTTCCCCGCCTTCTTCGGTACTATGAGCGACTCCGACTCCCGCCCTTCCATCCGGCTGGCTCCTTATGGTCGCCTGGCCGTACCCCCTGAGTGCCTGTTGTTTGCTTCCGGTACCGTCAGGCACGACAGCACCGGACCGGGAGCTTTCGCCGCAGGCAGCCCCATGCCTGTACCTTTGTCGTTCAGAGGAGAAGGACGGGCCTCCCAGGTTCCTGGGAAACCCCTGTATGGACATGCCCTGCTCTTCGACCCCGGCGGCCCTTCCCTGCCAAGCCATACGGCAGGGTCGTGTTGCCTTCCAGCATTTGAAAACTGTCGGCGACTGCCACTACCACAATTTCGGGGCTCTATCACACGGCCTACCTACTCGCTGTGTACGCTTCGCAGCGGCGGTTACCCGACACCACGCAACACTCGCTGCCGGCTGGTGGCTAGCCTTGGCCGGGTGGGACTTTCACCCACTGGGTTTCACGACATCCTTTCCACCTTCTCGGTTTCCCGGATGTCCAGGCTTTGCCTGGCGCACTCAAATCTGGTGGATGGCGGTCAGGCGGCAGTCCTGTCTGACTGATCGGTTACTTGCTCTCCATCCTGGAACCGGACGTTGTTCACGACCAGTTCCAGCTTGCTGAACCCCTTGATGCGCTTCCAGCGCTTCTCGGCGCTCTGGAGCAGCTTGAAGACCATCGCCAGGGTCGTCGCTCTGGAGCCGCAGTTCCGGCTGCGCTTGCTCCGCAGGCGGACCGTGGCGAAGGTCGACTCAATCGGGTTGGTGGTGCGGATATGCACCCAGTGCTCTGCCGGGTAGTCGTAGAACGCCAGCAGTTCCTCCCGATCCTTGGCCAGGCACGCCATCGCCTTGGGGTACTTGGCCTCGAAGCGTTTCAGCGTGCGATCGAAGGCCTTGTGCGCATCAAAGCGGGTCTCGGCCATCCAGATCTCATGGAGGTCGGCCTTGACCTTGGGCTGTACTGACTTTGGCAGCTTGTTCAGCACGTTAGCCGTCTTGTGAACCCAGCAGCGCTGATGGTCGGTCTCCGGGTAAATCTTGCTCAGGGCCGCCCAGAACCCCATCGGCGCCAGCCTAAGCAACGAGCGCAAACAGGTGCTTTACCAGTTATTAAAGCAGCACCAAGTGCCCATGCTAGAGGATGACGTGTATGCCGAGCTCTATTTTGGCAGCACGCCGCCCGCCCCCGTTAAGGCCTTTGATGATGAGGGCTTAGTGATTCACTGCAGCTCTTTCTCGAAGTGCTTGGCACCCGGCTATCGGGTGGGCTGGGTAGCGGGCGGCCGTTATGCCCAAGAGATCTCGCGGCTAAAACTAATGACCACCATTTCCCCCTCTATCCCCGCCCAGGCCGCCATTGCTGACTATTTACAACACGGTGGCTACGACCGCCATTTGCGCAAGCTTCGCCATGCCTTAGAAGCCCAACAAACCAGTATGCTGGCGGCGGCAGATCGCTACTTCCCAGCGCATACGCGCATCACCCGACCTGTGGGCGGTTATTTCCTTTGGGTGGAGTTTCCCGAACACGTGGATTCGCTGCAGCTATTTCGCACAGCGCTCGACCATGGCGTTAGCCTCGCGCCAGGCCCCATTTTCTCCGCGACCCAACAGTTTCGCCACTGCATTCGCTTAAGCTATGGCCACCCCTGGACCCAGCGCAGCGAACGGGGGATGGAAACGCTGGGCACGTTATTGAGCCTTTTTTAGCGCTATGAAGAACATCACGCACGCGATGGCGTTATTTACCGAGGCCGCCGGTCGCCTTCCAGGAAATTGGCGGTAAACACGGCTTTTCCGTGGGTCTCGAACGACCACTTCATCACCTCGCCGAGTGCCGCCATCACCTCATCGAACTCGCCAAATACCTGGGTGCTCATTCGGTTGGGGTGAACTTCCAGCCCGGTGGCCTCTAAACGTTTGACCACCTCTTTGACGACTGGCTTGAAATCATCGGCCAGCGGGTAGTAGCTCAGCTGTACGGAAAGGTACATATCGTCTCCTTAATCGCTTCTATGGCTGCATCACCTCTAAGGCTACGCTGTTTGAAACTGCTGCCACGCGGCCAATATCGCCGTGCGTGTCTCTTCCGGATGCTCCATCGGGAACATGTGTGTGCCAGGCACCATACTCACCGGCAGCCCGCGACGAGCGATGCGCTTGAGCCGTGTAGGCGTCATCAAGTGCGACTGCTGCCCCGCCACCAGTTGAATGGGTACGCCTACGCGCTGCGGCAGGTTAGAGAGGTGATCTGGCAGGTGGCGGAAAATCTCCAGCTCGATGCGCGGGTCGAAGGTCAGCTCGGCGCTGCCGTCATCTAAAAGCCGCGTGCCTGCTTCAATGTAGTCGTTGAGTGCCTCGGGGGTAAAGCGACGAAACAGCCCCCGCCGCCGCAGCGAGGTCGCCATGGCCTCACGGCTGGGCCACACCGTGCGCCGCCCCTTGGTTTTACCCGCGGGGGTGATACGGTCCATGAACCCAAAACGCTTGGCCGCTTTCATGGCCCAGGCGTCTGGCCCCAGCATCAGCGGCGGGTCGAGCATGATCACACCGCGAAAACGCTCCGGCTGCTTATCCGCAGCCATGGCCATCAGCGTGCCGCCCAGCGAATGCCCCACGCCCAGCAACGGCTCGTCAGTATCGGGGAGGTAGCTAAGCAGCTCCTCCACCAAGTTGCCCCAGTTGTGATTCACCGGGTAATCCGGGTGGTGGCCCAAGCGGTCCAGCGGGTGAACATCGAACGATTCCGCCAGCGGGTCTAACAGGCTGCGGTAACTCAAGCCGGGAAAGCCGTTGGCATGGGCAAACACTAAGCGGGGGCGTTGGGTGGCATCGGCAGGCATGGCAGGCTCGCAGTTAGGCTAACGGGAAGAAGCGCTATCTATCATACGTCTGTTTTAACGCGAGCACTGAAACCCGTCAATCCACCCAAGTGTTAACAGGCTAATTAAAACAGCGAGAGCTGCTGGGCAGCGGTCTCTTCCGCCAAGCGGTAGCCCACCCCCAGCAGGCGCACGGGGCGCTCGCCCCTTGCCCATCCCACGTTCAGCAAGGTTTCGAACTGTTCCAAGTTGGGTGCGGGGTCGGCGTGTTCGACGGTGGTTTGGGTGAAGTCGTTGAATTTGATCTTCACCATTACTCCGCGCACGGCGGGTGCCGGGTCTAGGCGGGCGTAGCGGCGCTCTAAATCGCCAATCAGCTCGGGGAGCTGACGACGGCAGGCTTCCAAGGTGGGTAAATCTTGAGAGTAGGTTTGCTCGGTGCTGATCGACTTGCGTTCGCGGTGAGTTTTAACCGGGCGCTCATCGCGCCCGTGGCTGAGTTCATGCAGGCGATGCCCAAAGCGACCAAAGCGCTCCACCAGCTCGGTCAGCGGCCGGGCGCGCAGATCCGCCCCCGTTTGAATCCCCAGTTCGGCCAGCTTTTCAGCGGTGCGCGGCCCCACCCCATGAATCTTTTTCACCGGCAGCTGCTGCACGAAGGCGTCGATATCGTCTGGCGTGATGACAAACAGCCCATCGGGCTTGCGCCAGTCGCTGGCGATCTTGGCGAGAAACTTGTTGGGTGCCACCCCCGCCGAGACGGTAATGCCCACTTCCTGCTTCACCCGATGGCGAATGGCTTCGGCCATACGGGTGGCGCTGCCGTGGTGAAGCGTGACCTCCGAGACGTCCAGAAAGGCTTCGTCCAGCGAGAGCGGCTCGATCAGTTCGGTGACATCGCGATAGATGGCAAACACCTGGCGTGCCACGGCCTTGTACTTCGCCATGTCGCCACGAATCACCGTGAGGTGAGGACAGCGTTTGAGCGCCTGAGCCATGGGCATGGCGGAGTGGATGCCAAACGCGCGGGCAGGATAGTTACAGGTGGCCACCACCCCGCGCTGCTCCACACTGCCGCCAATGGCAATAGGGATATCGGTTAACGCAGGGTTGTCGCGCATCTCGACCGCCGCATAGAAGCAGTCACAGTCGCAGTGGATAATTTTGCGCACAGGCCGACCTTGCCTCCGCCATTAACTGTAAAAAAGCACAGTTTATCACAGGGTGTGCAGCATTCACGTACCACAAAAGGTGCGCAACACCTGTTCGCTTTCCGTGGCCGGAGCAGCCAAGCGGCGCGCTTCTGCGGATTCATCAAAGGGCTGCGTGACCGCCGCGAGCAGCGTGTGGAAAGGCGCGAAATCGCCTTCTACCGCCGCATCGATGACCTCTTGAATGCGGTGGTTGCGGGGAGTCACCACAGGGTTGGCGCGGCGCATGGCCTCCTGGCGTTCACTCTGCTGGCTGGCTTGCCGGGCGTTTTCCCACTCGGCCAGCCAAGCAGCAAGGCCATCGGGCTGAGTGGTCAGCGCTAGCAGCGCCTCTTTTTGGGAATGGGCTGACGAGTTCTTTCTCAGCGCTTGCGCATAGCGCGTCAGCGCATCAAAGGTGGCGGTCATATCCATGCGGCCCTGATGCATCTGGATTTCCAGCGCTTCCATGAGCGGCGCGGCGCGATCGCTTTCTGGAGCGAGGCCTAGCTTATTAGCGTGCAGGCGGCGCTGCTCGGCGCTAAAGCGGGAGGTAAAGCCGCGCAGCACCTCGGTGGCTTGCTCTACCACGGCATCGCCCTCTGCGCGCATCAGCGGCAGTAGGGTTTCGGCAAAACGGGCCAGATTCCACTGGGCAATGCCCGGCTGGTTGTCAAAGGCGTAGCGCCCGCCCTGGTCAATGGAGCTATACACCTTCTGCGGGTCGAACTGCTCCATGAAGGCGCAGGGGCCGTAATCGATGGTGTCGCCAGCAATGCTACAGTTGTCGGTGTTCATCACACCATGAATAAAGCCCAGGCTCATCCAGCGTGCCACCAGTGCCGCCTGGCGGGCGGTAACGGCTTCCAGCAGGGCAAGGTACGGATCGTCAGCATTGGCCGTTTCTGGGTAGTGGCGAGCAATCACATGGTCGGCCAGCGCTTTCAGCACCGCTTCATCGCGACGCACGGCAGCAAACTGGAAGGTGCCCACGCGGATATGGCTGCGAGCCACACGGGTCAGGATGGCCCCCGGCTCGGCCATCTGGCGTACCACGCGCTCCCCCGTGGTCACGGCCGCCAGCGCCCGAGTGGTGGGCACGCCCACGGCGGCCATGAACTCGCTCACCAGATATTCCCGCAGCACTGGGCCAAGCGGCGAGCGCCCATCCCCGCCCCGTGAAAACGGCGTGCGGCCACTGCCCTTGAGCTGCACGTCCTGCCGCTGGCCCTGCTGATCCACCACCTCCCCCAGCAGCAGCGCTCGGCCATCGCCCAACTGAGGCACGAAATTACCGAACTGATGCCCGGCATAGCCCAGCGCTCTAGGCTCGGCCCCTGGCGGTAGCCGGTTACCGCTGAACCATTGGGCCAGCGTGGCGTCGTCGGGCCGGGTTTGCATGCCTAGCTGCGCGGCCAGGTCATCGTTAAACGCGATCAGGCTGGGCTGCGCCACGGGCGTAGGCTGGCAAGCCACCCATAAAGGCTCTGGCAGCGTGGCAAACTGGTGTTCAAAGGTCAGCACGGGCAACTCCGTTTTTCAGTTTATCGTCTAGGAATACCCTAGCAGTTTACTCAAGTAATTGGCGATAGCCTGTCGCAGAGAGCCTCTTAACCAATATGAAATTGCTCGCTTCGATAGTAACCCGCCGGTATCCAAAACACGTTAGCCCTTTTTCAGACGCCCAACCGCATATTCCAGCACCGGCGTTAGCGGCGCGCGCCACTGGTGGGTCAAGAACCCATCGGCACGGGTCACGCCCAGCGAGAGCGATGCCACGGGCAGGCCCATGGCGTGGGCATCCCGGCAGAAGCGGTAGCCGGAATAGACCATCAACGACGTGCCCACTGCCAGCACCGCGTCGGCTTGCTGCAGCGCCGCCTGGGCCGCCAACCGCCGCGCAGGGGGCACCACATCGCCGTAATAGACCACCTGCGGTTTGAGAATGCCCTTGCAGCGCGGGCAATCCAATACGTTAAAGGTGGAAAAGTCGGTTTCCAGATCCGCATCGCCATCCGGCGCGTGGCGGGCATCCAGCGCGGCAAAGGCTGGGTTCATACGCGCCATTTCACTGTGCATGGCGTGGCGCATCATTTGATAGCCACAGGCCATACAGGCCACCACATCGGCCCTGCCGTGCAGATCAATCACCTTTTTTGAGCCTGCCCGCTGGTGCAAACGGTCAACGTTTTGCGTGACGAGAAGCTCCACATGGCCCATGGCCTCGAGCTTCGCCAACGCCCGATGCGCCCCGCTCACCTGGGCTTCGCGCATGGCTTTGAAGCCCACCAGCGCTCGCGCCCAGTAGCGCTGGCGTACGGCGAAGGAGCTCATAAAATCACCATGCTGCACCGGCGGCGGGCGCTTCCACTGGCCATCGGCATCGCGGTAATCGGGAATCCCGCTGTCGGTACTCACCCCCGCCCCGGTAATCACCCAGAGTTTGGGGTGGCGTTTGATGAACGCGGCCAGCGCTTCCCCGGCCACCTGGCTGCTCTCGCGTTTTTCTGTACTTTCCACGGCCTGCGTCAATGGATCACCCTAGGCAATACTGCGACAAGTCAACGATACTGTATGACAATATAAGCACATGCAATGTGCCCTCGATAGCGGAGTAAGGAGCCTCTCATGCAGTGGGATCACGAGATTATTATTGTCGGTGGCGGCATGGTGGGCGCGGCCCTGGCGGCAAGGCTCGGCCAAGCGGGCATTTCCGTGGGGCTCGTCGAGCGCGGCAGCGCCCCCAAACCCGCCAGCGGCGACTACGACCTGCGTATTTCATCGCTCAACGCCCGGTCGCTGGCGTTTGTGAAAGCCAGCGGCGCGATACTGCCCGGCGAGCGCTGCTGCCCGTTCCGGCATATCGACGTGGCGAATCAGGATGGCACCGGCCACTCCGTGTTCTCCGCCGAAGAGAGCGGCATGAACGACTTCGGTATTTTTATCGAAAACCGCGCTTTGCAGTACGCCCTGTGGCAACGCTTGGAAGAACTGCCCAGCGTGACCTGCTATACCCAGTGCGCCCCGCTCAGCACCATGGCAGCCACCACCGCCCGCATGCTAGAGCTGGATAACGGCAAAACCCTAAGTGCCCGGCTGATTGTGGGGGCCGACGGCGCGCGCTCTACGCTACGCGAGCTAGCGGGCATTGGCGTGACCAGCCACGACTACCACCAGCGGGCGATGATCATTAACGTCGAGACCGAGCTGCCCCAGCAGGATGTTAGCTGGCAGTGTTTTACCCCCAAAGGGCCGATTGCCATGCTGCCGCTGCCCGGCCAGCGCGCCTCGCTGGTGTGGTACGACAGCAACGAAGCCACCAAAGCCCGCGAACAGCTCTCCGACAACGCGCTCCAGCACGCCATTGAAACCACCTTCCCCCAACGCCTGGGCAAGCTCACCCGTATTGTGGCGCGGGCCAGCTTCCCCATCAAGCGCCAGCACGCCAAGCGCTACATCGGCAAACGCCTCGCGCTGATCGGCGACGCCGCCCACGTGGTGCACCCGCTGGCCGGGCAAGGGTTGAACATCGGCCTGCACGACGCCGACACCCTGGCCGAGCTGATCATCAAAGGCCGCGACCCCGGCGACCACATCAGCCTGCACCGCTTCGAGTGCCAGCGCCGCCTCGCCAACCAAGCGATGATTGCCGCCACCGACAGCTTCCACCACCTCTTCACCGGGGCCAAGCCGCTCCGCCAACTGGGTGATCTCAGCCTGCACCTCGCCGAGCGAGTGCCGTTTGCCAAACGCATGATGATGCAGCAGGCCAATGGGTTGAATCCGTTCAGAATGTTTTAGGGGTACTTGATGTCTTCAGAATCAGCTAATTTGGCAGCGTTAGAACGGTTTTTCGAGAAGTTGGCACTCCTGCCCAAGCCGGAGCCCCCTACCCCCAACTTGTTCTCCGTTGCAGGCCCTGGCCAGCATGAAAACCGCTTATCGGACTTAATGGCCTTCTTCATGGGCGGCTACCCCGGTGCGCCCCGCTGGTTAGCCAAAGCGCTGCTGCATGCACTCGTGCGTAAAGGCCACTTCGATGGTGAACATCTACAGCAAGTCGACTGGGAAGCCGTTACCACCGAACGAGAAGCAGGGAGTTGGAGCGCCGAAAGCGCATCGACGAAGCGTTTAGATTTAGTGGTGTCGGGAAACGACTTCGTCGTGGGTATCGAGCATAAAGTATGGGCTTCGGCGGAGCATAATCCGTTTGATGCCTACGACAGCTTGCTGAACAGCTATGCGGTTAAAGCTTATCGATGCGTTTTATGCCCGGATGACACTAAAGAAAGCGTTTGGGCTCCCGCTAAAAAGGCAGGCTGGCCGACGCTATCCTACTCGGAACTATTAGTCTCGGCTTATGCGCTGTATGGGCAAGATGTAGCGCCCGCTGAGCAGACGAAATGGCAAGTCTTTTATCAGGAGTTGCTGCAGCACCTCGCCTCTATCGCCCACCCCACGGAAGAGAAGATCATGACGAAAGAGGAACTAGAGTTTTCGTTAAAGCATTTTCATGACTTATACGAAGCATCGGCGCGTCTGGAACAGTTCGAACAGGAACTGAGGGCGGAAGGGAAAAGCCATATTGCCGCTGCGTTACAGATAGATATCGGCAATATTAGCACCAATAAAAAGCCGGAGAACTGGCACCAAACAAGGGTATGGCGCTTCTTCCCCCGCTCGTGGAGCGAACAACATGGTGGAGCCACCCAAGTATGTCTGATTTTTTACCCTTCATCGGAATCAGAAGGTAATGAAAGCATCGGTTTCGAGCTCCGCGCATACGTGGAGAGCCAGGAGAATCATGACCCGTGTCTGAAAGATCTCGAACGAGCATTTTTAAAGGCAGTACCTACCTCCAAACAGCCGGACAGCACGTGGTACAGGGATGGCAGTGACAACGATACTTGGTATGAAAATAGGGGCCGCTGGTTAGCGTTAAGTGCCTGGCCCGCTGAATACACCAAGGCAGGTGCCATGAAGGCGCTGGGTGATTTGGCGGCATGGGTGGATGAGCACGCCTTTCAGGCAGCAATGCTTCCCACAGAGCAAGCCTAATAGGCAACCGATAACCATCGCTGTATTGCCGCTAATGCCGCTTCACCAGGCAACGCATTGCAATAACCGCGTGCTTCTTGCAGCCCCCATTTACCGCCTTGTGGGGTAAGCGCAACGGTTAGTACCTCGGGCGCTTGCATGTGGTAAACGAATACTTGGCGGGCAGCGATTTGTGCCGCATAACTGCCTATACAGTGATGCATTTGGGTGCCTTCAGCCAGCAGGGCATCCCAACTCTCCAGCGCAACGATATCGGTATGGCTGGGTATGGGCGCTTCAGGGTAATCCCCATACTTCAGAGTCAGCGCAGCAGCACGCTTCTCTCGGCTTAAGGCATTAAAACGCTCCACTAAAGCATCATGCAGTTGCTGCAACGCCTGGGTATCGCTTACACGGTAGAGCTGGGTGCCGTTAGGCGCGAGGCGCTGGATGTCTTCCACCATGCGCTGTAGCCAGACGATTGTATGCAACGATGCATTCTGCTCAATCATCTCCAGCAGCTTTGGCCAAGAAGCGGGGAAACGGTTCAGGAACCACACATGGTTAAGGTTAGGATGGGTGAGATGCCGCAATAGCCCCAGGGCGTCAGGTTGTTGCAAGCATTTCCGCAAAGCGTCCAACTGCCAGCTTGCGATTGGCGTTAATGGAATACGGCGTAACAGCCTAGCAAGAGAAGCAGAACCCGGTAAGCCAATTATTTTCAACAGCCTAGCACGCTTGTCGGACAGCCAAACTGCCAATTCAGCTTGTTCAATATTTAACCTCTGTGCCCAATCAAGCGTGAGAACCAGCAGCAACGGGGAGTCTTCGGCTAATTGTTTGGCAGGAGGTAAGCAAGCACAGGCTTGATAGACAGCATAACGCATAAAAGGGGCGTGATCGCCCAACGCTACAAGCTCGGAAGGGATCCCCTGCTCAAGGGTATTATTCTGAGTGCATAAAATATCCAAAGGAAGACCAGGCGACTGGAGAAAGCGGCTTTCCGCAACAACAGCGCCGTCGCTAACGCTTTTCCAAGAAAAGGGCTGGCTGCCATACCAGCCTTGAATCTCAAGCGTTAGCGGATACCCAAGTTGCCCAGAAAGATCTAATGACCACCAGCCAGAACGCTCACCGCCGTGTTTAGTGTTTAGGGAAGCACTCTTGTTTTGACGCTTGGCTCGAGCAAATAGCTGCTTCATTAGGGCGGCGCAAAGCTGCATATGACAGTGTCTCCGGCGGTAAGCATTATTAACCCCTAGTTCTTCTTAAGAATTGAAATACTAACCGTTGCTTCCTACTAATGCAGCAGGCCAATGGGCTCAATCCGTTCAAAATCCTCTAACGCTATCTATGCTGAGGGAGTGGCTGCGATAAGCAGCCCTAAAAACAATCACAATAACCCCTCAAAAAAGGAAAGCGTATGCGACGCAAGCAACCATTCGCGCTAGTGACGGTCGCCTCGTTCACCAGCCTTGGCCTGCTGTTGGCCACGCCTCTATGGGCCTGGGATGGCGTGGTCGAGAAGCAGACGAGAGCTTTACCACTCAGGGCGGCTAGACAATTCCCAACGTGACGGTAGGCTGGGAAGCCTACGGCGAGCTTAACGAAGCCCGCGACAACGCGATTCTGATTACCCACTTTTTCTCCGGCACTAGCCATGCGGCAGGCCGCTATGGGGCTGATGGCGAACCGCCCACCGACGGGCTCAAAGAGGCGCTGAAGCTGGTGACGCTCAATGCCAACCACTGGCAGTGGGCCAACGAAGCGTTCAACCGCGACTGGGCCGACGACGCGCGCGACCCTTCCCAGGACATCACCGCCCGCTATGCCATCGAACAAACCCTGGATGACATCGCCGCCGCCCGTGCAGCGCTTTCCGATGCCAACCACCTGCTCTACCTGGTGCGCGCCAACCAGACCTTCATGGCTGGCTACGGCGACTCGCTGGAAGCGGGGCTGGCCGCCATCGAAGCCCCCACATTGATGCTGTATAGCGAGAACGACTTGGTCTTCGCCCCCGAGGGCGTACGCCGCACCGCCGAGCTGATCGAAGCCGACGGCACTGAGGTGACGCTAGAAACGCTGGAAGGCAACCGAGGCCACCTGGATGGCGTGGTGGCCATCGAGCAAGCCAGCGATACGCTGCGGGCGTTTTTGGAGTAAGCGGTGGAGCGCTGGCCTCCAAGAGGCCAGCGCTAGTGAGGTCCCCCTACTGAGTTATGGCCATGAGGTTTATGAGCCGCTTCAGCTTGCAGACGCTCCACTAACCAAACCTTGATAATCGACTGACGGGTAACACCCATTCTCGCAGCCTCACGGTCTAGTGACTCCACTACCCATGCAGGAAAATCTACGTTAATCCGCTTTTGCTCCTGATTCACCCGTCGAGCAGTGGAAAAGTCTAGATCATCGAGAACATCATCTTGATTTTCATCGAATTTTTTATCGAAATCTTTAGCTTTCATAGATGTCTACCTCCTTCTTGCGGGAGCGTCTAACAGAAATCAGCCGAATACGCTCTTCTCGGTAGGTGACGACTGCCGACCAATGTTTTTCACTGATCATACCGATTAGTAAAAACCTTGGTTCGCCCTCGGATTTTGCGCGAATTTCTAGCAGATATGGATCCTTCCACAGCGCTTGTGCCGCTTCAAAATCAATACCGTGCTTTGTCAGGTTGGCCTGACTTTTGTTGACGTCAAACTCGAACTCGTTCATGAGTATAAATTATTCCTTTTTTACTCACTCAACAAGATTCTAAAGCCGAAAGCAATGCCGTTACTGCAGCAGGCTTTATACAAAACCATGCCCCAGCGCCCACTGCACCGCCTGCTCAGCATGAATCTCGGTCGTATCGAAGAGCGGCATGGGAGTGTTGGCCTGTTGAACCAGCAGGCCAATTTCGGTGCAGCCTAGAATCACTCCCTGCGCGCCGCGCCTGCGCGCCGCGCTCGGCAAGCGCCTCGATGATCGCCAGGTAGTCGGCTTTGGCCTCTGCTTTCACCACGCCCAGGCACAGCTCCTGGTAGATCACGTGTGCACGCGCTCGCGCTGTGGTTCGGTAGGCACCACTACTTCGATACCGTGGCGCTGCAAACGCTCGATTTGACATCCTCCCCTCCCTCAGCTTGCGCTGCCGCCTTGCGGCGGAAAGGAAGGGGATTCCCAGGTCGTTACCTTCCTGGTTCCTGCTTCGATGTTCGTTGCCTTCAATGCCTTGGCACTGCTGGTCTTACACAAACTCCACAGGCGTACATTCCCGAGTGCCCCTCGGTATGATCTTTCAACCATCTGCACCGGCTAATAGCGCGGTGCCTGCTTGCAGAATGTTGCGGGCCGCATTCACGTCGCGGTCGATGCCCTGAGTACCGCAATCTGGGCAGTCCCAGGTGCGAACATTCAGCGGTAGTGATTCCAGCACAAAGCCGCAGCTATGGCAGCGTTTTGAGCTTGGGTACCAGCGATCAATCTGGACAAACTGCCTTCCCGCCCAGGCCGCCTTGTAGTCAAGCTGGCGGACCAACTCCCCCCAGCCAACATCACTGATGGCGTTAGAGAGATGGCGGTTTTTGACCATATTCTTCACCTGCAAACTCTCCGCTGCAATCACTTGGTTCTCGTTAACGATCTGGCGGGTGAGTTTATGCAGGTGGTCACGGCGCGTGTCAGCGATCTTGGCGTGACAGCGAGCGACCTTTAACCGTGCCTTGGCTCGGTTGTTCGAGCCTTTTTGCTTACGGCTGAGGCGCCGCTGCGCCTTCGCTAGCTTTCGGGCATAGCGGGCAGTGTGGCGGGGATTATTCACCCGATGGCCGTCACTGGTCACGAACAGGTCTTTAATCCCCAGGTCGATACCGACCATCTTGAACGTAATTGGCAGCGCCTCAGTGTCTACCTTGCACAAACAGCTAATGAAGTAACGGCCTGCTGCATCCTTGGATACCGTCACTGTGCTCGGTGCCGCAGGCAGGTCGCGGCTCCAGCGGATGTTTAGCGGTTCACGGCACTTGGCGAGCGTGATCTGCCCGTCACGGTACGAAAATGCCGAACTGGTAAAGGTAGCTGACTGCCGGTGCTTCTTCGATTTAAAGCTGGGGTACCGCGCCCGCTTGGCAAAGAAATGCTTGAACGCACTTTGTTGATGGCGCAAGCATTGTTGCAGTGGCACCGAACTAACCTCGGCTAGAAAGGCGGTGTCCGGCTGCTTCTTTAACTGTGTTAGGAACGCGCTGGCATCGTTATAGCCGATCTTTTCCTGACGCTGATAAAACGCGTCGGTGCGATAGCGCAGCACCGCGTTCCAGACAAACCGCACGCACCCAAACGTCCGCGCCAGCAAGGCTGCTTGCTCAGGCGTGGGATAGAAGCGGTATTGGTAGGCGCGTTCGGCTTTCATTCTTTACACTTTAGACGAAATATTGTAAGGATGCAAAACACAAGGCGTCCTGGCGGACGCCGCGCTATCCATCCTCGCACTAAAAGTACGAGGTTTTCCGCGCTAACTGATAA
>NZ_FODB01000029.1 GCF_900110265.1 Vreelandella aquamarina | reverse complement strand
CGTGGTAAATCTAGCATGTCAACTAAGAGGCGCTGCGCGCCTCGCGCTATCCTGCCTCGGCCTAAAAGGCCGAGGTTTGACGCGCATTTTGATCAGGAATGCCCAGTTGGCGAATAAGAGCAGCGCGCGCCTGCTCTTCTGGCAGCAAGTTGCCAAACCAGTGGTGGGCGGTCAGCGTTTCGGGCGGCCATGTTCGTTGGTTTAAAGGAAGGCTATTGGAAATTGCTTGTCCGCTAGCTTGCCACTCTTCGTCATATTCAAAGCCCATGAGACGGCCATCTAAACCACGCCAGAGGGTACCTACTCGCTGATGGTTTTGCCAAACGATAAGCTGGTCTGGGGTCATAGATCACTATCCATGGGCTGGGCGAGAAGCTCTATGCCAAGTGTTTCTAACACGCGTAATACTCTTCCTATGCCACATGTATCACGGCCATTTTCGAGTTCACTTAAAAAACGAATGCTGACGCCGCATAGTCCTGCCACCGTCTCTAGTGTCAGATGTTGGCGTTTGCGGGCTTGTCGAATTAACAGGCCGAGACTCTTGGCGGATTCAATTGAGTGAAGGGGCGTTTCCGTCGTTGCTGGCAGGGTACGCATACATGCTCCATTTTCCCGATAAGGAAAATTTCTGGATGAAAACAGATATACTAGCTGATCTTTCCCTATAGGGAAAATAATGCGTAGGATGATCGAAAAGAGAGGCCTTTATCCCTATAGGGAAATAAAGAGCAGGCAGATGTTTGCTACTCATCCGCCGAGTTTTGAAATGAAGCTAGGTAAGCCAAGGCTCAAAAAAGTGCCCCCACAGCAGTAGGGGCACTGGTGAGCCATAGTTGCTTTATCGCTTCTTCCGCACCGGTTTTTTATCGCTGCTTGCTGGCTCGGCGCTATCGGCTTTGCGTGCGCTGCTGGGAAAGTGCGCTCGTACTAACTCCAGAAGCCCCTGGGTGGAAGCGTCGAAGTCGGCGGCGTTGGCGTCGATGCGTTCGCTGATTTCACCGGCGATGCGCTTCCCTAGCTGTACGCCCCACTGGTCGAACGAGTTGATGTTCCAGATTACGCCCTGCACAAACACCTTGTGCTCGTAGAGCGCAATCAGCGCGCCCAGGTTTTTCGGCGTTAGCTCGTCGAGCAGTAGGGTGCTGGAGGGGCGGTTGCCTGGGCAGCTGTAGGGGTCGAGCTGGCTAAGCTCTTTGCTGTCGCCTTGGCTGCCTTCCATAAAGGCGTTGGCTTGGGCCAGCATGTTGGTCAGCAGCGCGAAGTGGTGGTCTTCCACGCCCGGTTCCGGCTTGAGCGAGGCGATAAAGTCGATGGGCACGTAGCGAGTGCCCTGGTGCAGCAGCTGGAAGAAGGCGTGCTGGCCGTTGGAGCCGGTTTGGCCCCACACAATCGGGCCGGTTTTGTAGTTCACCGGGTGGCCGAAAATATCCACCGACTTGCCGTTAGACTCCATATCCAGCTGCTGCAGGAAAGAGGGTAACTGGTTCAGCGCTTGGTCGTAGGGCACGATGGCCTGGGTTTCCGCGCCGATAAAGTTGATGTACCAGATGCCGATCAGCGCCATGAGGACCGGCATGTTTTGAGCGAAAGGTGCTTCGATAAAGTGCCGGTCCATCTCATGGGCGCCTTCCAGCAGCTCGATAAAGCCTTCAAAGCCAATCGAGAGCGCAATCGGTAAGCCGATGGACGACCACATGGAGTAGCGGCCGCCCACCCAGGCCCAAAACTCAAACACGTTCTCTTCGCGAATACCGAACTCCATCGCCGCTTTGCGGTTGGTGGAAGCGGCAATAAAGTGCGCGCCCACGTCGGCGTCTTCGCCAGCGTTCTCCAGGAACCAGCGCCGCGCAGTCTTGGCGTTGAGCAGGGTTTCCTGGGTGGAGAAGGTTTTCGTAGAGACGATAAACAGCGTGGTGGCCGGGTCGAGTCGTGAGAGCACTTTCTGAATATGGGTGCCGTCCACGTTGGAAACGAAGTGGAAGTGCAGCTCCGGGTGGCGATACTTCAACAGCGCACGCACCGCCATGTTGGGGCCGAGGTCCGAGCCGCCAATGCCGATATTGACCACGTCTTTAATGCGCTGGCCGTTATAGCCTTTCCACTCGCCGCTACGCACCGCTTCTGAGAACAGCTTGATCTGCTCGCGGGTGCGGGTGATTTCGGGCATCACGTCTTCGCCATCCACATACACCGGCTCATCGCCAAGATGGCGTAGCGCGGTGTGGAGTACCGGACGGTTCTCGGTCACGTTGATAATGTCGCCAGAAAACATTTGGGCGCGGCGCTGTACCAGGGCGGAGTGGTCGGCTAGCTCAATCAGTTTGGCCAGCACTTCATCCGACACCTGATGCTTGGAGTAATCTAGAAAGAGGCCGCCGACGCGGAGGCTCATTTTTTCGAAGCGCTGCGGGTCACTCGTAAAGTAATCACGAATGCGGTCATTGGCGGTTTTATCGCGCAGGCGCTCTAGGGCCTGCCAAGTAACGCTGCGAGTGAGTTGAAACATAACGGGCGGTCCTGTTGTTTTTACATCTGTTTTACATCGTTATCGCTAACGGGGCGTGTCCGACCCCTGGCGTCGCTGTTATTTATGTAAAAATACTACATATTGCGCGCTTGAGAACAACAGCTAGCGAAAAATGGTTAATAAAACAGCGGGGTGGTGGTCGTTTTGAATGTCTGACTAAAAAACAAAAGGGCGAGATTGCCTCGCCCTTAGTGTGCCGCTTTTAGCTGGCAACGGCTACTTGGGCAGCGCCACGTTTGATAAACGCGTAGCCCAGGCCGGTGATCAAAGAGCCCACCACAATCGCGCCCAGGTAAAGCAGAGCGGGAGTAATGGCGTTAGGAATCAGCAGCACGAAGATACCGCCATGGGGGGCCATCAGCTTGGCACCCACCAGCATGGAGAGCGCACCCGTGACCGCGCCACCGGCGATACAGGCGGGAATCACGCGCAGCGGGTCTTTCGCCGCGAAGGGAATCGCGCCTTCACTGATAAAGCACAGGCCCAGCACGAACGAGGCTTTACCCGCTTCCCGCTCGGGGGCAGAGAACTTGTTACGCGCCACGAAGCTGGCAATGCCCATACCAATGGCGGGCACCATACCTGCCGCCATAATCGCGGCCATCGGGCCGTAGGTTTCAGAGGCCAACAAGCCGACGCCAAAGGTGTAAGCCGCTTTGTTGACCGGGCCACCCAGGTCGAAGCACATCATGGCGCCGAGCAGAATGCCCAGCAGCACGGCATTGGTCGAGCCCATGGACTCCAGGAAGCTGGTGAGCGCGCTCAGCACGGCAGCCACCGGCTCGCCAATCACGTAGATCATTGTCAGGCCGGTGACCAAGCTGGCAATCAGCGGGATGATCAGAATCGGTTTGAGCGACTCAACGCTGGAGGGCAGTTTCACGTAGCGCGTGACGGCGAGGGCCACGTAGCCCGCTAGGAAACCGGCCAGAATACCGCCGATAAACCCAGAACCAATCTCGGCGGCGAGCATACCGCCAATCATGCCGGGGGCAATACCAGGGCGGTCGGCGATGGAGTAGGCGATGTAACCTGCCAGAACGGGAATCATCAACGCGAAGGCCGTGCCGCCACCAATCTGCATCAGCGCGGCGGCCAGGGTGCCTTCTTCCTGGAACGCTTCGATACCGAACACGAACGAGAGGGCTATTAACAAGCCACCCGCCACCACCATGGGCAGCATAAAGGACACACCGGTTAGCAGGTGTTTATAGACGCCTTTCTCTTTCATGCCTTTTTTGGCGGTGGCGCTGCTGCTGGCGGCGCTGGTGCCATCTTCAACAGCGGCGTCGGTAAAGGCGGCCTCCAGGGTCGGGCGAGGCTTTTTCAGCGCGTTGCCGGTAGAGGTGCGATAAACCCGTTTACCCGCAAAGCGTGACGGGTCCACTTCGATGTCGCAGGCCAATACGACCACGTCCGCGTCGGCGATTTCCGCTTCCGTGAGTTTGTTTTGCGCGCCCACCGAGCCTTGGGTTTCCACGCGAATCTGGTGGCCCATGGCCTTACCCGCTTCGGCCAGCGCTTCGGCGGCCATAAAGGTGTGGGCAACACCGGTGGGGCAGGCGGTGACGGCAACGATTTTTTTGCCGCCCGCACTGCTGGCCGGAGCGGCAGCAGTAGCTGCCGGGGCGCTGTAAATCGGTGCTTCCCGCTTGGCCTGGCTTAAAAAGGCGCTGGGGTCGGGCAGGGCGCTGGCAATGGGGGCCTGGAATAGCCGCTTGCCTTCGAACCGCTCTGGGGCGGGCACGTGGTCGGCGGCCACGACGATCAAATCGGCGTTAGCAATCTGCTCGGCGCTGGCGGCTTGCAGTGGCGCAATCTCACCGTGCATCTCTACATGAACGTTCCAGCCCAGCCGCGTGGCGGCTTGCTCTAGGCGCTTGGCGGCCAGGAACGTGGTCGCCATGCCGCTGGGGCAGGCGGTAATCAGGATTAGGTTCATCGCGTGGCTCCCTCGGTGTGGGTGTCGTCAAGACGCCGTACCCGGGTCTGTTGTTGGAGTGAGTCAAAATCATCGGCGTGGGAAGTGCCTACGCCAACATGGCGTACCGCTTCGGCAGAAAGCGCCGTGGCGAAACGAAGCGTATCGACGGGTGTATGCTGGCTCAGCAGTCCATGCAGCATGCCCGCCACAAAGGTGTCGCCCGCGCAAACGGTATTGGTGGCAGTGACGGTCGGTGGCGTGGATTGCCAAATGCCGTGCTGGCTCACCCATAAAACGCCTTCAGCACCCGCTGAAATCAGCGCGTGTTCGATGCCGCTGGCGTGCAGCCGCTCGGCGGCGGCTTGGCGCTGTTGGTCGCTATCAAGGGCGCTACCGGCCCAGTCGGCCAGCTCGGTTTCGTTGGGTTTTACGGCGGCAGGCTGCGCGGCAATCGCCGTGAGCAGCGCCGGGCCGCTGGTATCCACCCACAGCGGCACTCCGAAACCTTTCAGGAAGGCAAGCAGCTCGCCAAACGCGGGTTGGTCAATGCCGGGAGGCAGGCTGCCTGCGACCACCACAGCCTCAGGCGGCGCGCTACTTTCAAACAGGCCGCTTAACGTGGTGCGTAAAGCCTCCAGATGGGCGGCTTCGATGGGCATGCCGGGGCCGTTGATGTCGGTCACCCGACCGCTCTGCTCGGCGAGTTTGGCGTTGATGCGCGTGTTGCCCGGCACCCGCACAAAGGCATCTTTCACGCCGTAACGGGGAAAGGCGAGGCTGAACGGGGCGTCGTTCTCTTCGCCCAAAAAGCCGCTGACGACCACCTCATGGCCAAGGCTGGCCAGTACTCGGGCGACGTTCACCCCTTTACCTGCGGCTTCCAGCTGCGCGCTAGTGGGGCGGTTGACGTGTCCCAGCGTCAGCGCATCCAGGTTGAAGGCGAGATCCAGCGCTGGGTTGAGCGTAATACAGACAACTCTTGCCATCAGCTGGCCTCCAGGGCGTCGCGGACTTCATCGCTAGTGGCTTTGCTCAGCGCTAACTGGGCGCTGGCCTGGGCTTGGGCAAGATCAAACTCGCGCAGGCGGGCTTTGACCAGCGGGATTTGGCGTGCGCTGACGGAGAGTTCATCGACACCTAAGCCCACCAGAACCGGTACGGCCATGGCATCAGAAGCCAGCTCGCCGCAAACACCGACCCATTTGCCGTGAGCGTGGGCGGCTTCGACGGTCATTTGGATCAACCGCAGTACCGCTGGGTGCAGGCCATCGGCTTGAGCGGATAGCTCTGGGTGGCCGCGATCAATCGCGAGGGTGTACTGGGTTAAGTCGTTGGTACCGACTGAGAAGAAGTCGACCTCGGCGGCCAGCGTCGGTGCTAGCAGAGCGCTGGAAGGGACTTCGATCATCACGCCAAGCTGTACATCGGTAGCGCGCTGCTGCGGGGAGATCTCGTTGAGCAGGCGGTCGTAAATCGCCTTCGCCGCGCGGAACTCGGCCACGTCTTTGACCATCGGCAGCATAATGCGTAGCGGTTTACCGACGGCGGCCATCAGCAGCGCGCGAATCTGGGTTTCCAACACTTCTGGTTGGGTCAGCGCTAAGCGAATACCGCGCAGGCCGAGGAAGGGGTTGTCTTCCTGGGGCACCGGCCAGTAGGGCAGCGGCTTGTCGCCGCCGACGTCCAGGGTGCGGGCGACGAGCGGGCGGCCGTCGAGGGCATCGGTGGCTTCACGGTACTCGGCGATTTGCGTGGCGAGATCCGGCGCGCTGGAGTAGGCCATAAACAGGAACTCGGTGCGCAAAAGGCCGACCCCTTCCGCGCCGCGCTCTACCGCATCGGCGGCGTGGGCGGTGTTGCCCAGGTTGGCAGCAACCTCAACCCGGTGGCCGTCGCGGGTTTGCGCCTGCTCGAAGCGTAGCTCCCAGGCGTCCGCTTCACGCTGCTGCTGGTCGAGCAGCTGCTGCTCGGCGCGGCGCAGGCGCTCCTCGGAAGGCTGCGAGGTCACGCGGCCGCGCTCGCCATCCAGAATCATCATGCTGCCGTTGTGTAGCGCCATGACCGCTTCACCGGCGCCTACGACGGCAGGAATGCCCAGCGCACGGGCCAAAATCGCGCTGTGGGCGGTGGCGCCGCCGCGCACGGTCAGCAGGCCACGCACGCGGGAGGTATCCAGGCGGGCCACATCGGAGGGGCCGATATCGTCCATCACCAAAATATAGGGGTGGTCGGGTGGCTCGGGCAGGCTGACGTCGCAAAGCACGCCGAGCACGCGGCGGCCGACATCGCGCAGGTCGGCGGCGCGTTCGGCCAGCAGCCGGTCGGCCAGCATCTCTTGGGCGTGGGCGGCGGTGTCGATAGCTTCCCACCAGCCCGCTTCCGCCGAGCGGCTTTCGCGGATGGCGTCAATCGCCGCCTGGTGCAGTTCGGGGTCGTCGAGCATCTCTTCATGCATGGAGAGAATGTCGGCGACTTCGCCGCCGGGCGCTTTGTGTACCAGCGCCTGAAGCTGGGCAGCCCCTTCTTTCAGCGCTGCCTCCAGGCGGGCGATCTCGTCGTCGGGCTGATTGGCGTGCTCAGGATAGTCGAACTGCATCGGACGAATGACGAACACCGGCGCAATCGCCAAGCCTGGCGAGGCTGCTACACCGGTGTGCGGCGTGTCAGCGGCCAGCGGCTCAACGGCGGGCTTGCTGGCGTTGGCGGCGGGCGTGGCATCACGGCCCCCGTCGAACGGCGTGACTTTTTCACCCAAGCCCTCTTCGACAGCGGCGGCAATGGCATCTAGCGCGGCGCTTGCCTGTTCGCCCTCGGCAGAGAAGATCAGCCATTGGCCACGGCGTGCACCCAGGCCAATCACTTTGGTCAAGCTGGCAGCAGATACCGTGGTGGCGCTGCCCTCTTCCAGGCGTACGTTGATGGGCATGGGCTGGGCACGAGCGATCTGTACCAGCTGTTTGGCCGGGCGGGCGTGCAGGCCGTGGGGGTTCAGAACGCGCACGCGGCGGGTTTGGGTGCTGGCGGTTTCACCGGCCAGCGCTGCCAGCAGTTGGGCGCTATTTTTGCCCACAAAGCTGTCGCTTTCGCCGTTCTCTAGTACCGCCATCAACTGTTCGAGCAGCGGCCGGTGGGCATCGCCGCTGGCGGCCAGGCAGAACAGCGCATGAACCGGATGACCGCCATGCTCGATGGTGCTATCGGCGGGCGTTGCCACGCCTAGTGCGGGCTGGTTGACCCCTTGGGCGTGGCTTGAAAGCCATAAGCCTTTACCCAACCACTGGGGCTGGGCGCTCGCCACGGCACTAATAAAGCCGTTATCCACGCAGCCGCTTTGACGCAGCCGCGCTGCCGCCGCCAGGGCCAGCTCCTGCGGGTCGCGGGCGGGAAAGTTAACACATAGCGTATCGGCATCCAGACGCGGCGCTAAGGACGGCTTCGAGAGCAGGCGCGCAACATCGGCGGCGGAGCTGGCGCGGGCTAATTCGGTTGCTACGCCGTCGCGGTCGAGGACGTGGGTAAGCTGGCGCAAAATATCCAGGTGTTCGTCGTTTTGTGCCGCTATCGTGACCAGTACGTGAACGGTGTTGCCGTCGTGCCACTCTACCCCTTTAGGGAACTGCAGCACCCGTACGCCGGTACGTTTGACGTGATGGCGGCTTTCTGGAGTGCCGTGGGGAATGGCAATGGCGTTGCCTAGGTACGTTGAGGACTGCGCTTCGCGGGCGTGGAGGCCATCGCGATACTCGGCCGCAACCAAGCCAGCCTCTGCCAGGGCGTTGGCGGCGCTGTCGAGCGCAGCTTGCCAGTTGTCCGCGTGGCGGTCGAGCAAGATGTCATCGGGGCCGAGTGTCAACATAGGGGTCTCCTGTAAACGCGGTCAGGCAACGGCAACGTCTGCGATTGGCGGCGAAAGTGCGCGCATAAAACGTTAGTCGTAGATCGTTAAGGTTAGCTGGATGAATCGTGTCACCTGTGGTTAGTTGGCTATGCTGAATCGATTCACTTTTTGGCACAAGGGTTGTTTCTTTAGACTTTTGTCTGAAGAGGGTAAAACGGCTGCTAAACTGCCGTCTTCATTTAGGGAGAAACCAGCATGACACTTGCCGATATTGCCCGGCTCGCCGGGGTTTCGCGCACCACGGCAAGCTATGTAATCAACGGCCAGGCTGAACAGCGGCGCATTAGTTCAGCTACCATCGATAAAGTGATGGCTGTGGTGCGTCAGCACCGCTATCACATTGACCCCCAGGCAGCCGCGCTGCGCCGGGGCGCTAGCCGGTTGATCGGTTTGATCGTGCCGGATTTGGAAAACATCAGCTACGCGCGCCTCGCCAAACGCCTGGAACGCGGTGCTCGCGAGCGCGGCTACCAGCTGTTGGTGGTGAGTTCCGATGACTGCGCGGATAGTGAGCGCACGCTGGCCTTGGCGCTGCGTGCCCAGCGCTGTGAGGTGCTGATTACCGCCAGCTGCCTGCCGGAAAACGACACCTTTTATACGGATTTGGCCGACGAAGGCTGGAGCGTCGTTGGGATGGACCGGGGCCTGACCCCCGAGCGTTTTGCCAGCGTGGTGAGCAATGACCAAAAGGCGGCTTACGCGCTGACGCGCTCGGTGATGGATGGCTCAACACGGCGCATTGCCTGGTTGGATGCCATGCCCGAACTCTCGGTGAGTCGTGAGCGGCGTGCGGGCTTTTTTGCCGCGCTGGAAGGGACGGGGGTTGAAGCCGTTACCTTTAGCGGTGGGCGCTACGAGCGGGATGTGGGCGTTGAACTGGCGCAACAGCTCTTTGCTGCAGGCGAGGTAGATGCGCTGGTCACGGCCTCCTACGCGCTCATGGAAGGTGTGTTTGATGAGCTGCTTGCCCAGGGGGGGCTGCCGGAGACGCTGCGGTTAGCCACTTTTGGTGACCACCGCCTGTTAGATTTTCTGCCCCAGCCGGTTAATTCGGCGCTGCAGGATTATGACCGCATCGCCGAGCTGACGCTTCAGTGCGCGCTGGGCGCGATGAATGGAAGCTACCAATGCGGGCAGCAGGTGGTCGCGCGCCGCCTGCGTACTCGCTGAGCGCAGGCGGCGCGCGGTTTATACCGTGCGTGCCTGTGCCCAGGCGTTGGCGTCTGGAATCGACATATCATATCGTTCGCTAAGATAGGGCGAGGAGAGCAGAAAGTCGGCGCTGGCCGCATTACAGGCCACCGGCACGTTCCATAGCGCGGCAAGGCGCAGCAGCGCTTTCACATCCGGGTCGTGGGGCTGCGGTGCAAAGGGGTCCCAAAAGAAGATCAGCACGTCGAGCTGCTGCTCGGCGATACGCGCCCCGATCTGCTGGTCGCCGCCTAGCGGCCCGCTCATTAAGCCTTCCACTTCTAGCCCCAGGGCGGTTTTCAGCCGCCCTGCGGTAGTGCCTGTGCCAATCAGCGTGTGCTGGCTGAGTGTGTCTTGCCAGCGCGTCGCCCACTCCAGCATCTCGGTTTTTTTGCCATCGTGGGCAATCAGCGCAATACGCTTGCGCGGTTGCAGCGTGCGCACGGCTTGGCGGGGTGGGCGGGCATCGTTCATGGCATGGCTCTCCTGGTCATTCGATTGTTATTCATCGTCCGTCGAGACGGTTATTCATTCGGCGTCGACGGCCAGTACTTTCATGGTATTGGTGCCGCCGTGGGCATTCATATGGTCGCCGCGAGTAAGAATGACATGCTCACCTGGGCGTGCCAATCCATGGGCCTTCAGCAGTTTGATGGCTTCATGGTTCACCTCGGTGGCCTCCATGTGCGTCGTATCGAATGGAATCGAGACTACGCCACGGTAGAGCGCCATGCGCCGTTGGGCGATGGGGCTGTGAGCCAAGCCGACAATCGGCAAGCCAGAGCGGATGCGCGAGGCAATCAGCGGCGTGTAGCCGGTGGAGGTCATGCAGGCAATGGCGCGTACGCCGGTCAGATGGTTGGCGGCGTACATAGCGGAGAGTGCGATGGTTTCATCGATCCGCTCGAAGCCTTCATGGATGCGGTGGCCGGAGGCTTGAGCAATGCGCTCCCGCTCGGCACCCAGGCAGACGCGGTCCATGGCTTCGATGGTCTCCACCGGATAGTCACCCGCTGCGGTTTCCGCCGAGAGCATGACGGCATCGGTGGCATCCAGCACGGCATTGGCCACGTCGAACACTTCGGCACGCGTAGGCAGCGGCGACTCTATCATCGACTCCATCATTTGGGTGGCGGTGATCACCGCGCGATTCAGCGAACGGGCATGCTTGATAATGCGCTTTTGCGTGCCGATCAGCGCCTCATCGCCAATCTCTACGCCCAGGTCGCCGCGAGCGACCATGACTGCTTCTGACGCTTCGATGATGGCGTCTAGAGTTTCGTCGTTGGCAACGGCCTCGGCACGCTCCAATTTCGCCACCAGCCCGATCTCTTTGCCCTCGTCGCCCAGTAGAGCACGCGCTTCCTGCATGTCGGCGGCGCTGCGTGGGAACGAAACGGCGAGGTAATCCACACCAATCTCGATGGCGGTTTTCAGGTCTTCTTTATCCTTATCGGTCAGCGCTGGGGCGGAAAGGCCGCCGCCTTGCTTGTTGATGCCTTTATTGTTGGACAGTTTGCCACCCACGTGAACTCGGGTGTGAACTTCTTGCCCAACGATAGACGTGACGTCCAGCACGACGCGACCATCGTCCAGCAGCAGACGGTCGCCGGGGGCGACGTCATCGATGAGCGCTTTGTAGTCGCAGCCGACGCGTTCGGCGGTGCCGCTATTGGCATCCATAGCCATATCGAGCACAAACACTTGGCCGATGTCTAAGTGGATAGCGCCTTCTTTGAAGCGGGAAATGCGAATTTTAGGGCCTTGCAAGTCGCCCAGTGCCGCTACGCTGCGGCCTAAGCGCTGAGCAATCTCGCGTACTTCGGTGAGGCGGCGGCGATGATCATCAGCAGAGCCGTGGGAGAAATTCAGCCGCACCACGTCAACGCCCGCTTTTAGCATGGCTTCCAACACCCCGGGGCGGTCACTGGCTGGGCCAAGCGTGGCGACGATTTTGGTACGACGAAGGGGGGTTGGGGACGTTGCGCGTGTCATAGTGGTACTCCTAATGAGCAGCGTGGGCTGAACATAGACTATAAAAAGGGCTGATGAATCGTTGATTAAGTATTGGACTACGATAGCCTTTATATAGTAATTTTACTACATATTGGATAGTTATTAGCCTTTAGGGGCGGTTATGGCAGGTTTTAATCGGCCTATAGGTGACTAAATACGTATTTTTAGTAATTTTTTTACTGGATACGCCATCTACGACCACTGCTTGATTGAGGTGCTACCATGACAATAAGAGTTGCCATTAACGGATTTGGACGGATTGGCCGTAACGTACTGCGTGCGCTGTACGAAAATGGCTACCGTGATCGCGTTCAGGTGGTTGCGATTAACGATCTGGGCGACCCTTCCCTAAACTCCCATCTGCTGCGCCACGATACCGTTCACGGCCATTTCCCATTTGCGGTCGAGCACGATGCAGAGAGCATCAGCGTGGATGGGGATCGTATTGTGATCTCTTCTGAGCGCGATCCGGCCAACCTGCCCTGGGCCTCTATGAATATTGACCTCGTCATGGAGTGTACCGGTCTGTTTACCAAGCGCGAAGCGGCGGCCAAGCATATTGCTGCAGGCGCAAAGCGCGTACTGATTTCTGCGCCTAGCCCGGATGCGGATGCCACTATCGTTTACGGTGTGAATGACGACATTTTGACCGCCGAGCACACCGTGGTATCAAATGCTTCCTGCACCACCAACTGCTTGGCTCCGGTCGCTAAAGCGCTGAACGATGCAGTCGGTATCGAAAACGGCCTGATGACTACCGTTCACGCTTACACCAACGACCAGAACCTGTCGGATGTGTATCACTCCGATCCCTACCGTGCGCGTAGTGCCACCCACTCCATGATTCCGACCAAAACCGGCGCGGCGGCAGCCGTGGGTTTGGTACTGCCGGAGCTAGCGGGTAAGTTCGATGGCCTGGCCGTGCGCGTGCCGGTGATCAACGTTTCTCTGGTGGATCTAACCTTTACTGTGGGTCGTGATACCACCAAAGAAGAGATCAACGCGATTGTCGAGAAAGCCGCCGCAAACTCCCCGGTCTTGGCCGTCAACGCCCAGCCGCTGGTGTCTATCGACTTCAATCACGATGCGCACTCGTCTACCTTTGACGCTAACCATACTCGCGTTAATGGTCGTCTGGTGAAGATCATGGCGTGGTACGACAACGAGTGGGGCTTCTCCAACCGTATGTTGGATACCGCCATCGCCATGCAGAAAACCGCCAAATAACTCCTGTTTGATCTTTAAGGGCAGGTATCGCCCAGCAGCAGCTCGGTTTTGAGCAGCTGCTGGGTTTTTGGTATTCGGCCTAAAATCATTTTGGCTGCCACACGTCCTTTACCTGCGCTGTCCTGGCGTACGGTGGTTAAGCGTGGGGCACGATATTGCCCTTCGGCAATGCCGTCAAAGCCGGTAATTCGTAACTCCCCTGGGACGTGAATGCCTCGCTGCTCTGCTAGCGTTAGCGCAGTGAGTGCAATTCGGTCTGACATGCATAGTAGTAGATCTGGACGCTGCTCAGCGGGCAGATCGATGATCTCGGTAATCACCGGCGAGCACACGTCAAACACGTTCTCTTCAATATTCCACAGCGGAACCTGTTCGGTATCAAAGCCATGCTCAGTGAGCGCGGCATGAAAACCGGCCAGGCGCGCACGGCTTATCGTGCTGCTGTCGGGCAGCATCGTGTGCTCTTTGGTCACCCGGCCATTGCAGTGCTCTTTAGTTAAACGCAGGTTGATAATGGCAGGCCGAAGAGGGCGCTGCTTAAGCGCATGGGTTGCCATCGCGTAGCTGGCATCACGATCATCGATGTGCACGGTAGGGCTGCCGTCGATATCGAAGTCTACCGACACCAAAGGGCGTTGAGAGGACAGTTCGTTCAGCAGTTTATTGTTGGGCATCAGCCCGTAAACGATAAATCCATCGGCGATATTAGCCGAGCCGGGTGGCTGGGAAGCATGGCCTCGGCCCGGTAATAACAGCATGGTATGGCCGTGGGCATCCAGCACTTCAGCCACGCCAGAGAGAAACTCACTGGCCACGGCATCGTTCAGGCTGTAAGTCAGGCTTTCGGCCAGAATCACCGCCACGATGCTGGAGCGTCCGGTGCGCAGGCTGCGTGCTTTGGCGTCGGGTCCACTATACCCCAGCCGCTTAGCTTCCTTAAGAATGCGGTCGCGCAGTAGCGGGGAGAGCTGGTCGGGTCGGTTAAAGGCGTTGGAAATCGTCGCGGTTGAGACGCCGAGTTCGAGCGCAAGATCCTTTAGGGTCATTCGGCGAGGGGCGGTCACGGTGCTTCCTAAACTGGTGAAGAGTATGGGCGGAGAGAGTGCGTTGCCTGGGTGGTATTTACAACGCAGGCTAATTATTTACTTGTAGTGCGCAAGAATAACGGCCTTGATGGTGTGACGACTACCCTCTTTGAAAGGTTGTCTCACCCAGCCAAGGCCGTGATGGGTCTTTCTATCAGTACTTAAGCTGCCGAGCGGGTTGCGGAAAGTGTTAAGGCGGCCCCGCTTTCGTCGAACAGATGTACATGCTCGGTATCCGGTACCAGCGATACCTGCTGGCCCTCTTGCCACTGGCTGGGCGCTTCGCTGCGATGGATCAGCAAGGTAGAGCCCTCTTTCGGCTCCAGATACACGTAGACTTCGTTACCCAGGTATTCAACGTTGACGATATCAAAGCAGTTATCGCCCTGAGGCGCTTCCAGGCGAAGGTGCTCGGGGCGCACGCCAAGTGTGAGCGAGGAGCCTTTCGAGTAAGCGTCGCCCGCTTGTGGCAATGATACTTCTCCCACTCCCGCCGCTTTCACTCGGCAGCCGTCGGCGGTGCCGCTCAGTAGCTCGGCGGGCATAAAGTTCATGGTGGGTGAGCCAATAAAGCCGGCTACGAATTTAGTGGCCGGACGCTGGTACAGCTCGTGAGGGCTGCCCACTTGCTCGATATGACCGCGGTTTAGCACCACGATTTTATCCGCCAGGGTCATGGCTTCGACCTGATCGTGGGTGACGTAAATCATGGTAGAGCCGAGACGGTTGTGCAGGCGGGCGATCTCGTTACGCATCTGCACCCGCAGCGAGGCATCCAGGTTGGAGAGCGGCTCGTCAAACAGCAGAATGCGCGGCTCCCGCGCCATGGCACGGCCCATCGCCACCCGCTGGCGCTGGCCGCCAGAGAGGGCTTTGGGCTTACGGTGTAAAAGCTCTTCCAACTGCAGGATTTTTGCCGTGCTCATCACCCGCTCGTGAACGGTCTCTTTGGCGGTGTTGGCCAGCTTAAGACCAAACGCCATATTGTCGTAAACGGTCATGTGCGGGTAGAGCGCGTAGGACTGAAACACCATGCCTACGCCGCGTTCACGAGGCGGTAAGTCGTTGACCACGGTGCCGCCAATATTCAGGTCGCCATCGGTGATTGATTCAAGACCGGCGATTAAGCGCAGCAGCGTGGATTTACCGCAGCCGGAGGGGCCAACAAATACGACAAACTCACCGTCGCCAATGGAAAGATCAACGTCTTTGATGATGTGATCGCGGCCAAATACCTTATTGACCTTTTCAAGCGTAACACTTGCCATGGTAACTCCTTGCCGACCTCGATCGGAGCGGGTCGGCTATCGTTATTAACTGTTATGGGCGGCGTTTAGGCAACCTGCATAAAGGCGGCTTGGTACGCGGGCAGCGTGAGCGTGCTGCCGTCTCGCGTGGCGGTAAAGTGGGCGACCGGCAAGTCGCTGGCGACCTCCACAGGCAGGGTGGTTTGCTGCTCTTGCCCGGTCAGGTTGAACACGCACAGCAGGGTCTCGTCGCCTTTTTGACGGGTAAAGCCAAGTAGCTCCTCGCCAACGTCTACCAGTGCCAAGTCGCCATCGAACATGGCCGGTTGGCTGCGGCGGAACGCTAGCAGGGCGCGTACGGTGTTGAGCGTGGCGTTGGGGTCATCCTGCTGGCGGCTCACCGCCAAATCCAAGTGACGAGCTTCCATGGGCAGCCACGGTTCCATCGGAGAGAAGCCGCCCTGTTCGCCGTCGGTCCACGGCATGGGCGTGCGGCAGCCGTCGCGGCCTTTAAACTCAGGCCACAGCACTTTGCCGTAGGGGTCTTGAATGCGCTCGAAGGGCACGTCCGCTTCCGGCAGGCCCAGCTCTTCGCCTTGGTACAGGCACACGCTGCCGCGCAGTGAGAACAGCATGGCCAGCATCACTTTCGGGTAGGCGTTGGGGTCTTCGTCAGCCCCCCAGCGAGTCGCGCTACGCACCACATCGTGGTTGGAGGTTGCCCAGCAGGGCCAAGCGTCGCCTGCTAAGCGCTGGAAGCGTTCAATCACTTCGCGCAGGTAGCTGGCGGAGTGGGGCATGTTGAGCAGGTCGAAGGTGTACGCCATATGCAGCTTATCGCCACCGGCGGTGTACTCGGCCATGCGCTCTAGCGGGTTATCGTCGCCAATTTCACCTACGGTGGTGGTGCCGGGGTACTCATCCATCAGCGCACGGAGGTCTTTGAGGAAGTCCAGGTTTTCCGGGCGGCTGAGGTCGTAGACATGGCGCTGCCAGGTATAGGGGTTTGCTTCCGGGGCGCCCAGGGTTTTGGCTTCGCCTTTCGGTACCGGCGGGTTGTCCCGCAGCTCGGCATCGTGGAAGTAGAAGTTGACCGTATCCAAGCGGAAACCGTCGACACCCAAATCCAGCCAGAAACGCATGTTGTCGAGCTGTGCCTGACGCGCTTCCGGGTTGTGGAAGTTGACGTCCGGCTGGCTGGTCAGGAAGTTGTGCAGATAGTACTGCTGGCGGCGGGAGTCGAAGGTCCACGCCGAGCCGCCAAAGATCGACAGCCAGTTGTTGGGCGGCGTGCCGTCGGGTTTCGGGTCGGCCCACACAAACCAGTCGGCTTTAGGATTGGTGCGATCCTGGCGGCTCTCCTGGAACCAGGGGTGCTGATCGGAGGTATGGCTGATCACTTGGTCGATCATCACTTTCAAGCCCAGCGAATGGGCTTTTTCCAGCAGCGCCTTGAAGTCTTCCAGCGTGCCGAACATCGGGTCTACGTCGCGGTAGTCGCTCACGTCGTAGCCAAAGTCGAGCATCGGAGAAGTAAAGAAGGGCGATAGCCAGATGCCGTCCACGTTGAGGGAGGCCACGTAATCCAGCTTTTCGGTGATGCCGTTCAGATCGCCTACGCCGTCGCCACGGCTATCTAAAAAGCTGCGCGGGTAAATTTGATAGATTACACCGCCGCGCCACCACATCATGTTGTCTTGCATTACTTAGTTCCTTAAAAACGGTTGCTGAGGTTTATCAGCGAATTCATAGAGGCGTTATTGCGCAGGGGCTTAGCCCTTCACGGCACCCGCCGTTAGGCCGGAAACAATGCGGCGCTGGAAAATAATGACCAAAATCACCAGCGGCACGGTTACCACAACGGAGGCGGCCATAATCGGCCCCCAGGGCAGTTCGTAAGCACTACCGCCTGACAGAAGGGCAATCGCGACCGGCACCGTGCGCTGCGTATCGGTCAGTGTGAAGGTCAGTGCGAACAGAAACTCGTTCCAGGCGGCGATGAATGCGAGCAGGCCCGTGGTCGCCATGGCGGGCCACATCAACGGCAGAAATACCTTGGTGATGGTCACCCAGGGGGTGGCACCATCCATGATCGCCGCCTCTTCCAGCTCCATGGGCAGCTGCTTCATAAAGGTGGTGAGCACCCACACCGTAAAGGGCAGCGTAAAGATGGTGTAACTGAGGATCAGGCCTGCGGGGTTGTTATATAGATTCAGCGCGCGAATTACCTCGAACAGCCCAGAGAGCACGGCCACTTGAGGGAACATCGAAACGCCCAGAATGACCAGCAGCACCGTCGAACGGCCCCGAAAGCGTACCCGCCCAAGCGCATAAGAGGCGGTGATACCCAGCAGCAGGGCGATAAACACTACGCTAAAGGCGACGATGATGGAGTTGAAAATCGCTCGCACAAAGCTCGATTGGCTAAAGATTTGCGCGTAGTTGTCCAGGTTCCAGGTAGAGGGCCATAGCTCCACGCGGAACAGGTCGCTAGAGGGTTTTACCGAGGTGATCACCGCGTAGTAAAACGGGAACACTGCATACACCATAATGACGGCAATCAGTGCCCAAAAACCAACGCGTTTAGCAATTTTGGCGAACTGGCGGCTGTTCATCAGTCACCTCCCAATTGGATCTGTTTGCGGCCGATATAGAGGTAGGCAACGGTAGCCAGCGCGATGATCAAGAACAGCAGCGTAGAGGCCGCACTGCCGTAGCCGACGTCCTGGAATTCGACGAGCTGCTGGCGCGCATACACCGACATCGACATCGTGCTGGTGGAGTTGGAGGTCAACACATAAATCACGTCGAATACGCGCAGGGCATCCAGCAGGCGGAAGATGACCGCCACCATCAGCGCGGGTGTGATCAGTGGCAGCGTAACCTTGAAGAACACGCGTACCGGATGAATGCCATCCACCTCGGCAGCTTCATAGCAATCTTTAGGCAGCATTTGCAGCGCGGCTAACACCAGCAGCGCGACGAAAGGAATGGTCTTCCAAACGTCAACCATAATGACCGCCCACATGGAGTAGGTGGCGCTGGCTGTCCAGGCGATGGGATTATCAATAATGCCAACCACCATCAGCAGGTGGTTGATGATGCCGAACTGATCATTCAGCATCCACGCCCACATCTGGGCTGAGACAATGGTGGGGATGGCCCAAGGGATGAGGACCGCCGCACGAACAATCACACGGCCTTTAAATTCTGCGTTCAGAATCAGCGCCACGATGACGCCAAACACTACTTCCAGCGAAACGGAAACGACCGAGAAGTAGACCGTGTTCCACACGGACTGCCACCATACCGGGTCGGCTAGCACGCCAAACCAGCGGCCGTTGTCGTAAACCAGATAGTTTTCAAAGCCAATCAGGTTTGCGGCGCCTAAATCGGACAGCGACGCATCGGTAAAGCTGAGAAAGAAGGTGCGAAGTAACGGCCAGCCCGCCACCAGCGTGAGGGCAATCAGCATGGGGGCTAAGAACAGCCACGCCGCCTTGACGCGTTGGCGGCGGACCTTGGTACCCCGTTGCCGCCGCGCTGGCGTGGCGGAACGCGCCCCGAGGGGCGCGTTTTGGTGAGAGTGGTGAGAAGAGCTCGACATAGGTGTCTCCGCGTTTACCAGTTGCGACGCTTCAGGCGCAGCAATTCGCCTTCAAGGTCAGCGACGGCTTGAGCGCCATCTTTGGTGCCGGACAGCACGTCATGAGAGGTGCTAAAGAAGGCGTTGCTGACCCGGCCATAGGCACCGCCGGTAGGTGCAGACGGACGCGCGACGGCATTGGTGAACGTGTCGTAGAGCGTGCCGAAGAAGGGCACCGCTTCCAGTACTTCCTGGTCCTGGTAGAGCGCATCGATGGTGGGGTTGTAGGACGCCTGAATGGCGCGACGTTTCTGCTCTTCTTCACCGGTCAGGTAAGCCACCAAATCCGCCGCAATGTCAGGATGCTCGCTGTAGCGCGACACGGCCAGGTTCCAGCCGCCCAGGCCCGCAGCGCTTTGGCCCTCTTCACCGCCAGCAGGCAGCTGCACGACGCCTACTTTGCCGCGCACGTCGCTGTCATCGCTTTGGGCCAGCGCCCAGGCGTAAGGCCAGTTGCGCATGAAGACGGCATTGCCGCCCTGGAAAACACCCCGTGCTTCCTCTTCGGTGTAGTTCAGCACGCCTTCCGGGGAGATGTCACCGATCCAAGAGGCGGCCAGATCCAACGCTTGGGCAGCGCGCTCGTTGTTGATGGTCACTTCGCCGTCATTATCGACCACGGTACCGCCGCCAAAGCTGGCGACCCATTCCAAGGCGTTGACGGTCAGCCCTTCATAGGCGCGCCCTTGGAATACGAAGCCCTGCATGCGGCTGTTGCCCGCTTCACGCTCAGCGTTTTGAATATCGCGCGCAATCTCAGTCAGGTCTTGCCACGTGGTGGGCACCTCGTGGCCATGCTTTTCCAACAGGTCTTCCCGGTAGTAAAGCACCCCCGCATCGGTAAACCACGGCATGGCGACCAGACGATCATCGATGGTGTTGTTGACCACGATCGTCTCGAAATGGCCCGCGGCTGCGTCGTCACCCAATACCTCGCGAAGATCGAACAGGTGGTTGGCCAGCAGGCCGGGCCACACCACGTCGATTTGCATCACATCGATATCGCTGGAGTTGGCGGAGAGAATTTGTTGATAGAGAGACAGGCGCTCAGTGGATGAGTTGGGCGTTGAAACCACATCGACGCTGTGGCCGGTTTTCTCTTCCCAAGCGCGCACGCCTTCTTGGCAAAGGGTCAACTCTGCACCAACCGCACCACAGGAAATCGTCAGTTCGACCGCCTGGGCAGACCCGGTGGTACTGGCAAGACTGGCCAAAGCGATAGCTGAAGTGAGTAGTGTCTTTTTCATTACGGCGTTCCTCGGCGTTTATTGTTGTGGGTGATGGGGGATCAGAGCGCTTGTAGCGCCTACTTAAACGATTAAGTACGCTGCCAGTTAGCCGTCTGTCGTCGTGAAGTTCAATAGAGACTTTTGTCTAATCTATTTCAATTCGGTTTCTCTAAGATAAATAGTGCTTTAGACATTGGTCGATAATTAGTAAAAGCTTGTTGGTTTACTAGCTCTTAATCGATTAAGTTTTAGTGGCTGTCGCTCTTCGGCTCAAAATAGAAGTTGCTTTGCAACATTATTCAAGGGAAGGCGGTGCCTGGAGCCAGCGTCACGATCAGAACAAAAATAGATTTAAAACAATGCACAAAATGACATTCAAGACACCATTAGCCATCGCCGTTGCCACTGCCAGCCTCGGACTTTGCGGTGTTGCCAACGCCGACACGACGATGGAAGAGCGCTTTGCCGAGCTAGAAGCGCGCATTGCGGCCGCCGAGCAGCGGGCTGAAGCTGCCGAGCGCCGCGCGGAGTTAGCTGAGCAGGGGCGCGGTGCTGCGCCTGCTTCAAGCGCGCCAGCAACGGCAACTACCGATGCCGATATCGAAGAGCGCCTGGCCCGCGTCGAACGCCAGGCCAGCGGCGAAGAGGGCTTCTCGTTCAACGTGTATGCTCGTTCTGGCCTGTTGATCGGTGAAGATGGCAAAAGCGCACCGGGCGGCCCGTACCTAACGCCCGCCGGTGGTAATGGCGGCGCAGTGGGGCGTTTGGGTAACGAGCCGGACACCTACTCTGAAGCCATCCTGAACTACCGCATGCAGTTCGATAACGGCGCCAAAGCCCGTTACACCACCATGCTGGCCCATGGCACCAATTCCAGCAACGACTGGGTGGGCGATGACACCAACCTAAACGTGCGCCAAGTGTATGCAGAGTTCAGCGACCTGCCCAGCTTCACCGGGGCGTTTGAAAACGCATCCATCTGGGCCGGTAAGCGCTTTGACCGTAACAACTTCGATATTCACTGGCTCGATAGCGATGTGGTCTTCCTAGCTGGTACCGGTGGTGGTGTGTACGACGTGCAGCTGGCGGAGAACTGGAAAACCAACTTCTCGCTTTATGGCCGCAGCTTCAGCGACTATCCGGTCGTCAACCGCGAAAACCCCGGCTTGGATGGCGAAAACAGCGATACCGACAACCTGGTCCTGACCTCCAATAACTACTTCGGTAACTGGCAGGTGATGGTCAACGGCATGTCCGCTGCCGATAACGACGAGCGCGATATTGGCGTGGGTCAAACCGCTGCAGATACCGGTTGGCACACCATGGTGGCCTACCACGGCGACAGCTTCTTCGGCATGGGTGAAGGTAACTTCAAAGCGGCGGTTCTGCATGGCCAAGGCTTGGGTGCCGAAGTGAAGGGGCTCGGTAGCAACGGTGATCTAACCGACGATGCCTCCACGACGCGTCTGGCCGTTTACGGTACAACCTATGTTGCTCCGAAGTGGCGCATTGCTCCCGCCATTCTGGCGGAAACCAGCGATGACCGTTTTGCTAGCGGTGACAGCTACGACTGGGCGACCCTGAACGTTCGTCTGGCGAACGAGATTAACCAGAACTTTGAAATGCAGTACGAAGCCAGCTACCAGTGGATGGATTTCAAACCGCAGGGCTACAGCGACCGCAACGCTGTCGATGGCGACTACATGAAGTTCACCATCGCCCCGACCTTCAAGCCGGAAGTTGGCGGGTTCTGGAAGCGTCCTGAAATTCGTCTGTTCACTCCTATAGCGACTGGGATGAGAGCCTGAACAGTTACGGTGGGAATTCACTACTTGGCAGCGATGGCTTTACTGGCGGTGAGTTCACCTTCGGCGTACAAACCGAGGTATGGTTCTAAGGGCGAACCACTCACTAGCAAGGCTGTTATTGATACGTTTGTTTCACCAATGCTGATTGCCCGCGATTCGTCGCGGGCTTTTTATTAGCCTAGGTTTACTAGGCTAGGTTTTGGGTAGTGAAAGGAGAGGGCCATGCCGCTGCTTCAAGAAAAGCTAAAAGCACCGCCGCTGCCACTGAGCGTCGTGGCAAGGCCGCGCCTGAACGATTTCTTCGCGTTGAACGAGCGGATACGCTTGCTGGTCGTGCAAGCGCCTTCGGGGTATGGCAAAACCACGCTGCTGGCTGAACGCCTACCCGCCCTGGAACAAGAGGCGGCCTGGCTGCGTTTGGATCAGCGCGATAACCAGCCCGAGCGCTTTTTGAGCTACTGGCAAGCGGCCATCCAGTCGCTGCTAGGCGACCATACGCCGCTGTCGCCTTTGGCCGAAGGGGCAGAGTGCGATGAGCAAGAGTGTGTTGAGCAGTTGGAGCGCTGGCTGGCCGAGCTGCCTGAACAGCGCGCAGCCTGCCGGTTGGTGGTGGATGAGTTTGAGCACCTTACCCATCCCGATATTTTAGCCGGGCTGGCCCACTGGCTACGCCACCAGCCACCCTGGCTGACCTTAACGCTGGCCAGCCGCTCCCGCCCTGCGTTGGGCCTTGCCAGCCTGCGGTTACGCGGCGAGCTTGAAGAGATCGACCTTAGCGCCCTGGCCTTCGATAGCGAAGAGGCGCAAACTCTCTGCGCCGAGCAGCTCAGTTTTCCGCCTACTCGGGTGAGCCTGGAGCGGGCGCTGCGTCGAAGCGGCGGCTGGGTGATGGCCCTGAACTGGCTGGTGGAGCGTACGACGACCCGCGCGGGATTCGATGCGCTGGTCGAGCGGCTAAACGGCGGTCATCCCGATTTCGTGGCGTGGTTCGATGAACGGCTGGCCGAGGCGCTGCCCCCTGAAGAGCGTGAACTCCTGCTGCAGCTTGGAGTGCTGGAGCGCTTTACCCCTGAATTGATGGCGCGCCTACTGGAGGGCGAGCGGCTTACCCAGCGGTTGGAAGCCTTTGAACAGGCGGGGCTATTTATCGAGCGGCCCGACCCTCACGCTCAGTGGTACCGCTTTCAACGGCTGTTTGGTGAGTACCTGCGCCACCGCCGTCACGAGCTAAGCTTGGCCACCCAGCGCACGCTGCACCAGCGGGCCAGCCAAGCCTGGCTAGCACTCAACGACCCGGTAATGGCGCTGCGACAAGCCATTTTGGCCGAATCGCCTGGCGATGTGGCTAGCCTGCTGGTTTCTCAAGGGCCTGCACTGCTTGCCAGCGGGGCCTACGCGCTGCTGGCTCAAGGGCTTGGGTTGCTGGGGGAGCCGCAAATCTCGACACGCCCAGAGCTGGTGCTGCTTTACGGCTGGGTATCCCACGCGCAGTTTCAGTTTGATATCACCGCACGGGTGATTAGCTGGATCGAAGCGCAGCTTGAGGTGCCCGAGTGGCAGGTGTTGAGCGCGGAGTTTGCCACCCTGCGTGCCCAGTTAGCGATCAATCAAGGCAACGCCGAGCGTGCCGCTCCGCTCGCCGAACAGGCGCTGGCCGTGCCCGCCCGCTATTTAGCCTCCACACCGCTGACCGCGACAGCCATTTTGAGCGAGGCGCGCTTTGTGCTGGGCTATCTGGATGAGTCGCTGCAGCGGGTGCGCGAGGTGGAGCGTCTGGCACGTCAGCGTGAGGATCATCAGCTGCTGCTGTGGTCGTTCTGCCATCAGTCGGAAACGCTGGTGGCCCAGGGGCGCTTGCAGGCTGCCTACGATATTCAAGAACGCGCCTTTGCCCACCTGGAGCGAGCAGAGCTTGAGCACCTGCCCGTGGCGGAATTTCTCTACCGGATTCGCAGCCAGGTGCTCTGGGAGTGGCACCGCCTGGATGAAGCCGAGCAGGCCGCGCTGAAAGGCATTGCCGTGCTGGATAACCAGGGCGAGCGCTGGACGCTGCAGTGCCATATTCAACTGGCCAAAATTGCCCAGAGTCGTGGCGATCAGGCCCAGTGCGCCGACCATATCCGGCGGTTGCGTAAAATCCTCGCCGAAGGCGATTACCATATCGACTGGGTGGCCAATGCCCACGCCACGCTGCTGGCCTGGTGGCACTCCACGCAAGACCTCGACGCGGTAGAGCGCTGGCGCCAAGAAGCGCCCGCTCCCGTTACCGAAGGGGCCACCAACCACTTTGCCCAATGCAACGTGCGCAACCACGCCCGAGCGCTCACGCTGTTGGGCCAGTGCGAGGAGGCCCGCACGCTTCTGGAAGCGCTCGAAGTGCATACTCAAAGACTAGGGCTGGTTACCGATGCCAACCGCAATCAGCTCTGCCTCGCGGCCGCTGCGTGGTCGGCTGGCCAGGAGACGCAAGCCCGCCACCACATGCATCAAGCGCTCAGCTTGGCTTCCCGTACCGCGCTGGTAGGCAGTTTTCTGCGCTTGGGGAAACCGCTTGGGGAACTGCTCAACGGCTTACTCGCCAGCGGCACGCTAGCGGCTTTAGAGCAGGCGAGGGCAGAGCGGCTGTTGGCGCTGGCGGGCCAACAGAAGGATTTCGGCTGCGCCCGACGCTTAATGCTGGATGAAACGGTCATCGCGGATATTGTCGCGAGGCCCGACGTGCCAGAGCTGATCCGCACCTCGCCGCTGACCCGCCGCGAATGGCAAATCCTGGGGCTGATTCACGCCGGGCTCTCCAACGAACAGATTGCCGAGCAGCTCTCGGTAGCACCGACCACCATCAAAACCCATATCCGCAGCCTCTACCAAAAGCAGAATATCCGCCGCCGGGACGAGGCCATTGCCCTGGCCGGACAGCTCTTGGCGCATATCCAGGGGGAGTAAGGCGCCGTGTGACCACTCCTCCCCGGGCCTACGCCTGGTATGCCCAGTGGGGGAGGATTCTATCGAGCGGCGTAGCCTGCATCATGCCGACTATGGGGCATCTCTCTATTCATCGAGATGCCGACGGCAATAACAAGGACAAGGATCATGATGCAGACACCTTCTACTTCTCACTACGTTGGCAGCCAGGGGGCAGACTGGTGGCGCGGCGCGGTGATTTACCAAATCTACCCGCGCAGCTTTATGGATAGTAACGGCGACGGCATTGGCGATTTGAAAGGGGTAATCGATAAGCTCGACTACATCGCCTCACTGAACGTCGATGCGATTTGGCTCTCGCCATTTTTTACCTCGCCGATGAAAGATTTCGGCTACGACATCAGCAACTACCGCGATGTCGACCCCATGTTCGGCACGCTGGAAGACTTCGACCGCCTGGTCGAAGCGGCCCACGCGCGGGGGCTGAAAGTGACGATCGATCAGGTGATGTCCCACACCTCCGACCAGCACGCGTGGTTCGAAGAGAGCCGCCAAAGCCGCGACAACCCCAAAGCCGACTGGTACGTATGGGCCGACCCCAAACCCGACGGCGCGCCGCCCACCAACTGGCAGTCGGTATTCGGCGGCAGCGCGTGGCAGTGGGATACCCGCCGCTGCCAGTACTATCTGCATAACTTCCTGGCCAGCCAGCCGGACCTTAACTTCCGCACCCCTGCGGTAGTCGACGCCATGCTGGAAGAGGTGCGCTTCTGGTTGGAGCGCGGCGTGGATGGCTTCCGGCTGGATGCGGTGAATTTCTGCACCCACGGCGAGTTAAAAGACAACCCGCCGCGCCAGGAAATTATCGAGAGCTTCCTGGGCGTTCGCCCTGATAACCCCTACGGCTATCAGCTCCACCAATACGACAAAACCCAGCCGGAAAATCTGCTGTTTCTGGAGCGGCTGCGGGCGCTGCTGGATGAGTACCCCGGCACCACCAGCGTGGGCGAAGTGGGCGACGATGACGCGCTCGGCGTGATGGCGGAGTACTCCCAGGGCGGCAAGCGGCTGCACATGTGCTACTCGTTCAACCTGCTGACCGATAAAGCCGACCCCGGCTATTTGCACGAAACGCTTACTGAAATGGAAGCGCGCATTGGCGATGGCTGGCCCTGCTGGGCGTTGGGAAATCACGACGTAACGCGGCTAGCAACTCGCTGGCAGGCGGAAGGGCAGCTGGAGAAGCTGCGCCTCTATTTGGTGTTCCTGTTCAGCCAGCGGGGCAGCGTATGCCTCTATCAGGGCGAAGAGCTGGGTCTGCCCGAGGCGGAGCTGACCTTCGAGCAGCTTGTCGATCCGGCGGGCATCACCTTCTGGCCTGCCTATAAAGGCCGCGATGGCTGCCGCACCCCGCACCCCTGGCAGGCGGACGCCCGCCATGCGGGCTTTAGCAGTGCTACTCCCTGGCTGCCGGTGCCCGATTCCCACGCAAGTTTGGCGGTGGACCAGCAAGAGCAGGATGCCGATTCGCTGCTCAATGCCTACCGAGCTTTTTTAGCCTTCCGCCGCACGCAGCCTGCGCTGGTTAAAGGCGACGTGCGCTATCACCCGGTACGCGACGAGGTGCTTTGCTTGGAGCGCACCTATCAGCAAACACGCCTGCTGGTGGCCCTGAACTTTAGCGATCAAACCGTGACCCGCCCGGCTCCCGAGGGTGCTGAAGCGCTGGGGGATGCGCCTAAGTGGCTAAACGGCGAGTGGCAAGCAGGTACGCTGACACTGCCGCCGTTTGGGGTGGCGATTGCCCGCTGCCCGCACACTCAGGAGGAAGCACCATGGGACGTTTAACCCTCAGCGGCATCGGTAAATCCTTCGATGGTGTCGAAATCTCACGAGATATCGACCTCACCATCGAAGACGGCGAGTTCGTCGTTTTCGTGGGCCCCTCCGGGTGCGGTAAATCCACGCTGCTACGCATGATTGCGGGCTTGGAGGACATCACCACTGGGGATATGCAGCTCGATGGTCAGCGTATCAACGAGATTCCGCCCCAGGAGCGGGACATCGGCATGGTGTTCCAATCCTACGCGCTCTATCCGCATATGAGCGTGGCCGAGAACATGGCGTTTGGCTTGAAGCTGGCACGCACCGACAAAGCAGAAATTCGCCGCCGCGTGGAGCACGCCGCCGAGATGCTGCACCTCACCGAGCTTCTGGAGCGCAAGCCCAAAGACCTCTCCGGCGGCCAGCGCCAGCGGGTCGCTATTGGCCGCACCCTGGTGAAAGAGCCCGCAGTGTTCCTGTTCGACGAGCCGCTTTCCAATCTGGATGCCGCGCTGCGCGTGGATATGCGGGTACAGATCGCCGCGCTGCACAAGCGCTTAAACGCCACCATGATCTACGTCACCCACGATCAGGTGGAGGCGATGACCCTGGCGGATCGTATCGTGCTGCTCTCCAAGGGGCGTATTGCCCAGGTAGGCGCGCCGCTGTCGCTGTATCACTTTCCCAATACCCTTGAGGTGGCGGAGTTTATCGGCTCGCCGCGTATCAATACGCTGCCGGTGACGGTGGTCGACCCCGGCGAGCGCCAAACCGTGGTGCGCCTGCACAGCGGTGAAACGCTGGCGGTGGCGGTGAGCGGTCATCAGCTCCAGGCAGGCGATAGGGCCACCCTGGGACTGCGTGCCGAAGACTTCGTGGCGGCTGAGCAAGCGGATGCAACGCTGAGCGCGACCCTGATGGTGGCCGAAAAGCTGGGCTATGAAACTCTGGCCCACTGGCAGGTAGAGGGCATTGAAGCGCCTTTAACCCAACGCCTGGATGGTTTAACCCGGCTTGAAGAAGGGCAAGCGTCACATCTGGGGTTGACAGGGCAGCGCTGCCATCTGTTTGACTCCAACGGCAACGCCTGCCCACGCCAAGTCACGGTGGATGGGGTGAGCCGATAATTTTTTAAATAATTAAACTTTTTTAAAAAAGAGTGCATCCAATCGGTCTCCTTGTGTGTATCCCCTATACAGCCGCTATTTAAAGCGGTTGATACAAAACCCAAGGAGACTGAAATGACCATCCAGCATACTCTCGCCGCTATCTTGATTGCATCCTTCAGTCACGTCGCGCTGGCTGACATGACGCCCGCCGACGTCAAAGTACCGGACGGCAACACCGTCGCTCTCGAATGCTGATTCGCCCAGCGATTCGCCTTCACCGCTATGTCTATTTCAAGCAGTTGCCGGACACCGACCAGGACGCGTAGACATACAGCCCCATCTCAACGCAGTTGGCTATCCTTACTGCCCCGACGATTGTAGCCACTATAAGCCGACTGCTTTTTGTCCAATTCACCTTGACACACCACACAGAGTCGAACGCCAGGAATAGCCTTGCGGCGTGCTTCGGGAATGGGGTCGCCACACTCCTCACAAAACTCAAGACTTTCGCCGCGGGGTAATTGGCTACGCGCACGCTGCACCGCATCCTCCAGCGTGCTCTCCATCTGCTCGTGTTCAGCGCCATCTTTCGCCCATCCACCCGCCATAATCGCGCTCCTCGCTTCAGCCATGAACAATCTTTCAACATAACAGTAACGAGAAGAACGCACCATCAGTCCAAAAACCTAACTCCTTGGGCCGCCAATGGGCTTCTTAGCATGAACGATCACGGCAGTAGTTACGACTGTAGTGCTAAAGATTACCTAACCCATAAAAAAACCGGCGCTGATGAGCGCCGGTCATGAGCAACATGCTCAAGCGAGGAAACAGCCTAGTAAGTTCCTGCTTAACCCTTCACACCCCCTGCGGTTAAACCGCCGATAATCCAGCGTTGGCAGATCAAAAACGCCACGGTAACCGGTAGGCCGGAGAGAACAGCAGCGGCGGCGAAGTTACCCCAGCGCTGGTTGTGGTCGGCTAGGTACTGCTGGGCACCCACGGCGAGCGTCAGCTTGTGCTCGTCGACCAATAGTACCGAGGCCATGGGGTACTCCATAATGCTCATCACAAACGCCAGAATGAACACCACCATCAAGATTGGGATAGAGAGCGGCAGCAGAATGTAGCGAAACGCTTGCCAAGTGCTGGCGCCATCCACCATGGCAGCTTCCTCAAGCGAGCCATCGATGGATTCGAAATAACCTTTGATCGTCCAGATATGTAGCGCTACCGCACCCAGCGAAGCCACAATCAGCGCGCCGTGCGTATTGATGCCCAGCCAACCGACGAACTGCCCCAGCCGGTCAAAGAGGGCATACAGTGCCACCAGCGAGAGCACCGCTGGGAACATCTGAAAAATCAGCATGCCTTTGAGCAGCGGCGCTTTGCCCTTGAAGTGCATGCGGGCAAACGCGTAGGCGCTGGTGGTAGCGAGCATGAGAATCAGCACCGAGGAGATCACCGCCACCTTGATGGAGTTCCACAGCCAGAGCAGCACGGGGAAGGGCGGCTGCACTACGGTGCCGTCTGGCCGCTCCCAAGGAATCCCCAGCGCCAGCGACCAGTGCTCCAGCGAGAAATTTTCTGGAATCAGGCTGCCGGTGGCAAAGTTGCCCTCGCGAAATGAAATCGAGATGACCAGCAGCAGCGGAAAGACAATCAGCGATACAAAGCAGATCAGCGCTAAGTGCGCTCCTAGGCGGCGCACACCAACGGAGCGGGGTTGAACCATGGCCATGTGTAACCTCCTATACCTTCACTTTGGAAAGGCGCAAATTGAGCAGCGACATGCCCGCCACCAGCAGGAAAATCAGTGTGGCAATGGCCGCCGCGAGGCCAAAGTTCTGCCCGGCATCCTGGAAGGCGATGCGGTAGGTGTAGCTCACCAGCAGGTCGGTGGTGCCCGCCGGGGTGCTGGCCCCCAGAATGTCCGGGTTGCCACCCGTGAGCAGCGCGATCAGCACGAAGTTATTAAAGTTGAACGCAAAGGCGGCAATCAGCAGCGGCGTGAGCGGCTTGATGATCAGCGGCAGGGTGATTTTGAACAGGTTGGTGAGCGGGCCACCGCCGTCTACCGCCGAGGCTTCGTATAAATCCTGGGGAATGGCCTGAATCAAGCCCATGCAGAGCAGTAGCATGTAGGGGTAGCCTAACCAGGTATTCACAATCAGCAGCATGCTGCGTGCCATCCACGGGTCGGTAAACCACTCGGGGCGCACCCCAAACAAGGTGTCCAGAATCATGTTCACTTCGCCAAAGTGCTGGTTGAACATGCCTTTGAAAATCAGAATCGAGATAAACGCTGGCACCGCATAGGGCAGAATCAGCAGCGTACGGTAAATGGCCTTGCCTTTGAGTTGATCCCACTGCAGCAGTGACGCCAGTACGAAACCGACAGCCAGGGTAAACACCACGGTGAGGGCGGCAAATACGAAGGTCCACACAAAAATCTGCATGAACGGGCCGCGAATGTCCGGGTCGGTGAAGATTTGCGTGTAGTTCGAGAAGCCCACGTTGACCGGCCAGCCGGGGGTGATTTGCTCGCCGTCGTCGGCGACGAAAAAGCCGATGGTGTGGTCCGGTGTCAGCACGCGGTCGTCTCGACGATCATATAGCGTGCCATCCTCCCGGGCCTCGTAGCGGTCGAGCATGGGCGCAAACTGGCGCAAGCCCGCCATACGCAGTTCGCTGCCGTCTGGAGTGACCAGCCGCAAGCCTTGTAGGGCATCCCGTGCCTGAATAACGGCCCGCATGCCCAGCGCTTCCTGTGCGGGTGGGGCATCGGTGGCCTGAACGCCAATCTGGCGGTTTTCCTGATTGGCCAAATTGAGTGGGGAAGACACGAACCGCTGGCCCTGAGGGCTCTCTAAATAGAGCCGTACCAAATCACCCTCGGGATAGAGCGCCAGATCAAAGGCGTTGCCTTCCGCTTGATAGGTTTGGCTCATGAGCTGGTCGCGTACCCGCTCTTCTGAGAGCAGGTTGGTAGAGCTGTAGTTACTAAAACTGATCCCGATGGTGTACAACAGCGGGAAAATGACGAACACGCCAAGTCCGGCAATCGCAGGAAAGATATAGCGATGGCTCATCAGCGTGCGCTTGGTGAAGACCACGCCCAGCGAGCCGCCAAGTACCAAAAACAGCAGAGCAAACATCCACTGGCCGTTCAAATGAAAGGCCAAGACTAACCAAAGTAGCGCAATCACCAAAACAGCAATCACGCCACGCATGGCCCAGCGTGTGTAGCGTTCAGTAAGATGGCGAGAGCGATGGCGGGGAAGGCCACGAGACGCGTTGGTGGTATACATGATGGCTTCCTGAAAGCTGCCCAGCGGCTAATGCCGCTGGGCAGATGAGCAAAAAAGAGAGGCTACTGACGCATGCGCCGTGCAGCGGCATCCAGCGCTTCCTGGGGCGATTGGCGCCCGCTGCCGATGTTTTGCAGCGCTGGCTCCATGGCGGCCCAGAACGCACCCATTTCAGGAATGTTGGGCATCGGCATGCCCACTTCGGCGTTTTTCAGCGTAGCGGCAATGTTGGGGTTATCCGCCAGCTCCGCCTGATAGTTGATATGGGCAACCGCACCCAGGGAACCATCGCTGTTGAAGGTGCGCATACCCTCTTCGCTGAGCAGGTAGTTCTCTAAAAACTCCACCGCCAGGAAGTCGTTGGGCGTGGCGGAGTTGATCATCGCGGCCGTCACGCCAAACATCGGTCGGGCGCGCTCGTCGCCTACCCGGGGCAGCAGCGCCACGCCATAATCGATGCCGCTGCGCTCCAGGTTGGGCCACGCCCAGGGGCCGCTGATCATGGTGGCGACTTCGCCCCGGTTGAAGCGAGTATCCATCAGGTTGTAGTCGGTGCCCCGGGGCACCACGCCGCTCTCGATCAGCTCCACCAGCAGCTCGGCCCCCTGTAGGGCACCGGCATTGTTGACCCCAATGTCGCTGACATCATAGCCGCTATCGGTTTGCTTGAACGGGTAGCCGCCGTTGGCGGCTAGCAGCGTCCAGCCGTAGTAGGGTTCGCTGTAATCGAACAGGATGGCTTTCTTGCCTTCTTGAGCCAGCGTGGCGTCCAGCTCCATCAGTTCGGCAAAGCTATCGGGGGGTGTTTCCACCAGCGCTTTGTTGTAAATCAGCCCAAGGGATTCCACGGAAATCGGGTAGGCATAGGTATCGCCGTTCCACAGCGCGGCTTCCCAGGTGAAGTCGTAGAACGCTTCACGGAAGCTGTCGCTGGGTGCAATCGGTTTGAGTAGGCCGCTCTGTGCCCATTCACCCATGCGGTCGTGGGCCCAAATCACGATATCCGGCCCTTGGCCGCTGCCTGCCGCCTGCTGGAAGCGGTCGGTCAGGTTGTCCGGAAACACGACTTCCACTTCGATGCCGGTCTCTTCTAAGAACTGGTCGGCGACCGCGCGGATGCCTTCCTGGCCTTTATTGTCGCCCATCCAGATGGTTAAACGGTCATCCTCAAAGGCGAAGGCGGGGAGTGTGGCGGTGGCTGCTAGCGTAGCGGCGAGCAGCGGCGTGAAAAATGGACGAACCATTGCCATGATGTGCATACCTCGTTGTGACGTTGTTGTTGTCGGGCACGTTCGTTGTTGGACGTGCTTTGTTCACTGCCAGCGTCTCTAATTCAGCGCAAGGCCACCTCCTCCTTGGGGGGAGGAGGGGTGGCGTATCCAAGGGGCGTAGAGTAAAGGTAGAAGCGTAGGCGGCCAGGGCGCGACATCGTCGTTGTAAAACTCACCGGAAAGGGCAGCAGGCGATAATATTTTGTAGTAAAATTACACGAATTATTGCGTATAGTGCCTCATATAAGATAGATTTTAGGTAATCTAACTACATTAGATGGCCTAATTATAAATAGGAGCTGAGATGAGCCAGTCACATGCCCCGCTGGGCGATCCGAATCACGCTATTGATTTAGCGCTTTTTGGGGCGCTAGGCGACCTTGCCATGCGCAAGCTGTTTCCTGCGCTGTATCATCTTGACCGCGAAGGCTTAATGCCCGAAAGCACGCGGATCATGGGGCTGGCGCGTCAGGAACACGACACTGCCGCGTTCCGTCAGCTGGTCAACGGCGCGCTGCAGAAGCGTCTGAAAAAAGAGGAGCAGGACAAGGCAAGCCTTGAACGCTTCCTGAACCGCTTAGAGTATCTCAAGCTCGACTTTGCCACCGCAGAGGGCTACGACGCCATTCGCCAGTGGCGCGAAGGCAGCAAGCGCCCAATGGTGGTCTACCTCTCCGTCGCCGCGCGTATTTATGGCGACATTTGCCGCAATCTCCAGGCCAGCAACAGCCTGGATGACGATACCCGCGTGGTAGTGGAAAAGCCGATTGGTTATGACTTGGCCTCTTCAGAAGAGATCAATGACGCCATCGGTGCCGTGTTCCCTGAATCACGCATTTACCGCATTGACCACTACCTGGGTAAAGAGACGGTTCAAAACCTGATCGCCCTGCGCTTTGCCAATCCGCTCTTCGGCACCCAGTGGAACCAGAACCATATCTCCCACGTCGAGATTACCGTCGCCGAAAAAGTGGGTATTGAAGGCCGCTGGGGCTACTTTGATGATGCGGGCCAGCTGCGCGATATGGTGCAGAATCACCTGCTGCAACTGCTCTGCCTGATTGCCATGGACCCGCCTTCCAACCTGGATGCCGATGCCATCCGTGACGAGAAGGTAAAAGTGCTCAAGGCGCTGAAGCCGTTTACCGGCGAAGCGCTGGGCCACGACGTGGTGCGTGGCCAGTACATTGCCGGTACCAGCGATGGCCAGGCCGTGCCGGGCTACCTGGAAGAAGAGGGCGCCAACACCCAGAGCCAGACCGAAACCTTCGTGGCCATGAAGACCGAAGTGTCCAACTGGCGCTGGGCTGGCGTGCCGTTCTATCTGCGCACCGGTAAACGGATGCCGGAGAAACTGTCGCAAATCGTCATTCATTTCCGTCAGCAACCGCACTACATCTTTGATCCGGACCAGCGCGGCATCGCCTCCAACAAGCTGATTATCCGCCTGCAGCCGGAAGAGGGCATTGCCCTTCAGGTGCTCACCAAGGATAGCGGCCTGGATAAAGGCATGCGCCTGCGCCCTGGCCCGCTGCACCTGGATTTCAACAGCGCCTTCCCGAAATCGCGTATCCCGGATGCCTACGAGCGTCTGCTGCTAGAAGTCATGAAAGGCCAGCAGTACTTGTTTGTGCGCCGGGATGAAGTGGAGCACGCGTGGCGCTGGTGCGACCAGCTCATCAGCGGCTGGAAAGCACGCGAAACCCCGCCGCGCCGCTACCCGGCAGGCTCTTGGGGGCCGGTCGCCTCTATTGCCATGATTACCCAGGATGGCCGCAGCTGGTACGAGGATTATTAACATGAGCGAAGCACGTCAAGCGCTAGCCGAGCAGCTAGCGGAAGCCGTCTATCAGGCGCTAGCCGATGACCTTGTCAACCAATCACGTGCGCTGCTGGTGGTCTCCGGTGGCTCAACGCCCGTGCCGTTTTTCAAGGCGCTGGCGCAAAAGCCGCTGGAGTGGGCGCGGGTAGATATCACCCTGGCCGACGAGCGCTGGGTAGATGAGCAAAGCAGCGACAGCAACGCCAAGCTGGTGCGCGAGAACCTGCTGCAGGGCCCGGCGGCGGCGGCTAACTTCGTGCCGCTCACCTCGGACGCTGGCACCCCGGAAGAGGGCGTGCCAGCGGTGGCAGAAGCAACGGCAGGACTTGCCTGGCCCGCGAGCGTCGTCATTTTAGGCATGGGCGGCGATGGCCACACGGCTTCGCTGTTCCCCGATAGCCAAGAGCTGGGCCTAGCGCTTTCTACCGATGAGCCGCTAGTGGCCGTGCGCACCCCCAGCCAGCCGCAGCCGCGTATTACCTTCTCGGCGGACCGCCTGCATCAGGCGAAGCGCCACATTCTACATATCACCGGCGACGATAAGCGTGCCGTATTGGCCAACGCCATGGGTGGTGACGATGTTCGCACGCTGCCGATTCGCGCGTTTCTATCTTGCCCGCTGGCGATCTACTGGGCGCCCTAATAAACCGCCTTCGCCAATAACAATTTGCTTGGAGACTCACTGATGACCATCGATAAACAGCTTCCCTCAACGCGCACCGCCGAGCTAGACAGCATCTGCCTAAAAGCCGAAGTGATCCCGGTGATCACCATCGAGCGCCTGGAAGACGCCGTGCCGCTGGGCCGAGCTCTGGTCGAAGGCGGCCTGACCGTGCTGGAAATTACCCTGCGTACCGACTGCGCCCTGGAAGCCATCAAGCGCATGAAAGAGGCGCTACCGGGTGCCAGCATTGGGGTCGGCACCGTGCTGACGCCCGCGCAATATCGCCAAGCCGAGCAAGTCGGCGCTGATTTCGTCGTTACGCCAGGTGCCACCGACGCGCTTTACCGCTACGGCGTAGAGAGCCCGGTGCCGATGCTGCCGGGCGTTTCTACCATTTCTGAGCTGATGACCGGCTGGCAGTACGGCTACCGCCGCTTCAAGTTCTTCCCCGCGGAATCCAGCGGCGGTGCCAAGGCGATCAAAGCGTTCGGCGCGCCAATTCCTGAAGCGCGTTTCTGCCCCACGGGCGGTATTACCGTTGATAACGCTGAATCTTACCTGTCACTACCCAACGTGATGTGTGTCGGCGGCTCTTGGCTGACGCCGAAAGCCATGGTCGATGCCGAAGATTGGGACGGCATTCGCGAACTGGCCCGCCAAGCAGCGGAGCGTTTCCACCACTAAACGGTTCCACCACTAAACGGTTCCACCACTTATGTAAAACACAGTACCGAGCACTCTCGTCACTTGCCTCACTGATGTCGGGTCGTGTGAGCAAGACGTTTGCCCGAGCATGTCGCCATGCTCGGGCTTTTTTACGTCTACACCTAAAGGGGATACTTCCGTTAGTTAATAGGCGTGATACGCTAACTTAAACGATTAAGTTGGCCGATTAAGTTAAGGTTTTAAGCATGACGTTAGCGGATTTTGAGCCTCAGCATCCTGCGCTGCATTTTACTCCCCCGATGGGGTGGATGAACGACCCCAACGGGCTGGTGTTTTTCGAGGGCGAGTACCATCTGTTTTATCAGTACCACCCGTTCAGCACCGTCTGGGGGCCGATGCACTGGGGACATGCGGTCAGTCGTGATCTGTGCCACTGGCAGCATTTACCCATTGCGCTGGCACCCAATGAAGAGGGTGCCTGCTTTTCGGGTAGCGCCGTGGTGGATGAGCACGATGTCACGGGGCTGTTTGACGGCCAGCCGGGGCTGCTGGCGTTTTACACCTGCCACCGGGTGCTCTCAGATGACCCAGAAGATTACCAGCAGTCCCAGTGCTTGGCGTATAGCCGCGACAGGGGCCGTACCTGGCAGCGCTACGAGGGGAGTCCGGTTCTGCCACCGCCTGGATTTAAAGATTTCCGCGACCCTAAAGTGGTTTGGCATGGCCCTAGCCAGCGCTGGGTAATGGCGCTGGCCTGTGGGCAGGAGATTCACTTCTATACCTCCCATAACCTGCTGGAGTGGCAGTTTGCCAGCGCCTTTGGCGAAGGCGAGGGCGCGCATACCCAGCACCCCTGGGAGTGTCCGGATCTGTTTGAGCTGCCGGTGGACGGCGCTGGGTCGGATGAGCCCGCCACGCGCTGGGTGCTGGTGGTGGGGATTGGCGCCACGCCGGATAACCCGTTTGGCTCGTTTACCCAGTACTTTATCGGCGAGTTTGACGGCCAGCGTTTCACCAATGACAACGCTGCCGACGTCGTGCTGATGATGGACGAAGGGCGGGATTTCTACGCGGTGCAGAGCTGGTCGAATACCCCCGGGCGGCAGCTTGCGCTGGCGTGGTTGAACAACTGGCAGTACGCCAATCATGCCCCCGAAACGGGCTGGCGGGGCACCATGAGCCTGCCGCGAGAGCTGACGCTGCGTGCGACTTCTCGTGGGGTGCGGTTACGACAGCGCTTTGCTCGCGAAGCAGCTCAAGCGCTCAGCGCCCCAAGCCACATATCGCCTCGCTCGCTTCAAACGGCAGGGGAGCACTGCATTGCTTTGCCAGAGGGCGCGGCGGTTTACGGCCAACTGACGCTGGTGCTTAAAGCAGGCACAAGGCTAGCGCTATCACTACAGCAGGGTTATCAGCAGCGGCTGTGGCTGACCGCAGGCGAATCAACAACGTCGCTACACTATGAGCGTCAAGGGAGTAACGGTCAGGCCACCTTTGATGAGCACTTTGCCTGCGACCACGCGGCGGGCAGCGTCGATGGGTTAACGGTGACGGTAACGTGGTGGTGCGATCACGGCACGCTGGAAATGTTGGTCGACGGGGCCACCGAACAGCGCAGCATCACTCAGGTTAGCTTTGTCGATCATCGCCGTCAGCCGGTGACGTTGGAAGTCGTCAGTGGGCGGGTGGAGGTGGCAGAAGGGGGCATCCAAAGCGCCGTCGAGTAGCGGCCTCGACGACGCTCAGTGCTAGCCTGCCGAGCTGCGCAGGGCTTCGATGTCGGCGTGGGTGGGCAGCGCGGCATACGCGCCGGGGCGGGTGACCGCGTGGGCACCGCAGCGGCAGGCAATGTCCACCGCGCGGGTGAGAAACGCGCTGTCCTGGTGCCAGCTCTCGCTGATGCCGTAGCTTGAAAGCTCCGCGAGCAGGCCGCCAATAAAGGCATCGCCACCGGCGGTGGTGTCCACCGCCGTGACGCTGGGTGGCGTCACGGTTTGGTCAATGCCGATGCCTTTGAGTACCACATTATTGGGGCCGTCGGTAATTACAATCACCTTCACCCCTGCGGCCATGCGCTCGGCGAGCCACGCTTCCTTTGGGTGGTCGCCACGCAGGTAGTCCAGCTCTTCGAGAGAGACTTTGACCAGCTCGGCGCTATCGACCAGCTCGGTGACCAGCCAAGGATCTGCCGCACCCTCTGCCCACAGGTTGTGGCGCAGGTTGGCGTCCACGCTCACAAGACAGCCCGCACGCTTGGCCATAGCGGCAATAGCGAGAGTGGTCTCGGCAATTTCGGGGTCGGTCAGGCTGTTGCTACACAGGTGAACGATGGCGGGCTGCTCGAACACGCCGTGGGGAAGGTTTTCCAAGCGGTAGAGCAGGTCGGCGGCCGGTGGGCGGTAGAAATCGAAGGTGCGCTCGCCACTGCTGTCGCGGGAGACAAACGCCAGCGCCGTGCGCGCTTCTTTGGTAAGCACGACGCCCTGGGTATCCACGCCGTGGCTTTTCAGCTCACGAATTAGAAAGTGCCCAAACGTATCATCACCCACCATGCCCAAAAACTGGCTGGGCACGTTGAGCCGTGCGCAGGCCACCGCCACGTTGGCGGGCGCGCCGCCAGCATAGGGGGTAAAGGTTTCCGGCCCTGTGTTATCGCCCAAGCGGCTAGAGAGCATATCAATCAAGGCTTCACCGAAAGCAATCACCGGTGTCATAGGTCTTTCCTTGTCATTATTGGCATCAATGTTGAGTGAGCGTACTAAGCGACGCAGTGGCCGCGGGCGGCCTCCAGCAGTTCATACCAAGTTTCTCTAGGCAGCGTTTCCGGGCCGTTCAGCATATCGGCAATACGCTCCGGTTTCACGCTGCCCACCACCGGTGCTGGGCGGCCGGGCAGGGTGCGCAGCCATGCCAGCGCCAGCGCGCCGGGGGTGCTGCTAAGCTCGCCTGCTAAACGGTTCAATACGCGGCTCACTTCACCCTGCATCAGTTGGCCGCCCGCCAGCGGAGACCACGCCATGGGCGCATGGCCATCGGCACCGAGGTCGTCAAAGCTGCCGTCAAACAACGGCGCGCTATGGGCAATGGAGAGTTCGATCTGGTTGGCCTGAAGCGGGTGGTACATATGGCGTTGCAGCCTGCGCCACTGACTGGGCAGATGGTTGGAAATCCCCGCCGCGCCGATTTTGCCTGCCTCTATGGCGTCATCCAGCGCACGGCCTGTTGCGGCGGCGTCCATCAGCAGGTCCGGGCGGTGAATCAGAAAGTGATCCAGACGCTCGACACCCAAGCGGCCCAGCGCATCGTCAATGGCGCGGCCCAAGTAGTCCGGGCTGGCATTGTAGTGCTTGACCTTGCCGGAACCGGGGGCCGGGTTGTCGTTGGCAATGCTGGCTTTGGTCACCACGTGGAGCCGCTTGGCCAGGGCCGGGCGGGCACGCAGCGCCTGGCCGAATAGCGTTTCGCAAGCTCCGTTGCCGTAAATGTCGGCATGGTCGAACCAGTGCAAGCCCTGCTCTAAGCGAGCTTCGATCCAGTCGGCCAAATGGCTCGCCTGGTGCATCTCTTGCGCTTCATGCAGGCGCATCATGCCGAGTACGAACGGCACGTCAAAGGTCACAGCAGCCATGGCGTATTTCCGTCAGTTTAAAAGACTTCTTCGTTATGCAGCGCTTCGGCGGCACCCAGCAGGCCGGTCCACGGGTGAGTCACAATCCTCACCGGGATGTCGGCGTTGTAAGCGCCCATGCGCCCTTTATTGACGAAACTTGCGCGCAGCTCACACTTGGGCAGCCAGTCCAACAGGCGGGGCAGAATACCGCCGCAGAGATACACGCCGCCGCGCGCACCCATGGTCAGGGTGGCATCGCCGCACACGTCGCCGAGAATTTTCAAAAAGCGCAGCAGGGTAGCCGTGGCCAGGGCATCGCCCTGGTTGGCCGCTTGTGTCACCTCGGCGGGGGTCTCGCAGCGCGGCGTTTGGCCTTCCAGGGTGCAGTGGGCTTGGTATAGCTCTAGCAGCCCCTGGCCGCACAGAATGCGCTCGACGCTCACCCGCTGGTGGCGCTGTAAGAACACGTCCAGCAGCGCGCGTTCGGTGGTGTCGGTAGGCGCAAAGGTGACGTGGCCGCCCTCGGTCGGCAGCGGAATCCAGGCGTGTTGGCCGGGGAACACCCCGGCAACGCCCAGGCCCGTACCGGGGCCGATGACCAAGCGGGTAGAGTGCGACTGGGCTTCCCCAGGCTGCACTTCCACCAGGTTATCTTCCCCTACGTGGGGTACGCCCAACGCCTGGGCGGTGAAGTCATTGATGACTTTGAACAGCGACAGATTCAGCGCCTGCTGAACGTCGCTTTTCATAAAGTCCCAATGGTTGTTGGTCATCTTTACCCGCTCGGCGTGCACCGGGCAGGCGAACGCCAAGCAGGCTTCTTGCGGGGCGTTATCGCCCGTTGCGCCTACCCGAGCGAGATAGTCCTGAATCGCTTCGATCACGCCGGGGTAATCGGCGCAGGGTAGGTTAAGAATGTCGTGGGGCGTGACCTCGCCCGGCGTGACCAACGCTAGGCGAGCATTCGTGCCGCCAATGTCCCCGATTAATGCCGGTCGCATCAGGCGTCCTCTTGAAAAATCTGACCTTCTTGACGAGCGAGATCGTCGGCTTCGAAGCCGCCCAACGAGCCTGCGCCTTCTTCGCCGCGCATTGCCAAGTGGCGGAAGCCCGAGAACAGCTCGCGGCCTAGGCCCACATGGTAGTGGTCTAGATTGGCAACGGCGAGTTCACGCTCGGCCCAGGTGGCGGCGTCTACTTTGGCTTCCAACGTGCCGGCGTTGGCATCCAGGCGTACCACGTCACCATCGCGCAGCTTGGCCAGCGGGCCGCCGTCCAGCGCTTCCGGGCTCATGTGGATGGAGGCGGGTACTTTGCCCGATGCGCCGGACATGCGGCCATCGGTGACGAGGGCAACTTTGAAGCCACGGTCCTGGAGTACGCCCAGGAAGGGGGTGAGTTTGTGCAGTTCGGGCATGCCGTTGGCTTTGGGGCCTTGGAAGCGAACCACCACAATGACGTCGCGGTCCAGGTCGCCCGACTCAAACGCCGCTTTCATTTCGTTCTGATCCTCGAAGATCTTCACCGGCGCTTCTACTACACGGTGCTCTTCGGCTACCGCCGAGACTTTGATGACGCCACGTCCCAGGTTGCCTTTCATCACGGTCAGGCCGCCGGTGGGGGCGAAGGGTGTAGCGACCGGGCGCAGCACTTCTTCGTCCAGGCTGTTTTCCGGGCCTTCGCGCCATACCACTTTGCCATCTTCCAGGAAGGGCTCTTGGGTGTAAGCGGTCAGGTCGGTGCCAAACACCGTGGGAATATCGCCGTGGAGCAGGCCCGCGCCCAGCAGTTCGCGGAACAGGTAGCTCATGCCGCCCGCGGCCTGGAAGTGGTTGATGTCTGCTTGGCCGTTCGGGTACACCTTCATCAGGCTGGGGGTGACCGCTGACAGATCGGTGAAGTCATCCCAGTTAAGGGTAATGCCCGCCGCGGCCGCCATAGCAATCAGGTGCATGGTATGGTTGGTCGAACCACCGGAGGCCAGCAGGCCGACCACGGCGTTGACGATGGCGCGCTCGTCGATCTGCTTATAGAACGGACGGTACTCGCCGCCGGGTTCGGTGTTGCGAATGGCCTGCTCGGTGGCGTAGCGGGTGAGCGCTTCGCGCATCTCGGTGCCTGGGTTGACGAACGAGGTGCCCGGCAGGTGCAGGCCCATCACTTCCATCATCAGCTGATTGGAGTTGGCGGTGCCGTAGAAGGTGCAGGTGCCGGGGCTGTGGTAAGAGTCGGACTCCGCCTGCAGCAGCTCCTCGCGGCCCACCTTGCCTTCGGCGTAGAGCTGGCGAATGCGCGCTTTCTCCTTGTTCGGCAAGCCGCTCGGCATCGGGCCTGCGGGTACGAACATGGCGGGCAAGTGACCAAAGCGCGCCGCGCCAATGAATAGTCCGGGAACGATTTTATCGCATACGCCGAGGTAAAGCGCGGCATCAAACATGTTGTGCGACAGGCCCACGGCGGTGGCCATGGCAATTACATCGCGGGAGAACAGCGAGAGTTCCATGCCCGGCTGGCCTTGGGTTACGCCATCGCACATGGCGGGTACGCCACCGGCAAACTGCGCGGTAGAACCCATGGCGCGGGCGGCCGCTTTGATGGTTTCCGGGAAGGTTTCGAACGGCTGGTGGGCCGAGAGCATGTCGTTGTACGAAGAAATAATCCCTAGGTTGGCGCTGTTCATCAGCTTCAGGGAGTCTTTCTCCTGGGCGCTACAGGCAGCAAAGCCGTGGGCCAGGTTGCCGCAGGAGAGCTCGGCACGATGCACGCCACGCTTGTGCTGGTCGGCCATGCGGCGCTCGTAGAGAGCGCGGCGCTCGGCAGAGCGTTCACGAATGCGTTGGGTAACCTTAGCAACCGTAGGATTGAGTGTGGCGGGTGTTGAACCAGGCATAGAGACCTCTGCATGTGTAGAGACGGTGAATCCAGATTTGTAGTTATTTTACATCTTATGGCGTCGATATAAGAGACTTTACGGCAATAAAAACGCTATTTATAGATTAAGTTGTAGTTTTATTACCCGAAAGGATGAGTCGGATGATCCCAGCGTCCAGCCCATGATAGCCAAAAAGCGCTCATGGGCCGAACGCGCCTGCTCAGGAGTCGACCTCGTCGCTGCTGATATGGAACAGCATGGCATACAGGGTGGGTACGGCAATCAGCGTCAGCAGCGAGGCAAACGCCAGGCCGCCCATGATGGTCACCGCCATGCTGTTGAAGAAGGCGTCGGCCAAAAGCGGCAGCATGCCGAGGATGGTGGTACCAGCGGCCAGGAAGACCGGCCGCAAGCGGCTGATGCTGGCGTCCACCAGAGCAGAAAAGCGCGCCTTGCCCTCCTTGATCTGCCCATCGATCTCGTCCACCAGCACGATGGCGTTTTTCATCAGCATGCCCGACAGGCTGAGCATGCCCAGCAGGGCGGTAAACGAGAAGGGCAGGCCGGTCACCAGCAGGCCAATCACCACGCCACACACCGACATGGGCACCACCAGCCAGATGATCAGCGGCTGCTTGAGCTTGCCAAACAGCAAAATCGAGGTCAGCAGCATCACCAGCAGGCTGATGGGCAACTGCTGGGCCAGCGCCTCCTGGGCATCGCCGGAATCCTCGTGTTCACCTCCCCAGCTCAGCTGGTAGCCCGGTGGCAGCGTCATGGCCTCGATCTCTTCGCGAATGCCGCCGAAGGTCTGGGCGGCGGTATAGCCCTCGGCGGGGTCGGCCCCGACGGTCAACGTGCGCACCCGGTTGCGGCGTTGAATCAGCGCTTCCTCGCTATCGGTATCGAAGGAGGAGACCACCTGACTGATGGGCACGAAGCGCTGCTGCGCGGCGCTCCACACGTTGCGGTTTTCCAGCAGTGCCACATCGTCCCGCTCGGCCGCCGGGGGGCGGGCGACGATGGGCAGCAGGTGCTCGCCTTCACGGTAGGTGCCTGCCCGAATGCCCGACGAGGCAAACTGTAGAGTCTGGGTGATGTCTTCACGACTGACCCCGGCAATGCGGGCGCGCTCCTCGTTGATGCGCGGGCGCACTACCAGCTCCTGCTGGCGCCAGTCGGTGCGCTGGTCGATCAGGTAGGGGCTGTCGGCCATGATGCGCTGGGCCTGGTCGGCCAGCGAGCGCAGCACTTCCGGGGAGGGCCCCTGAAAGCGCGCTTCGATGCCCGCGCCATCGCCCGGGCCGAACTGCAGCCGCTGGGTGCGTACCTGCGCGCTGGGAAACGCTTCGTTCAGCTCTCGGTAGAAGCGCTGGTCCAGCGCGGGAATGGCGTCCAGGTCTTCGGTGCGCACGATGAACTGGGCATAGGCGGTGTTGGGCTGCTCCGGGGCGTAGGTGAGCATGAAGCGGGTAGCGCCCTGGCCGATGAAGCTGGCCACCGATACCACGTCCTCCTGCTCCAGGATATACCCTGAATCCGTGAGACCGGCCCCCGGAAGCACTTCTAACCCACTGACCTGCATGGCAATATAGCCATTATCGCCATTCACCCAGACAGTGCCATGCCCAACATAAAGTTCCGCGCCAGTCGCCGCACCCTCACCAGCCACGCCGGGCTGTCCATCATCGGGCAATGCTTCGAGATCGCTGGCGTCGACAGCATCGACAGCCGCTTCCCCACCACGCTGGGCATGCGCACCAGTGACGTGATCAAGAGCTACCTGGGCCTGCTGTGTCTGGGCATGAGCGACTATGACGCTGTCGAGAACTTCCGCCGCGACAAGCCCTTCCAACAACTGCT
>NZ_FODB01000031.1:24379-42285 GCF_900110265.1 Vreelandella aquamarina | reverse complement strand
GATCGGGGGATCGAATACCTGGGCCGGTTGCGCAGTCACACCGGTCTACAGAAGCTGGCAGCACCGCTCCTGAAGCGGCCACCCGGCCGGCCACCCGAGCAGCCTCGCGAGTGGTGCCACGACCTGGCGTATCAAGCCGGCTCCTGGCCGGCACCGCGGCGCGTAGTGCTGGTGGTGCAGGAACGCCCCGATGACCTGCTGCTGCATGCCTTCTTCCTGGTCACCAACCTCGGCAAGTTCGACTGGCCGCCGGAGAAGATCCTGGCGCTCTATCGCAAGCGGGGCAGCGCCGAAGCCCATATGGGCGAGGTGAAGTCGGCACTCGACGTGCACCTCTCGTCGACGGATCGCGGCGCCTCCACCGTTCAGGACGTGATGGCCCGCAACGAGGTGAGCCTACTGCTGAGCCTCTACGCGTATCAGGTCCTGCATGGCCTGCGCTGCCTGCTGGAGCGGCAAACCCGACAAGGCTGGAGTCTGAGTCGGATGCGCGAGCAGGTGCTGAAGGTGGCCGCCACGCTGAGGCTGCACGCTCGGCGAATCACGGTTCATCTCGGAGCCGCTGCCGACAAGTGGTGGCCGACCTTGCTTAAGGGGCTGCCAAAGCTGACCGCACTGAGCTGACGCTCCTGCGAGACCACCACCGCATCAGAAAGCGAGCGACCGGAGCGGCGTTCGGCGATCACGGCTGCTTTGAAGGTCGAGATTAATTCCTGGAGGTTATAAATCGGCGAAAGAAACGCAGTGTTCGGGCATTACGAAGCAGGCGCTCACGCCGGAAATACGGACCCTTACGAGCAATGCCGATGGCACGTAGCTTCAGACTGCCCGATCAGAGCCCTCGTGAATGAGGCGGGCTAACGCGAACGACGCCTTTTCATTCGGTACATTTTCACATCTGCATAATTCAGTAGCGTATCAGCATCTTTGCCGTCTTCTGGGTAGGTGGCCACACCCACACTGCAAGACGGCATGCCGATATCCCGCATATCCGCCCCTGCTACCTCTGCCGCGAGCGGTTCAGAGAGCACCTCCAGTATTTGGGCAGCTTTTTCGATGGCGGCCTCTTTAGAGTGAACGTCGGTTAATATCACCGTAAATTCATCGCCCCCCATACGTGCCACCGTATCAGTCTCACGCACGCAGCCACTCAAACGGCGAGCTACCTCGCAAAGCACCGCATCTCCCACCGCGTGGCCATGCACATCGTTAATTCGTTTGAAGTCGTTTACATCTAAAAACAGTAGCGCAAAACGGTTTTGATAGCGCCTTGCCGTACTTAACGCTGCCTCCAAACGACCGTAAAACAATGAACGATTGGTCAGTTTGGTGAGCGGATCGTGATGTGCAAGAAAGCGCAGGTCGTCTTCCGCTTGCACCTGAGCGGTTACATCTCGAGCAACGCCAATTCTCACCTGCTCTTCATCCGACCAACGGGCCGACCAAAGCACATGCACCACGCTGCCGTTCTTATGTAGGTAGCGGTTACGAAAATCGAGATGGGGCTGCCCATTCATCACCCGCTTAATGGAGGCTTTGGTTATAGCCAAATCTTCCGGGTGCATATAGTGAGTAATTAGCGTGCCTACCAGCTCATCGGCACGGTAGCCCAGCAGCGATTCGCAGGCATCGCTGACAAAAAGAATCTTGTGATCCGCATCCACGACGAACACAGCGTCGAGCATCAAATGAATCAGCTTAGGATAAAGCGCCTGCAAATCAACGGACATGGGCAGCCTAGTTGGGTGGCTTTTCTCGAGTATAGACGGATCGAGGGTTGCCTGGACAACTCTTATGGTGGTGAGAGGGGAATTCTGCACGCTGAGGCATGAGCACTGTTTGTTAATTCATGGGAATGGTGGCGGTTAGGTTACAGGGTGAGCACGCTATTTCCATGCCATAATGCTGCCCCCGTTTTCAGGAGGCGGCATGGGAATTAATTTTAGTAGTAGGGAGTTTATTGATGAAACCGCCCTGCCAGGCGCGCAAGTTCAGCACTTTTCATTAGCAGGAACCCACTATGGAGACTATTTATTTCACGATCAGCCTGGGACGATAGCACTGCTCTAAAGGTAACCCAGGAGCTCAGTCTTCACATCCCTGCAGATGCCTTTGAAATAAAATTCGACACCCTGGATAGCCGTCTTGATGAGAACCCAGCTCATGGCTATCGGCCTCGGCAACAACTAGGCCTACCCCCTTATTCTTTGACAGAGCTGAACCTGCTTGGAGCTGGCCTACTGGAATCCATCACCCTGTTTGATCAAGATATGCATGGCTCGGGGTATTATGGCTGTGCCGTTGATGACAACCCTCAGCTGTGCCACTATTATCGAAGGCTTTACCGCCGCTATGGAGCAAATTTCGCTGCCAGCGGTCTAATGCCGTACACCTCTAATCGAGGAACATGCTATGCATTTATACGCGAATGATCGCACTACACAGCAACAACGCAAGGCGGCACTTATCCAGGCCGCAAGTGCGCGATACTTGGACGCAAAAAGGCAAGGTAATGTAAAAGTCAGCCTATAAGCGCTGAAGAGGCACAGAGGCGCGCCCAGAAATCCGTCTTTCGTCTTTCTTAAGTTTTCAATAGCTCAACTCTATACCCCTGGCTATTTTTACATGGCCAGGGGTTTTTATTTGGGAACTGGTAAGAGTGAAAGGCAGCCATCATCACTACAGGCACCCGACCAAGCCATCACCGACCTCATCAACCAAGGCGAAGATCTCGCCGCGCCGATGAAGAGCATCGGAGAAGAGATGGTCAACCGCACCCAACAGTAGTTTAGGGATAAGGAAGCCCCAGACGGCACGCCCTCCCCGGTGACAGAGGAACGCAAAGGCCATGGCCGTGTGCTTGAAGGCAAAAGCAAGCTACTTGCCAAGCAGTTCAGCTAGCTACTCGGCCACAAGCGACAGCGTCGAATACGGAAGCCTGATAGTCTATTCCACCATGCAGAACTGCAGCCGTGCAAAGCCGATTCCCCCATCTATGGGGCGATATACCCAACCGGGAGTTTATCGCCCCGAACGATGACGACGAAGACGAAGTGCTGGCCACCCGCGCCGACTTATTTAAGCACATAAAGCCGAGCCGCCAGAAATGCCCTGTAAGCCCCGCAAGGCAGCACCCCGCTTGCTGGTGACCCGCATTACTCCCGCAAGGCGTGTTAGACTCGCGTTAAATTTCCATTAAGTTGACTGTATACTTAGAGGCTAGTACTCAGGTAAAAAAGGAGCATCAAAAAGTTAAATAAGGAACAGTTTATGGCACGTCAGCCAGCGTATAAAGAATTTACTGTGTGCGCACAGTTTATAATCCTAAAAAATTTATGCGATCCTTATGCTCAGGCCAGCGAGGGACAAATGAGAACACCAACGGGCTGATCAGGCAATATTTTCTGAAAAGTACAGATGTCCAGAAGGTGACTAATACAGAGCTGCGTCGCCTTGTTCACAAGCTGAACAATAGACCCAGAAAGGGGCTGGGGTACCGAACCCCAGCCCAGGTATTCCTATAAGAAGATTCAGGAGCATTAGAAACCGCAGGTGCTACACCTATTAATTTAATTCAGGAAATAAACAAACAACCCTCACTCAAAGAGCATCATCCTCAAGTTCTTCAATTTCTCTTTCAGCTTGATTATGATTATCAAATTCATATTCAATAAACATATACCCACTATTAGAACTATTGGCATTTACTCCTAAAAAAATTCCTTCCAAGCCTTCTGGAAGATCGTGAGAGGCACTAGACCATCTGGCACCATAGTGAATTTCGTTATTAAGCAAGCCATTCATGAAGTCTCTAGGCTCATCCCATATAGTTCCCATACTTAAAAAGGAGACTTTCTCCGCCTCCCCGTAAATTCTTTCTAGCCTATCAATCATATTATCAGCCTTTGACTTCAATACTGAACCAAAGCTATCAGTATTAATATCATTACTTACACCCTTGATCCAATACAGCCCAGAGCATGGGGCAACTCTGAGAATATAACTAGAAAAACTTGAATGAGGCTTTGGAGGATTTACCGTCATGTAAACACATGGTCCAATCTCTTCAATTTCAAAAGACAGCTGATCCAATTTAACACCTTTCTCAAGTCCAAAAGGGACTGCTTTTTTATGATCGCTCATCAATATGCTCCTTTCTTCCTTAATTGTCTTGACTAACCATCTCAGCTTCCAAGGCTCAAAGCCCCAAAGATGTAACCATACTTTTTTCGTCCACAGGTTCCGGGGTCACCACCGCATCCTTGATCATAAGCTTACCGCTCAGTAGCCGATTAAGATGTACATCGAAGGAATCGAACTGTGGGTGTAGCGCAGCTGGGAGATGAACATATACGTCCTTTGTCTGCCCGATCCTGTACACTCGATCAGTTGCTTGGGCTTCTTTTGCTGGGTTCCAGTGCCGCTCAACATGGATAACGTGGTTAGCGCCTACCACTGTCAAACCCACACCTGCAGCAACCGGTGACATGATAATAATATTGAACCCGGTAGCTGCTTCGAATTGTTCGATCATCTTCTTACGGGTAAGAACGTCCCGCTTTTTTTGCACAGCTGCGGTATCGCCGTTAATGATATGAATGTCCAGGTCGTAAATTTGGCTCAGCCACAGCTTAAGCGTTATTTGTAGCTGCTTGGTGACCATAAAGAGAATCACCTTCTCGCCCTTAGCCTTGATGCGATCAAGCTGTTCTAGAACCACCGACAATTTCGCTGACTCTGCAATCGCCTTGCGCGCCGCTTTTGCTCCGCTCACACGGAGCAGGTCCTTGTCACCCATGCGCGGGTGCAGAGAAATAAGGCGCAACTGCTGCAACGCTGAAAGCGCCTGCCCACGCATATCTTCCTCAGCACGCTGGCATCGGTAGTTATCCAGCACACTGTCATACGCTTGTAACTGAGTACCTTTCATTACTACGGCCAATTCGGGCGTCCTCTGAAGATTCTCAGCTTCGCTCTGAAGCAGCCCTGAGCGAATGTATTTACTCGGCAAACCTTTAAGCTGCTGCTCTTTGATCCGCCGCAGCATGAATGGGCCAACCGCTTCGCGCAGGGACGAGCCGATCTCAATGCGCATCTGGTCCCGGGCTTCGTCCGTAGCCTTGAAAATCGGAGTAATCCATTTACTCCGGAACTCTGCCCAGTTGCCGAGCAAACCCGGCTGTGCCGTATCCATCAGACACCAGAAATCACCCAGACTGTTTTCAACTGGGGTGCCGGTTGCAAGCAACTTGAAATCCGACTTGAGCCCTTTGGCTGCCCGGGTCTGCAACGTATTAGGATTCTTGATATTCTGCGCTTCATCAAAAATCACAACACCCCAATCAATGACACAGAGCGAAAACTGGTAATCGCGCAAAGTCTGGTAAGTAGTCAACACTACCCGGCTATCCATATCGAGCCGATGAATACCTGCTTCCCGTCCAATCTGCAGTGAGTAACGGATATCCGCCTCGCTCATCGCATCGCTTTCATCTAGCAAATCAGCCAATTGAAGCGACTCTCGTGGGGCATCTTTGATTTGGAACTCCGACAGATCCCTACCGGCTTGCAATACCTTTACATCCCGGAACGGAGAGGACTTGAAGGTTTTGCCTATCTCGTCTTCCCAGTTTTCTAGCAAACTGAGCGGCGCTACCACCAGTATAGGCTTCTGTGTTCTGCCCGCCGCCGCCTGAATAGCCAAATACTCTGCGGCCATCACGAGAGTCATGAAGGTTTTGCCCAGGCCCATATCGTCAGCCAGCAAAGCTCCTTGCAATCGATACATATTGTTATGATCGTCAGCCAAAGCTTTAAGCAACAGATCAAGCATCCAACTGATCCCTTCAGCCTGATGCGGGTAGGGAGAGCGACGCAGCTTGGAAGCATCGACTATCGGCGTTCTGCCCTGCTGCTGCGCCTTGGTCAACAGTTCACGGTTGAGTTCGTCCGCATCTCTTAACAGGAGCGTGACCCTCTCGGTTTCGGGCTGGTCGTCACCTCCCTGTTCCTGTTTTACAGGTTTATGCTCAAAGCCTGCTTCTATGCTCCTAAGGACACTGATGACATTGGCAGGCTCACTGATATCAAACTGCTCCCCTTCAAACTCAACGCTCTGGGCACCTTGTTGCTGGGCTGCGTGTAAACGTTCCTGAAAGGCATCGAGATCTTCCGTACAAGTAATATGTTTATGCAACGCTTCAGGAGGCTGAGGGCGCGTTGAGGTCGCAAACCAATCCCGTTTTTTATCATCCAGCGGGCCGAAGTCCATATGCTGCATTTTACCAATGCCCAGTACGCGAACTGAAAACCCCAAATCCAGGTTGACCAGAGACGCATCAATAAAGGCAGAGGGTGTCTTGATAAACTCTTCCACCTTGCCAGCCGGTATGCGCCGGCTACCCAACACCTCACGTACCGCAGCGATCTTTTCAGGTTCTAATAGAACCAACCTTTCCTCTATTCGCAGCACGCCACCATCACGGGTTAGGTCCAACTGGCTCCAGCGCTTATCGAGTTGATCCGGGGTCGAACCATCACCCAGAGAAGGACAAAGCTCAAGGCTGCCATCCGGCATCCGCGTTGCCACAACACCAATACCTTCAGGCACAACCACATTGAGATTACTAAATGCGCCAAGCTCAAGATCCATGCCACTGCGCCGTGCTGCTTGCAGTTGCGCCATCAAACGTAAGTTAGCCGCTTCTCCAGCCTCATCAGAAGGCAGGTTGCCATGTACTTCAAGCGCCGAAAATGCGGACAATTCAGCTGGAGTCAAACGGTACGGCTGACTTTGGCCAATATAGAGATAAGGCCCCTTGATGAGGACGGGGTGCTCCTGACCATCAATGGAGGCAAAAATCTGTACTCTGAAACCAGAGTTGCGGGTATGCCCTTTCACATGAGCGACAAAACCATGGGTAAAGCGACTAGGTAAGTGGAGTAAATCTGCTTGTTCATCATCAAGCGCGGCAGCAACACGCGAACTCACTCGATAGCCGTTAGGCAAGGGCTCCGCATCGCCTTGCTCAAGCAACATTTGCAGCACAACCATTTGCAACTGTGCAACAGGCGAGCCTTTGCCTATCTTGAGTTCGGTAATGGTCTGGAGAGATTCAAAAAATATTAGTCCACTTGAGTCTGCTTGCACCTGCAGCGACGTACTCTCAATGTCACTGTCTCGGTCTTGCCGACCGAACATTAACGAATTGAACAGATCCCTGAGGTGGTTCTTCATATGTTCAGGCCACTCCTCGCCTTAATTTAACCTTGGTTACGTCCACCGCCTGCGTGATCGTTTCTTGGGCTGAAAGCTGACAACGGTTCAAGCCGCGTTTTCAGCGGCTTTACATAGGGAATACCAAACCGCCTTAAATAGTTTCTGTAGTCATCAGGGAACATCAACTGTTCAATATCAATAGACACCCCATGGTCGGCCAAAAAGCTGAAAAAACGGTTGTGCCACGTCGAAGGACTATGGGTGATGGCTTCGTATGGCGCATCTACACCGTAAAGTCCCTTATATCCACTTGGGGCACGTATCGTCAGTTCGGAATGTGATAGTTGTTTAGTATTGTAACTATACAATCTCTCCCACGGTGGCCGCAGGTATACCCACAGTTTGAAGTTATGGGAGCCTTCAATCAGACAAAAATCACCGCAATCAATATAGATAACCGCTTTGTCAGACATGCCGTTGGCATTGGAAAGTCTTACGAAGTTTGTTCTTAATTCATCACCAAGAATATTCTTCACTGCGGACGCGGCTTTGGCTCCAAGCATCAGGCGGGTTTTGCGTACCAACTTGAGTCTATCGAGCCCCTCAATAAACCGCTTACGAGCCGGAAACATGCGCTGCATGGCAGCATCACCGCTTTCCTTGCCAAACTGCTCCAACGCGCTAAGAAATAAACGCAAATCCTCCTTGTAAAGCCAGCGTCTCACCTTTTCAATTCGATCTTCGCCCAGCGGCTGCCACCATTCACGGTAGCTCTGTGCAGTACTTGTGATACGTGGATCACCCGCCAGATCCATAATGAAATTCTGCCACTCATCACCCGGTGCATCACCTGCCCGATCAATAAGAATTTCCAGAGCCACATGGCCGATACGCTTGCCGTCCTCAAAGGGAGCTTGGCTGACCGCTGGCTTGAGCAACTCAGCCAGTACCTCGTGATACTGACCAACCGGCAGCTCTCTCAAGGTATTCAAATAATAATGCGCCCGACAGATACTCGCATACCGGCCATCATCGAGCCCTCGTAGCTCGAAGTGCAAGAAGGCCCGGTCAAGCTCTAAACCTTCCTCATAGACGTAATCCACCAAGTGTTTGGGCCCATTGATTGAAAGAAGCCATTTCGCTTCGGAATACAGAATGGACAACAAGTCTCGCTGGTGACTAGAGGATCTGGAATTATGTGCAAAGCGTTTAGACAGCTGTTGCTCTAAGAGGTCTTGAAGTTCTTCTCTGAGGTTTTCCCCATGCTGATCTAGCTCGTCGAACATGCGGAAGTACAAAGCAATCAAGTTCTGCAGCGGAACCACACCTAACTGCCCAAGCTGTTGCTTCACCAAGATATCAAGGATTTTCGGGCTCAGCATTCTGCGGCGAAACTCGGCATCTTCCAACCAAAGCTGAGTAATGGCCCTCGCTGTAATGCGTTTGCACATTAAGTCAGCAAGTACACGGCCATCCATGATCCTTGATAGCCGCCTCAAATGCTCGGATGTTTCATAAAACAAATCGCTTTTGCCAGCAGCTCCTGCCACCCTCTTCAGACGTTCTGTCAGCCTCGGCCAGCTCTCCAGAGACCCTTCAGGCCAGTCTATTACTAACAGCTCAGGTGGCGGCAAATTCATCGTATAGCTTCCTCAAGGTTTTCACTGACCCGACGATACTCTGCACTGCTCGGCCGCCTGATGGTAAAGCGAATATCGATTCGTCGGTTCTGGCTAAGCTCCTCTTCTGTATCCTGTCGACTGGTAGCTGGCCGGGTTGGCCCATAGCCACTGACTGAGAACAGCGGCTGATTATCTTTATTCTCTAGTTCATCCAAAGAGAATTGCTCGGGCAGCAGCTCATCCCATAGCTGCCAGAGCGAAATGGCTCGAAAAGCCGACAGCCCCCAGTTTCCTTTGCCCATAAAGCCGTTCAGTGGGCGGTTGTCTGTGTGGCCCTCAACAAAAATCGTATCTAGGTAATCGACTCGATTATCCTTATTAATGACTTCACTAAGCACCCTGCCAATCTCTACAGCTGTGCCCTGATAGTCCGTCCCGATCTCATGCGCACCGGTCCCAAACCCTAGAATATCGTTAGGAATACTCAGTACAGTGTCATTTTCACTCACCGTTACGCGTATGCCTCGTTGTTGCAACAAATCAGCTGCCTCATGCAGGATAGTTCTACGTACCTGCTCCGCTTGCCGTAACTCCTGTATTTCCTGATTGAATTCCTGTTGCTGTTTTCTTAATTCTTCTTGAATTTCCATCAGTTGGATAATCAGCACAACCGACGCTAGGATGAATATGATCAGCAGCGCAGACATTACATCGGAAAAGGACATCCAATAGGGATTTTCCTCATCCACATTAGCGGGACTCTTTTTCAAAAAGCGCATCAGACTTTCTGCTCCAGATCATCCACTATCCCACTGATCGCACTCACCGTGCGCCGCATCTGATCAGAAAACTCCAGCGTATTCTTGTTCCAGTGCTCCATCCTCTCGCCAACCTGAGTACGCACCTCCGTGGAGTAGCTGCGTAGCCACTCATCAGCCTGTTGCTCGATCCCGCCGACCTGCTCCTTGAGCGCCTGGCCAAGCCCTTGAAACTCAGTATTGATGCCATCCAGGAACTGCTGTTGATGGTTGGCAAACACTTCAAAGCCTTGCTCGGCAGCCACTGCAGCCTTCTCGAAATGTTGGGTCGCCGTGATCAGTTCTGACTGTAACTGTCTGAGCGTATTCGACTGCAGACTCACCTGCTCGGCTAGCTCGTGGTTCTGATCAGACGCTCCCGCCAGTGCTTCTGTTACAGTCTGCAAGCGTGCATCCAATACGTCCGCTGCTTGCTTAAGGTTAGCTGACAGCACACCCAACTGGGTGGAGCTGTTGTTCATATGCTGACTGCTGGCCTCAACCGAACGGCTGACCTCGCCCATTTCAGTCATTAACTGCTGGTGCTGTTTGGTCAGTTCAAGCATCTGCTGTTGAGTCTGCTGGACACTCTGAGTCACGGCAGACAGTAACTGCTGCTGTTCTGCCGCAAGCCGTTCGAGCTGGCTATTGAAGCGGGACTCGATAACGCTTTCCCGTTCACTGGCTGCTGCAGTATGATTGCTTATAAGTGTTTGCAGCCCATCTAGTGCCGATTCAAAAGCCTGGCCCATTTCGCTCTGCTGTTTAGCCGAGGCTTCGCTAATAGCCTGAATCTGGCCGTTCGATGCGTTATTGAACTGCTCAAGTTGGCTCTGAAATCCGGCCACCATCTGCGTTTGTAATTGCTCTTGGGTGGCAGCTCGGTTGCGCTCATCCTCGGCCGCCTTGTCGAACTGCGCACTGACTTTGTGTTCCATCTGCTCCATTAGCTGATTGAAACGTAGCTCCATCTGCTGCTGACGCTGTGCAGCATCTGCGCCCTGCTGTTCGAGCAGTTGTGCGAACTCTCTTGTGGTGCCCTCGGTCTGCTCCCTTGACCTGTTCTGCTGCTCGTCTAATTGCTTGAATAATACCTCCATGCGGTCGGCCATAACCGACACAGCCTGCTGGACTTCTTCAGCAGCATTCTTCATCAGATGACCCTGCTCTGAACCTGCCGTTTTCATACCATCCATAAAACCGGACACCAGCTTCTCCAGCACATCCGTAGACTGCTGATTGGTATTGTTTACCAAGGACTGAATGGCGGGCGCCATCACGGTGTTGATCGCATCTGTAAACGCTTGCTGCATGGAGTCACTCATACCAGATACAGTTTCCTGTAAGCGATCGCCGATACGTTCATGCAGCTCCTGCAGAGCTTCCTTGCTTTCATCAGTCGCAGCTGCGATCTGGACCAGCGAGTGCTCTGCTGGTAATCGCGGATACAAGAAGTCGATACGTTGCTGCAGGTTACGGATTTTTGCCAATGCCCCCCGTTCTACCAGCTTTTCAAACAGGTTAAGCAGTAAACTGAGGGCCACACCCCAAATTGAGGTCATGAAGGCAACAGCCGCACCATTGATCATCACCGAAATGCCATCTTTCAGAGCCTCGACATCTCCGGCATTAATCTGTAATCCATTGAGTCCGAGCGTCAGCCCAAGGAAGGTGCCTAGCACCCCGATAGCCGTTAGGAAGGCTGGCGCAGCCGCAAGCAAGCGGCTGGAAGTCAGACCATAGGCCAGGGTGTAATTATTAAAAAAATGCTCGGCCTCCAGCGTATTGAAAAGTCGGGACTTGTCTGCTGAATACACTAGGCTTTCATCAAACTCTCGCCACAATGGCCCAGTGACGTCCGAATCCTGCTCCAGCGCCTTCTGCAGCGTTGCCAAACGGTTATGGGCCAGACTGTTACGATCCTGTCCTTGGATAAGCTGCTGAACCCTTTTCAAGCGCCGAGAGAAATGCCAACGATGTCGGATTACAGACATCACTGATACGGCCATGATTACTATCATAAGCAACCAGATCCAGACTGCAATTTCCTCCATTTCCAGACCTGGCGTGAGTACCAACGCGAACTGTGGCCACAAATGACTGATCAAGTCGAACATATTTAACCCTATTCACTTTTTTATGCTGGCGCTCCACGAGCACCAGGTAATTAATTCTGATGGGGAAAGATCCTCCACGCCACGTTTCAATGGGTGGCTCTGATCAGGCAGTGGCAGGAGGACAGAATTCTACACCCCAATGGTTGCCAAGCAGCTACGGCGGAATTTATACAGCGCTTCCTTAAATGATTGGTTATACGCCTCCAACACCGACGTAGTTGCCATCTTAGCTCCCATTTATACACGACCCCACTCCTCCTATAAAACTCTTGGGACGAATCAAACTTTTGTACTCTGCATTGATAGAAAAGCACAGAGTGAACCACCCCGGTTTTACCAGAGACTTCATATCTTGAGAGGGTGAAGTCATGAACTCACCAAAATGATATACCTCGGAAGTGCGAGACCGGGCTGTTCGTTTAGTTCTTGAACAGCAAAGCGAATACCCGTCCAAGTAGGCGGCGATATGTTCCATTGCCAGTAAGTTCGGCTGAGGTTCAGTGGGTATGGAAAGAAAACTTCTGCGTCTACGGTTCTCGTAAGGTCTGGCGGCAACTCTGCCGTGAGGGCGTTGAAGTTGCTCGTTGCACCGTAGAACGGCTCATGCGCCGTCTGGGAATTCTCGGCGTGGTGCGAGGCCAACGTCCCTTCACGACAATTAGCGATCCGGGGCACCTGATTTAGTGAAACGTGACTTTACCTACGGCCATGCGTCCTAATCTGCTTTGGGTGGCCGACTTCACCTATGTCACTACCTGGTCTGGCTTCGTTTACGTTGCGTTCGTTGTCGATGTTTATGCACGCTGTATCGTAGGTTGGCGTGTAGCGACGTCGATGAAAACAGCACTGGTACTGGACGCTCTGGAACAAGCTCTGGGAGCACGAAAACATAGGCAAGGGCTGATTCACCATAGTGATAGAGGAAGCCAATACCTCTCGACCCGCTACACCGAACGTATGGCTGACGAGGGTATCAATGCCCCAGTTGGCACCACCGGCGACTCCTAAGACAATGCGTTGGCCGAGACCATCATCGGCTTGTTCAAAACGGAGGTGATTCATCATCGTGGCCCATTGAGAGCGCTGGAGTGGGTTGACTGACTCAACAATCGCAGATTGCTGGAACTCATCGGAAACACTCCGCCAGCAGAAAGAGAAAGGACGTACTATCGTCAACTAGAGGAGTCGTGGGAAGCTGCCTGACTCAAACAAATCGGTCTCCGGAATAACTGGGGCGATTCACTCATAATTCTTAAGATAACAGTATCTGAAGGAAAAGGCCCTATCATCCCTCATTTAGATGCATGCATGAAGAATTTGCTGACAACCAAATTAAAGGTCAGCAACAAGAGATCTAGGCTGAGAGGCGGCTTCCAATACGGTCCAGTTTTGCTCAACAAGAACCAAAACAAAAGGTATAGGCTGAGGTATGGGATGGCTAAATTGCAGATATAAAAAAGCCGCTGAAATCAGCGGCTTAATCTATATTCTGTGGCGGAGAGGGAGGGATTCGAACCCTCGAAGCCTTTCGACTTACACACTTTCCAGGCGTGCTCCTTCGACCACTCGGACACCTCTCCACATTTCAGCTCTGCCGTCAGGCGCTGCCTTTCTCAACAGAACGGCGCATATTCTATGGTCTAAGCCGTGAAATAGCAAGCCTTTTTCCTGCCTAGGTGTTTGGCAGCACGGCGTAGCGGCCTGTGGCTTCTAGGCAGAGCGAATCTCCGCAGTAGAGCTGATGCGTTAGCTCGATGCTGCCCTTACCTCGTTCACTGAGTTTAGCAGCAAGCTGTGCAGGGCCGTCCGGATGGCTAGGGGCACAAGTCATGCGATAATCACCCGTGACCGGGGCAAGAAAGCGTTGGCTGGCTTCAGCAACCACCACATCCTGCGCCCTGCCCTGCTGGCGAAGCCAGAGAGTGACCCAGCACCAGCCTTGTAGCGTGGCTTGTGCGCTCAGCGCGCCGCCAAAGCCGGTGCCTTTGTCGTTGAGGTTAGGTGTGAGCGCCAGTTGCCACGTGAGCGCGCCGTTGGCTTGGCTCATGCGGGTAATGCCAAGTGCCTCCACCATGGGAATGGCCGCTTCCAGCCAGTGCTGAAAGGCGGCCAGGTCCTCCTCGCCTTCCGGTAGCGGTAAGCGGGGATGTGGAATGCCGGGTTGGCGGGGCTGACTCATGGAGACTTCCTTGGCATTACAGGGGCGTAGATTTAATCCCAGCGCTCGACAAAATCCGCGCTGTTGTGGGTTGCCACTGGCTTGTGGCGACCCGCTAGGCTGCCCAAATAGATAAAGGCAACGACTTCGTCATCTTCATCCAGACCCAGGCCTTTGCGCACCACGGGATCAAACGCGTATTTTCCGCTGCGCCACATGGCTCCTAGACCTAGCGCGTGGGCCGCCAGCAAAATGCCGTGAGCGGCACAACCTGCTGAAATCACCTGCTCGATTTTCGGCACTTTGGGAAGGTCCGGCGTCACCTTGGCAATCACCGCGATAATCATCGGTGCGCGCAGGGGCTTTTTGCGCGCGGAGTTTAGCGTGTCGTCACTGGCGTGGGGGTCTTCCTGAAATTCGGCTTCAGCAAACAGCTCGCCCAGGCGCTCCCGACCTTCGCCGGAGAACTCGATAAAGCGCCACGGGCGCAGCTCTTTGTGATCAGGGGCACGCAGGGCCGCTTGGTATATGGCGCTAAGCTGGTCGGCGCTGGGGGCAGGCTCGGTGAGCTTGCCCATGGAGCTACGTTCGTGAAGCAGCGTGAGGGCGTCCATGATAACTTCTTCTCCATAAAAGGTGAGCGTTACTGCCGGGCAAGGCGCAGCGGGCTGGGGGGTGTCAGCCCTGGGGTGGCTCGCCAGGGGCTGATATCTAGGCCGCCACGGCGCACGTAGCGGGCCAATACCAGCAGCTCTTCTGGCTTCGCTTGCTGCATTACGTCCGTAAAAATATGCTCGACGCAGTGCTCGTGAAAATCCTGGTGCTGGCGGTAGCCAATTAGGTAGCGCAGTAGCCCTTCTCGGTCGAGCTTGGGGCCTTTATAGCGAATCAAGACGCTTCCCCAATCCGGCTGACCAGTCACCGGGCAGTTCGATTTGAGCAGATGCGAATGCAGCGTCTCTTCCACGATATCATCGTGGGTGGTCAGGTGCTCGGCGCTGGGGGTGTAGTGGCTGACCTCGATATCCAGGTCGTCCAGGCACTCCCCTGGCAAGCGTCGTGGGGCCAGCGCTTCGTCATCCACCGGCAACAGCTCGACGCTGACCGGGGCACCCGCCGCACCGCTCAGGTCGCGCACCAGGATGGCTTCCACCTCGGCCTGGCTGACAAAGCGCGTCTGGTTGAGGCTGTTGAGGTAGAGCTTCCAGGATTTGGACTCGATCAACTGCGGCGAGCTTGCTGGCAGCCGAAAGCGCGCCACCGCCACCACCGGCTTGCCGCGTCCATTCAGCCAGGAGACTTCGAAGGCGTGCCACTCGTCTTCACCCACGAAGGGCAACGCGTTCTCTTCGATCCCCAGCGGCGCGCGATTGGCCGCACGGGGAATGGGGTACAGCAACCCTGCATCGTACTGCTCGGGGTAAGCAGAATCACGCCCCAAGGGCGCATGTTCTAAGGTATCGGGGCGGTGTACCATGAAAACTCTCTTAGTCGTGCCATCTTATAAGGGTATTTCAATCAAGGCTGTGAAGGCGACCCTAGCTACGTATGCCTTTGCCACGCTCTAGCATGGTCAGCGCCACCATAAACAGTACGACGATAAAAGCAAAAATAGCGGCCAATGCCCAGCCTACCGGAATATCAGAAACACCTAAAAAGCCGTAACGGAAGACATTCACCATATACAGAATCGGGTTGAGCATCGAGACGCCTTGCCAGAAATCCGGCAGCATCGAAATCGAGTAAAACACCCCACCTAAATAGGTGAGCGGCGTCAGAATAAACGTTGGCACGATGGAGATATCATCAAACTTGTTCGCCAGCAGCGCGTTAATAAAGCCACCAATGGAGAATAGCGCCGAGGTGAGCACCACCACTAATACGGTAAGCAGCGGATGCTCAACCGTTAAGCGGGTAAAGAACAGCGACACCAGCGTCACGATCAGCCCCACACCCAAGCCACGAGCCATTCCGCCCAAAATAAAGCCCGAAAGAATGACACCATTCGGCATCGGCGACACCATCATCTCTTCAATGGAGCGCTGAAACTTATTGGAAAAGAAGCTAGAGGCCACGTTGGAGTAGCTGTTGGTGATCACCGACATCATGATCAGCCCTGGCACAATGAAGTCCATATAGCTGAAGCCATCCATCTCACCAATGCGCGAGCCGATCAGGCTGCCGAAAATGATGAAGTACATGGCCATGGTGATCGACGGTGGCAGCAGGGTTTGCGGCCAGATTCGGGTGAAGCGCTTGATCTCTTTAAGCACTAGCGTCCATAAAGCCACGAGGGTTTGCATTGCATTCATACGCGGGCCTCCTGCTTTTCACGCTGGTCGATGGCCTGCTGACTGCTCTCTACCATGGAAACAAACATCTCCTCTAAGCGGTTGGCACGGTTACGCATGGATACCACCTGAATGCCCTGCGCGCTTAACGCACTAAACACATCGTTCAACTGCTGGCCACGATGAATCACCAGCGCCAGCTGAGACGGCTCGATTTGCTGCAGCTCAAAGCCTTCAATCACAGGCACTCGCGCAACTGGCTCTGAGAGATCCAGCAGGAAGGTTTCGGTATCAAGCTCCGCCAGCAGCTCGCGTACGCTGGTGTTCCGAACGATTTCACCATGATTGATAATGGCGATATTACGGCAAAGGCTCTCGGCTTCTTCGAGGTAGTGCGTGGTCAGAATGATCGTGGTGCCCTCATCGCGGTTAATGCGGCGCATGTACTCCCACATGCTGCGGCGCAGTTCGATATCGACCCCGGCAGTGGGCTCGTCGAGAATCAGCAACTTGGGTCGGTGCATCAAGGCACGCGCAATCATTAGGCGGCGCTTCATACCTCCTGAGAGCATTCGCGCACTGCCGTTGCGCTTTTCCCACAGCCCTAAATCGGTCAGCAGCTGCTTGGCGCGAGGCAACGCTTCGCTGCGCTTCATGCCGTAGTAACCTGCCTGGGCCAGCACGATATCCAGCACTTTCTCAAACTGGTTGAAGTTAAATTCCTGCGGCACCACGCCGAGCTGATATTTCGCTTTGGCGAAGTCTTTATCAATGTCGATTCCAAAAATCGACACTTTACCCGCCGTTTTCTGTACCAGCGAGCAAACGACGCCAAGGGTGGTGGACTTTCCTGCGCCGTTGGGGCCCAACAGCGCAAAAAAATCGCCCTGCTGGACGTCTAAATCGATACCTTTTAACGCTTGGAAGCCGTTGCCATACACCTTGGTAAGGCCACGGATCGACAATGCCGGTTCGGCCATGAATATGTCCTGTCAGCAAGTGGGGAGCAAAAAGAGCTAGAAGGGAGGATATCGGGGCATGCATATATTTTTTCAAGTTTGCGGCTTATAACCTCTGAACCACCACTTCCATGCCCCTGATTTTTCTCTATTTAGCACTACATTAGGTGATACTTTGCCACGCTATTGCTGCGATAGCGCCTCGATTAATACTTTAGTATTAGCCTAGCGCCCGCCTGCCCAGGCAGCGGCACTTCAAGGGAACATGCTGACCATATAAGCGAGCCTAACCGATAGGGACGCTGATCTTCCAAACCATTCTGGATAATACGCAGCAAACCGGCAGTGGCTTTTGCGCAGGTCAGCAATGGTGCCGCCTTGGTAGATACCACCAAGCAGCGTATGCAGGATATTGATCAGCGAATTCAGCGCGTAAACGACCTGTTCTCAGACATGACCGCCGCCACCCACGAGCAAACCCGTGGCATTGAGCAAATTAATGTGGCCATCGCCCAGTTAGATCAGGCGGCCCAAGACAACGCCTCAATGGTGCAGCAAACAGCCACCGCCGCCCAAACGGCACGCACACAAAAACACCGCTATTGATCAGCGGCAAATGGCAATAACTAGATTGGGGATCAAGCAGAACTTTAGAAAGGGGGTTTGCATGGAGCGGGAAAAGAGATTCGAACTCTCGACCCTCGCCTTGGCAAGGCGATGCTCTACCACTGAGCTATTCCCGC
>NZ_FODB01000031.1:0-24004 GCF_900110265.1 Vreelandella aquamarina | reverse complement strand
AGTGGCGTCCCATAAGGGGTTCGAACCCTTGTTACCGCCGTGAAAGGGCGGTGTCCTAGACCACTAGACGAATGGGACGTTTCATTGCCTCGTCGAGGTGGCGCGTATGTTACCCAGACCTCACCTAGCTGTCAAGCACTCTGATATAGAAACGTTTATTGCCCCCTTGTTTGCATGGCTTTGCATGGCAACACCCAGGTGCCGCCTGCAGAATACCCCCCTACTCTAGCGATGCGTCTAGGCGATGCGCAAACTTAGTGCCAGAGCACGCCTTTTAGCAAAACCCCGCGTAACCTCTCTCCCAATCGGGCGGGGGTACAAGCGGGAAGCGCGCAGCGGTTCTAATCAGGTGTAGCCTGACTCTGCACATACTCTCTCAGTGTTTCGATAGTTGCCCCACCGGCACTACAGGCAAAGCAGGAGCGCAACCAGAGCGCTGCACTTTTGCTTTGCCGAGGTAGGTGGGTATTAAGTATTCGTATCCGGCGTGATGAAACCGATTTCAGGTTGTTCACCAACACCATGGGCCACGCAGGCGGCATTGTGCGCCACCCAGACGGGCTGATTGAGAGCGCTCACGACCCACGCAGCAACGGCGGTGCTGCAAGCGTATAAAGCCCACTGGCGGATTTTGTCACTTTCGCACATGCTGAACTTGGACAGGCAGCCTATTGTCATTAGCCATAAGAAGGCCTAATGGTGATAGGCTAGTCTGCCAAGTAAGCCTCTGATTAACGGTAACCAGAGGGAGAGGAGATTCCCATGGCGAAAATTGAAAAATCCCCCGACGAGTGGCGCAAGCAGCTTACTCCCGAGCAGTACCGGGTTACCCGGGAGAAAGGCACCGAACGGCCGTTTACCGGTGACTACCAAGTGAGCGATGCCCAAGGTATCTATCACTGCGTTTGCTGCCACGCGCCATTGTTCGAGAATGAGCATAAGTTCGATGCGGGCTGCGGCTGGCCCAGCTTTGATCGCCCGTTGGGGGCTCGTTGTGTCGAGGAGCACCGCGATACGTCCCACGGCATGATTCGCACCGAAGTGGTCTGCTCGCACTGCAACGCTCATCTGGGCCACGTCTTTCCCGATGGACCTCCTGACACCACCGGTTTGCGCTACTGTATCAACTCGGTCTCGTTAGAGTTTCACCCTGACGAGTAACCACCGAAAGGAAGCACGGCAAGGCGGGCACCATCTGCTAGAATGGTCGCCCGCTTTTTTATGCTTGTATTTTTGTGCTTGTAGGAGAAACCCATGCTCGGCTGGTTCCCCGGACATATGAATAAGGCCCGCCGCCAGATCAAGGACGCGCTGCCAGAAATCGATGTGGTCATCGAGGTGCTCGATGCGCGCCTGCCCTACTCCAGCGCAAACCCCATGCTGGCCGAGCTGACCCGCCATAAGCCGGTGCTGAAAATTCTTTCCCGCGCCGACCTGGCAGACCCCGCCCGTACCGACGAGTGGGTGGCTTTTTTTGATGCCCAGGCAGACACTCGCGCCCTGGCGATTACCACCACCAATACCCGCGAGCTAAAAAAAATCCCCAAGCTCTGCCACGAGCTAGCGGGGGCGGTGCGTGCCGACCGCGACGTGCGCGTGATGGTGATGGGCATTCCCAACGTAGGGAAATCAACACTAATTAACGGCCTAGCCGGGCGCAAAATTGCCAAAACCGGCAACGAGCCTGCGGTGACCAAGCGCCAGCAAAAAGTGCGTATTGATGGCCGAGTCGCGCTCATCGACACCCCAGGGGTGCTCTGGCCCAAAATCGAAGACCAGGCCAGCGCCTACCGCTTGGCGGCCAGCGGTGCGATTCGCGATACCGCCATTGAATATACCGATGTGGCCATTGTTGCCTGCGCGGAGCTTGCCAAACGCTACCCCGCCGAGCTAACCGCCCGCTATAAGCTAAAAGCGCTGCCCACCTACGAAGCCCCCGTGGTGGAGGAAGTCGACGCCGACGGCCCGAAAAAGCCTGATTTTCTTGCTATTGCCGGGTTTGACGGCCACGCCATTCTCAAAGAAATCGCCGGAAAACGCGGCGGCCTGCGCCCTGGCGGCGAAGTAGACCTGCACCGCGGCGCGGAAGTACTGCTGCATGAGTTACGCGATGGCAAGCTTGGCCGCGTCACGCTGGAAACCCCAGCAGATATTCCGCCGCCGCCAGCGCAAAACGACCAAGACAGCCCGGCCTCATCCGACGCATAATGAGTCACACGTCAAACACTTCCACGGCACTGGACACTTTTGGATAACGCACCCCATGGACACCCCGCAGCCTAGAGAATCACACACGCTGAAAAAATCACACAAACTGCACAACGTTTGCTACGACATTCGCGGCCCGGTACTCGACCACGCCAAGCGCCTGGAAGAGGAAGGCCAGCGAATCTTGAAGCTCAACATTGGCAACCCGGCACCATTTGGCTTCGAAGCGCCGGAAGAGATTTTGCAGGACGTGATGCGCAACCTGCCCACCGCCCAGGGCTACTGTGATTCCAAAGGCCTCTATTCCGCCCGCAAGGCAATCATGCAGGAGTGCCAACGTAAGCAGATTCCTGGGGTGGGTATCGAAGATATCTATATTGGTAACGGCGTTTCCGAGCTGATCGTCATGGCCATGCAGGCGCTGTTGAACGATGGCGACGAAGTGCTGATCCCCGCCCCGGACTACCCGCTATGGACCGCAGCCGCTCACCTTTCCGGCGGCCACGGCGTGCACTACCTGTGCGACGAGCAGGCCGACTGGGCACCGGATATCACCGATATTCGCGCAAAAGTCACCAGCCGCACCCGCGCCATTGTGATTATCAACCCCAATAACCCCACCGGTGCGGTCTACCCGCCGGAAGTGGTGCGGGAAGTGTTGGATATCGCCCAAGAGCACAATCTGGTGGTGTTCTCCGATGAGATCTACGACAAGATTCTCTATGACGGCGTTGAGCACACCTCTACCGGCGCGCTGGCCGACGATGACCAGCTGGTGATCACCATGAACGGGCTGTCTAAAAGCTACCGCTGCGCGGGCTTTCGCTCTGGCTGGATGAGCATTTCCGGCACATTGGCCAAACAGCGGGCGCAGGACTTCATTCAAGGCCTTACTATGCTGGCCTCAATGCGGCTATGCGCCAACGTTCCTGCCCAGCACGCCATTCAAACGGCGCTAGGCGGTTATCAGTCGATCAACGATTTAATTCTGCCGGGCGGGCGTTTGCTGGCTCAGCGCGACATTACCGTTGAGAAGCTCAACGCAATTCCTGGGGTCTCCTGTGTGACGCCCAAAGGCGCGCTCTACGCGTTCCCGCGTTTAGACCCCAAAGTGTTCAACATCAAAGATGACCAACAGCTGGTGCTGGATCTGCTGTTGCAGGAAAAAATACTTCTGGTACAAGGCACCGCCTTTAACTGGCCAGAACCTGACCACGTGCGCATTGTCACGCTGCCCTGGGCCGACCAGCTCGGTGACGCGCTTGACCGCTTTGCCAATTTCTTGTCTCGCTATCGCCAATAGTTATCGACAGCAGCTATCGACGCACAACCAGCGACTTGAAACTGACATGAAAAGCACGTATCTAAGCCATCATTCCATTAACACTTGCTATGACCTTGAGGGAGATCTTAACCCATGATGCGAATCGTGCTGTTTTTAGCCACTAACTTAGCGGTGTTGCTGGTCGCCAGCATTACCCTGCGCCTGTTTGGCGTTGAGAGCTATCTCAACAGCCAAGGCATTAACTTCACCAGCCTACTGATCTTCTGCTTTGTGTTTGGTATGGCAGGCTCACTGGTCTCGCTGTTTATCTCCAAATGGATGGCGAAGCGCTCAACCGGCACGGTGATTATCGAAACCCCGTCGAACGCCACCGAGCAGTGGCTGGTAGACACCGTGGCCGAGCTTTCCCGCGAAGCGGGCATTAAGACGCCGGAAGTGGGCATTTTCCCCGCCCAGCAGTCCAACGCCTTTGCCACCGGCTGGAATAAAAACGATGCCCTGGTAGCGGTATCGGCGGGCTTGCTCAACCGCATGCGTCCTGAAGAAGTTCGCGCGGTGCTGGCGCACGAAATTGGCCACGTGGCTAACGGCGACATGGTGACGTTGGCGCTGATTCAGGGCGTGGTGAATACCTTCGTGATGTTCTTCGCCCGCATTGTCGCCCACTTGGTCGATAGCTTCCTGAAAAGCCGCAGCGACGGCGAAGGTGGCCTGGGCTTTATGGGCTATTTTGCAGTGGTGATGGTGGCAGAAATCGTCTTTGGCATCGTCGCTTCCGCGATTGTGGCTTGGTTCTCTCGCTACCGCGAGTACCGGGCTGATGAAGCGGGTGCCCGCTTGGCAGGCACCGGTGCAATGGTCAACGCCCTGGCACGTTTGAAGGCCGAAACCGAGATGCCCGACCAAATGCCGGACACCCTGCGTGCGATGGCCATCACCAAAGGCCAGACCCGCTCGCTGGTCGAGCAGCTGTTCGCCAGCCACCCGCCGCTGGATGACCGTATTCGCGCCCTAAAAGAAGCCGCTTACCGTCAGTAAGCTGTGAACGCTCAATAAGATACGCCAAGGCCCGCCAATGCGGGCCTTGTGCGTTTAGGTAAACCAATGATGCGTGTTAGCCGCAGCGCACCTGAAAGCCTGCCGCCTGAAGCGACGGCTGCAATGACACAGCGTCGTTTTCCAGAAAGACGGTGAGCGTGGCGAACTCGCGGCGCAGCGGGTAGTTGGCGCGGCAGCTATCAAAGCCCTTGGCAATCCCCTGGTGCGTCACCTGACGCTGCAAGGCATCGTGGTCACGGCGCACGTCATACACGGCCCGAACACACAGCCGAAGTGCCTCTTCCACCGGCAGTGCGCTCTGCAACGTTAGCGTGGCCAGGGCTGGCGGCGGGCAGAGCTCGCTAAACGGCATACCGCTGGGCTGGTTTAACTGCGCTGCCAACGCTTGCTGAATCATCCAGGTGCCGCGCAGCTTGCCATCCAGACTATGTCCGGCAATATGTGGCGTTGCTAAAGCGACCAAATCACGCAGCCCTGCATCAATGCCCGGCTCGTCTTCCCAAACGTCTAACACGGCGGTGATATCACCCTTCCCTGCCAAACGGCTGCGCAGCGCTAGGCCATCAATGCAGTCGCCACGCCCAGCGTTTAGCAGCAGCGTACCAGGGGCCAGCTCGTTGATGCGTTGGGCGTTCAGCAGTTGATAGGTGGCGTGAGGGCCAGCCTTCACCAGCGGGGTATGCAGGCAAATCACGTCGCACTCACCAATCAATTTATCGAGTGACACAAAGCCGCTTGCGCCCTCTTGTTCCGCCCTGGGAGGGTCACACACCCGTACCGCAACGCCGAGCGCCTGTAGGCGACGCTGCAAACGGCTACCCACATTGCCTGCCCCGACGATACCCACGGTTCGCTCCAGCAGCGGCCAGCCTTCTCGCTCGCTCACCGTCAGCAGGCTGCTGAGCACATAATCGACCACCGCCTCCGCATTGCACCCCGGCGCGCTGGCAAAGCCAATATTGCGCTCTTTGAGATAATCGAGATCAATGTGGTCGGTGCCAATGGTGCAGGTGCCCACAAAGCGCACCGGGCTATCGGTAAGTAACGCGCGATTCACTTGAGTGATGGAGCGCACGATCAGCGCATCGGCATTTTGCAGGTCAGCCGCTCGGATCTCGCGGCCCGGCAGGCGGTGCAACGTACCCACGCCCCCAAAACAGGCGTCGGCGGCGGGGATATTAGCGTCGATAACAAGTTTCATAGGCGTTTTAGTATCCGGGCTTTACAATACGCCCGCAATGGCTTGCTGTGCAGGCATGATCAAGAAGTCGTTAAGGAGATGGGTGTGATCGTACGCTGGGAAACCGACCATGACTATGTGTTGGTGCATATTCACCAGGATATGTTCGGCGACTGGATTTTCAGCCGCGCCTGGGGACAAATCGGCACCCAGTTTGGCGGATTGAAGCACCAGTTAGCGGATAGCCTGGAGCAAGCACAGATGTGGCTGGAGGATGAAGCAACGATTCAATCCTCCCGCGGATTCCGCAAGGTGCTGGAAGCCGCCGACCACACACCGGCAGGCCAGGAAGCGATGCGCCAGCTGTCGCTATTAGACGCACTCTGACGCATCACCTGTTAGCCGGATTCGCCCGTTTCGTTAGCCTAAGAAGCGCCGCCCGTTGCGCTGATGCACCCCCACGGGGGGCGCTTGTTCCGGCGGCGTGGTGAGCGCGGCAAGTGCCGCCTCATCCAACCAGCCCCGCTCGCTCAACCAGTGGCTTAAGCGCGCCACATCGAAGCCGCGATCCAGCTCAACGCCGTTGGCATCCACCAACACCGGAATTCGTGTGCCGTATTGCTCCACCAGTGCGTCGTCGTCGCTGATCTCGATGTGATGCAGCCTCACCTCTTGGTTGGCCAGTGTGGCCACCAGCGCCTCTAGCTGGGCGCACAAATGGCACCCCAGCGTCGTGTAAATCGATAGTTCAATCATCGCCCTTGCTCTTTATCGGCTCAGGAGGAGTGGATCATGACGAGTGGCGCAGCAAAAACACGTGATGCAGATTGGTGCGCCGCTGGAAATCTGGATCGAAGGTGCGCGTGGTGATCTCCTCTACCGCGTAGCGCTCGCGCAGCGCTTCATCCAGCTTAAAGCGCCGCTGGTTGTTGGAGAACACCAGCGTACCGCCAGGGGCTAGGCGTGCCATGGCCAGTTCCACTAAGCGCGGATGGTCGCGCTGCACATCCAGCGTGTCGCGCATCTTCTTCGAGTTTGAGAAGGTCGGCGGGTCCATAAAGATCAGATCAAACTGCGCGTTGGCGGTTTCCAGCCAGCGGAAGCAGTCATCACGCACCACGCGGTGCAGCCTTGGGTCGAGCTTGTTGAGCGCAAAGTTGTCCCGCGCCCACTCCAGGTAGGTGTTGGACATATCCACGCTAACGCTGTCGCTGGCCCCGCCCAGCGCGGCTTGCACAGTGGCCGTCGCGGTATAGCAGAACAGGTTGAGAAAGCGCTTACCGCTGGCCATCTCGCCGAGCATCCGACGTACCGGACGGTGGTCCAGAAACAGGCCAGTATCCAGATAATCGCGCAGGTTGACCCATAGCCGAGCGCTGCCCTCCTGCACTTCAAAACGCTCGCCGCTGGCTTCGCGCTTTTGGTACTGGGCCGCACCGGTTTGCCGCTCGCGGCGTTTGACATAAATCTTACTAGGGTCGACACCCAACGCCTCGGGCAGCACTTCCAGGGCATCGAACAGCCGTTTTTGCGCCTGCGCCGGGTTAATAGAGCTGGGCGCGGCGTACTCCTGCACATGCACGCGGTCGCCGTAACGATCTACCGCCAGCGCGTACTCCGGCATATCGGCATCGTAAATGCGGTAGCAGGTCTCACCGCTCTGCTTCAGCCACTTTTTCAGGCGTTTCTGGTTTTTCGCTAGACGATTGGCAAACATCTGCGCATTTTCCGACACCGCCGGTTTTGCAGTGCTGCTTGCCTGGGGCGCCACGCCCGCTTCTGACGGCTCACCGCTTTGCTGAGGCGCAGGACGAACACTGCCAATCTCCATTAACAGCAGTTTGGCATCCAGCGCGCCGTTTTTTAGCGCGTACTGTTTATGGGCACGCAGGCCTAAGCGGTGGCCAAGATCCGGGTTGCCAGTAAACATCGCTAGCGTCCAACCGGGGAACAGCGCCTTAGCTTTTTCACCGAGCTGGGCGTAAAGCTGCACCAGCTCAGGCAGCTCGCCCAAGCGCTCGCCGTAGGGCGGATTGGTGATCAATAGCCCCTGCTCGGCGGTCAGGGTCTCTGGCCGGGTTAGTTGAGCAAGGCTCTGGCCGTGGAGCGTTATCAGCGCAGGAATGCCCGCCCGCATGGCGTTAGATTTCGCGGCGGTCAGCGCTGCCGGGCTTTGATCAAAGCCCATCAGTTCCGTTTTGCAGCGTTTGCGGCCAATCGAGGCGCGTGCTTCAGCTTCGCGTTTTAATTCACTCCATACGGCCTCTTGATGGCCTGCCCAGCCGTGAAAGCCAAACCGCTCGCGGTTCAGGTTAGGGGCTTGGTCAGCTGCCATCAGCGCCGCCTCAATCAGCAGCGTACCCGCACCGCACAGCGGGTCAATCAGTGGCTCCCCCGCTTTGGCCCGCTCTGGCCAGCCGGCCCGCACCAGCAGTGCTGCCGCTAGGTTCTCTTTAAGCGGCGCGTGGCCCACATCGCGGCGGTAGCCACGGCGGTGCAGGCTCTCGCCAGAGAGATCGATCCCTAGGCTCAGGTTGGCCCGGTGCAGGTGGGCGTAAATGCGCAGGTCGGGGGTTTTGGTATCGACATTGGGCCGTTCTTGACCGGCCAGCTGTAGCGCATCCACCACGCCATCTTTCACCGTTTGTGCGCCAAACCGCGTGTGGCGAATGTGGTCGCTGCGGCCATGAAAATCCACGGCCAGCGTCTTACCGGGGACAAGGTGCTGGCTCCAGGAGATGCGTGCAACCACATCGCGCACCTGCTCTGCGGTCTCTATCATCGCTTCACGCGCCAGTAGCAAAATCACGCGGTTTGCTAAGCGAGACCACAAACATACCCGATAGGCGGTGGCTTGGTCGGCAGAAAAATAGACACCCGCCACAGTGGTTTTACCCGGTTCGGCGCCCAGGGCCGTGAGTTCGTCCGCCAGCAAGCCTTCAATGCCTTTAGGGCAGGTCGCCAGGAGGTTTAGGGGGGCAGTTTGGCTCAGCTCGGTCATGGTGATCGCCGCGCGTAACCGCGCGATATTCCTGTATATGGCAAATGAATGTATGTCTTATGACAATTTGATGGTCGACAAGTGACCCCATCATGGTCTAACAATAAGAGGGTAGCTACTAAAAACGCATGTGTTGCTTGTCAGGGTCATTATTGTGCATGTTTCATAACACCGGTAACGACCCATGGCTTGTCTGAGCTTGCCGCTTCTTCCGTTCAGCACGTGAGTGCTAGGCATTAGCGCTGAGGCAGCAGCTCACTCTTGAACTTGAAGTCACTTCTCGAAGTGGTGTTGGCAATCTGGGTAAAGCACGCCTATGGGCCTGCTGTTACTACGTTGCCTTGTGACCTACTTCTTATCAAAGGCTTTCATGCAAAGAGGTTAGCCAATGAAACGACAAAAACGTGATCGCTTCCAACGGGCTTATGTTCACGGCTATAAAGCGGGCATTACGGGTCGCTCCCGTGATGATTGTCCCAGTCAAGATGTCAATTTACGCGAGTATTGGATGAGCGGTTGGCGTGAAGGTCGCGGCGACCAGTGGGATGGAATGACCGGCGTTTCCGGTATTCATAAAAACCCCATGGTTATGACCTAGTTTATTTACCTTTTATACATACATTTGGAGAACGGAGCCCGCTGCCAAGCGGGCTTTTTAATGCCCCAGTGGTGGCCGCTTCATTCACCCTGCTTGAGCGCTTTCGCACACTGCTGTACCAGCGCTGGGCCTTGGTAAATCAAGCCTGAATAGAGCTGTACTAAGTCCGCACCAGCGGCCATTTTCGCCTTTGCCGCTTCACCGCTATCAATACCGCCCACCCCAATAATTGGCAGCGTGGGGAGATGGGCGCGCAGCAGACGAATCACCGTGTTGGACGCCTCAAACACCGGCTTACCGGAAAGCCCACCCGCCTCTTGAGCCTGGGGGTCATCACTGACCGCGTCCCGGGAAACGGTAGTATTGGTGGCAATCACGCCATCTAGCTCGTTACGGGCAATGCTGCCTGCCACTAATGCCACTTCCTCTTCGCTCATGTCTGGGGCAATTTTCACCAGCAACGGCACGTTGCGGCCTGCCTGGGCATCCAGCTCGCGGCTTTTAGCGCGAATGGGTCCCAAAAGAGCATCTAACTGTTCGCCAAACTGCAGCGTACGCAGCCCCGGCGTATTGGGTGATGAGATATTCACCGCAATGTAGTCCGCCGAGCCGTGCACCGCGTTGAGGCAGGCCAGATAATCATCCAGCGCATGCTCAACCGAGGTGGTTAAGTTCTTACCGATATTGATACCCACAATGCCGTTGTAGTGGCGCTTTTTAACCTGGGCAACAAGATGCTCCACCCCTTTGTTGTTGAACCCAAAGCGGTTGATGATCGCCTCATGCCCAGCTAGCCGAAACAGGCGCGGTTTGGGGTTACCCGGCTGTGCTTTAGGGGTCACGGTGCCCACTTCTACAAAGCCAAACCCCAGCTCGCCCAGCGCATCAAGGTGGTCAGCGTTTTTGTCCAGCCCGGCGGCAAGCCCGACCCGGTTAGGAAAGCGCAGCCCCATGAGTTCGACAGGATCACTCACCGGCTCGCCATACACACGCTTAATACCGCCCACCTTATGCAGCGCGTCAAGCGCGTTCAGCGCCATGCTATGGGTAGTTTCGGGGTCCAGGCGGAATAGCAGCGAGCGGGCAATTGGGTACATTAGCAAGACTCTCCTGAGCGGTGGGCGAAGTGCGGGGCGGGCGCAGTATAACGCACATCGCCCCCTCTTCGCAGAATGAAAAAAGCCGCGTCCTGGTCTCCCAGGGCGCGGCTTTTCGTTAGAACGTAGCTTTTCTCATAGAACCCGTAAGGGCTTATGCTTTGCTATCGCTCTCCGCTAAATCCACCAACTCACGAACCGCGACGGCAAACAGCGCGAATCCGCCTTCGCTTCCGCCACGCACTTCGTCGATCAAGCGGCACCAGCGGCGGTGTAGCTCGGCGTGCTGCTCCAACCACTGGGCCACCCGCTCCTGGGTGTCGCGGCTGCCCGCCTCCAGCTTCAAGACGCTTGTCGTCAGCGCTAGCTGCTGGCGGTCGATATCATCGCGGAAGGTTTCCCGCGCCTGAGCCTGCCAGGAGTCGCGCACCTCAAGGTGCGTGACCTGCTGAATCATCCAGGGTAGCTCCAGGCGGCTGCCGATTTCGTAGAACACCTCGGCGACTCGTTGGGGTTTCTCGTTGGTGATGCGGGCAGCTTGAATAATGCCCAGACCAGCGTAGAGGCTCGGTGCCGCTGCCACGGTAGCAGCCAATGCTTCTGGCACACCAGCGGCTTGCAGCTCGTCGCAGCGCTTGCGCCATGCGACCTGCTCTTCACCGCTAAGCAACTCGCCAATGCTCTCCTGCAGCTGCGCTAAGCGCGGACCGAAGTACTCAATGGTGTCCTGGGTCGAAAGCCCCAGATGCTGACGCAGGAACCAGCGTGTTGCACGGCGAATCATGCGCATCAGGTCCAGCATCATGGAGTACTGCACACGGCTGGGCACTTGGTTATCCAGTGCTTCAATCTGCGCCCACAAATCGGTCAGGTTGAAGGCATCCCGGGCGACGACGTAAGCGCGGGCAATGTCGGCTCGGCCAGCACCGGTCGAATCCATCAAGCGGCGTACGAACACAATGCCCATGTGATCAACGAGGTCGTTAGCCACCTGCGTTGCCACGATTTCCCGCTTTAGGCGGTGGTCATACATCTCGGTTTGATAGCGCTCGGTGAGCACGGCGGGGAACAAGCGCTCCAGATGACGATGAATATAGAGATCGTCCGGCACGTCAGAGTTGATCAAGTCGCCCTTCAGGGTGCTCTTGGCGTAGGAGATTAGTACCGACAGCTCCGGCAGGCGCATGCCCTGGTTGTTGCTGGCACGCTCTTTCAGAACGTCATCGGCAGGCAGGAATTCAAGCTCGCGGTCGATTTGACCGGCGGACTCCAGCTCGCTGATGAAGCGACGGTACGGCCCCATGCCCTGGTGAGACAAGATCTCCGACAGGTCCAGTGCCTGGGTCTGGCGGTAGTTATCCAGAATCACTAGGTCGGCGACCTCTTCGGTCATGTCAGCCAGCAGTTGGTTACGCTGCTTGTCGGTCATATCGCCACGCTTGACCACTTCATCGATCAAGATTTTGATGTTGACCTCGTGATCCGAGCAGTTCACGCCGCCCGCGTTGTCGATAAAGTCGGTGTAGACGCGCACGCCGTTGGCGGCGGCTTCCATCCGGCCACGCTGGGTCAGGCCCAGGTTACCGCCCTCGCCGACCACGCGGCAGTTCAGCTCTTTACCGTTGATGCGCAGCGCATCGTTGGCTTTATCGCCCACGTCCGCATCGGTCTCTTCTGAGCTTTTCACATAGGTGCCGATACCGCCGTTCCAAATCAGATCCACCTTCGCCTTGAGCATGGCGCGAATCAGATCGTTAGGAGACAAGCGCGTTTCTTCGATACCAAACACCTGCTGCATTTCCGGCGTGATGGTGATCGACTTGGCGCTGCGGCTGAACACCCCACCCCCCTGGGAGATCAGTTCGCTGCTGTAATCTTCCCAGCTGGAGCGCGGCAGATTGAACAGGCGCTTGCGCTCGGCAAAGGCCGCTGCGGCATCCGGGTTCGGGTCGACGAAGATGTGCAGGTGGTTGAAGGCGCCCACCAATTGGATCTTATCGGAAAGGAGCATACCGTTACCGAACACGTCCCCGGCCATGTCACCGATACCCACCACGGTAAACAGGTCCTGCTGGGTATTGACGCCCAGGTTGCGGAAGTGGCGCTTGACCGACTCCCAGGCGCCCCGTGCGGTGATCCCCATTTTCTTGTGGTCGTAGCCATTGGCGCCACCAGAGGCGAACGCATCCCCCAGCCAGTGGCCATACTCAATGGAAATTGCGTTGGCGATGTCCGAGAAAGTAGCGGTGCCTTTATCTGCGGCAACCACTAAGTAGGTGTCATCTTCATCGTGACGCACCACGTTTTGCGGCGGTACCACCTCGCCACCCACGAGATTATCGGTGACATCCAGCAGCGCGCGAATGAAGATTTGGTAGCACGCGATGCCTTCTTTCTGCTGGGTTTCGCGGTCGGCGTTTTCCGGCATGCGTTTGCACACAAAGCCGCCTTTCGCACCAACGGGCACGATTACCGCGTTTTTCACCTGCTGCGCTTTAACGAGGCCCAGCACTTCGGTACGGAAATCTTCAAGACGGTCCGACCAGCGCAGGCCGCCACGCGCCACTTTGCCACCGCGCAGGTGAACGCCTTCGACACGCGGCGAGCAGACGAAAATCTCGTAGGCCGGACGCGGCTTGGGCATACCCGTTACTTTCGACGGTTCAAGCTTGTAGGCAATGTAATCCTTGAAGCGGCCATCGCCAGTTTTCTGGTAATAGTTGGTGCGCAGCGTGGCCTGGATCAGCTCCATGAAACGGCGCAGCAGCTGGTCGTCATTGAGGCTGGCAACGCCTTCCAGGTGCTCGTTAAGGCGTGCTAAGCAGTCGTCTAGGTTACTGGGCTGTTGGGCCGGGTCGAAACGTAAGCGGAACAGCTCAACCAGGGTTTGGGTGATGGCCGGATAGTTGGCCAGCGTTGCAGCGATGTAGTCCTGGGACATGCCGAAGCGGATCTGTTTCAAATAGCGGGCATAGCCGCGCAGCATAGCCACTTCACGCCAGTCCAGGCCAGCACTGATAATCAGACGGTTAAAGGCGTCATTATCGGCCTCGCCTGCCCAAATGCGCTTGAACGCTTCGCTGAAGGTGTCGCGCATTTCGCTCAGGTTGACGCCTTCGCGGCTATGTTCCAGCTCAAAGTCGTGAATCCAATAGCGCTGCTGCGGCGCATTGATATCGTAGGGGCGCTCGCCAATCACGCGCAGGCCGAGATTTTCCATCATCGGCAACACATCAGAGAGCGGAATTTGCGATTCGCGGTGGAACAGTTTCAGGTTCATGCCGCCCGCCTGCTCTTCCAGCGGGCGGTAGAGCGATAGCGACAGGTCATTGCCACTATCCAAGGTTAACAGGTGGTGAACGTCAAATACCGCCGTGCGGGCATTGAAGTCTTCCCGGTAACTAGCGGAGAACGCATCGTGGAACTGATCGATCAGATGGTTAGCACGCTCTTCACCAAAACCTTCGACCATGGCTTCCTGCAGCTCGTCGCGCCAGCTGCGCGCCAAGCGGGCGACTTTGCTCTCCAAACGCTTCAGGTCGTACTGGCTGGGGGCGTCGCCGTTAAAACGTAGAATGAGCTGGATACGCGCCAGCACCGACTCGGATAAGTAGGTATTGAAGTCGCCAAAGTGGGCATCCAACTCATCACACAGCATGCCCTGAATGCGCTGGCGCAGGTCGGTAGAGAACACGTCCCGTGGTACAAACACCAGGCAGGAGTAGAACTTACCGCTGACATCGGCGCGGATAAACAGGCGCACCTGGCGGCGTTCACGAATATTGAGAATACCCAACGCGGTGCTGGCCAGGGATTCCGTGCTGATCTGGAATAGATCATCGCGGGGGTAGACTTCCAACACCTGCAGCAGCTGCTTGCCGTTGTGGCCCTGGGGGTTGAAGCCGGCGATATCCATCACGGCCTTGAGCTTGCGGCGCAGCAGCGGAATATTGCGCGGCGACTCGTTGTATACCGTGGCGGTGAACAAGCCAAAGAAACGACGCTCGCCGATCACATTGCCGTCATCGTCGTAGCGGTCGACGGTGATGTAGTCTGGATAAGTGGGGCGATGCACGCGGGAGTGGTGCGCGCTTTTGGCGAACGAGAGCAGTTGCGGCACCAGCACGTAGTCGTCGTGCTCGCCGATGCCCTCTTCGGTACGGATACGCTCACGGTAGCGCGGCTGATCTAGGCGGAATACGCCCAGCACGCTGTTAGGATCGCGCTGTAGCTCGTTACCGTCCAGCAGGTACTCGTCGTAGCCTAGGAAGGTGAAGTTATCCTTCAACAGCCACTCTAGGAAGGCAATGGCTTCTTCGTGGTCATCCGGGTCAATTTGCGGTGGGCAGTTCTTTTCCAGCTCTTGAATGGCGGAAGTAATCTGACCACACATGGCATCGAAATCGCTCACGGCGGTACGCACATCGCGCAGCACTTCGTGCAGATTACGCTCGATTTTTGCCAGGAACTCAGCGTCGGTGTGGCGATCGACTTCGATGACGATCAGCGATTCACGGGCGTCCGGTGCATTCTCATCTTTGGGAGAGGTGAGCGCCTTCAGCTGATGCTGGCTATCACGGGCCACGGCGAACACGGCGTTTTGAATGGCGTGTACCGTTAGGCCGCGACGGTTGAGTTCGATGCGCACGGAGTCGACCAAAAACGGCATGTCTTCATGGAGCACCGCCACAAAGGTGTGGGTCGACTGCCAACCATGCTCTTCAAAGTCCGGGTTAAAAATACGCACTTTGGGGCTTTGCGGGTCATGGTGCTGTAAAAACTGCCAGATGGAGAGCGTCGCGCCGTAAAGGTCATCCAACCGACGGTCTATTAGGTCTTCCACTGGTACCGTGGCGTAAAAGTGGCGCGCAAAGGCTTCGATGGCGGCCGCCCTTGCTGGCTCCAGTCGCGCTTCCAATCGCTCTTTTAGCTGCTTTAAAAGATCCTGCCGACTCTCTTCAATCGCAACGTAATGCATCCATCACCTCGACTGCCTGGGGCCACTACATAGGCCAAAAAACGAAGGACAATAGGCCTTTAGGCCACTCTACCTGTTAGCTTACGCTACCCAGGACCGCCACCCTAACCATCTGACAGGTTATTCATGGAGTATGCCGCTTGTGCATCATAAGCACTATTGACAAGTTCAGCGTATCAGCTTTGTGAGTCCACTTGTGGCTGCCGACGGGTCAGCAACACACCACACTCACAGTGGTGGGTAAACGGGAACTGGTCAAATAGCGCAAAACGCTCAATATCGTGGGTCTTAGTCAGTAGCGTTAAGTTTTCGGCAAGCGTGGCCGGGTTGCATGAAATATAGACGATTTGAGCGTATTCGCTGATTTGTTGGCAGCTTTGCTCATCTAGCCCGGCCCTGGGCGGGTCGACTAACACGGTTGAAAAGTCATACTCGTCCAGCGCCATCTCAGCCACGCGGCGGCCCTCTTTTTCCCCTTTCAGTGCCAGTGCAAACTCTTCCGCCGACATGCGGGCCACGTGGGCATTGGTCACGCCATTGGCTTCAAGGTTGACGTTGGCGCTAGCGACAGAGGTGCGCGAAATCTCGGTGGCCAGCACGCGGCGGAAGTTCTCAGCCAGCGCAATGGTGAAGTTGCCGTTGCCGCAATATAGTTCCACCAGATCTTCTGTTTGGCGGCCTTGCGTGGCTTCTTTAGCCCAGCTCAGCATGGTTTGGCAAATATGCGCGTTGGGCTGGGTAAAGCTATTTTCTACCTGCTGGTAGTGCAGCGTGCGGCCATCCACCGTGAGCCGCTCCCATACGTGATCCTGGGTCAGTACCAGACGCTGCTTACGCGAACGGCCAATGATCATGATATCTAGGGCTTTTTCCAGCGCGCGGGCTTCGGCTTCCCAGGCATCGCCCAGCGGGCGATGGTAGATCAACGTGACCAGCGCTTGCCCCGAGAGCGTGGTTAAAAACTCCACCTGGAATAGACGACGGCGCAACTCGTCGCTGGCGAGAAAGGCGTCGCGCAGCTTAGGCATTAGCTCATTGATATGGGCGCTGGCCACCGGAAACTGATCTAACCGAACCACTCGTTTGTTTTTGGGGTTTTCCGGGTCGACCTCGAACATAGCGTAAAAGAGGTCGTCCTCTTCATGCCAAATGCGAAACTCGCAACGCTGGCGATAATGGCTGGGTGGCGAAGGATACACCTCCAGGGCAGGCGTATCGAACGCGGCAAAGGTGCTTTCCACATAGGCTTGCTTCTCAGCCAGCTGTTCGTCGTAGCGTGCTGGATCTACTGTAGGGATCGCCAAGGTGGCTCCTCATCACTCAATATTAAAATAGGAAAAAAGACGTTTATTCACCGCCGCCTAGCGGGCACCGGGCAGTACGAGCGGCCGTGGTTCATGAAAGCCGTAGCGGGCGAAGCCATCGGTAAGCGCCTGAGCAGGCGCCGTGGTGAAGCAACGGCCATCGTGTGCACTGCTCACTAGGGTAGTGGCCACTTGCCCCACCCGGCGGGCAATGGCATCACCGGAGTCTACCCATGTGATAGGCGCTGGTGCCAGCGTGACTAATAGTGGTTGCAGCAACGGAAAGTGGGTGCAGCCAAGCACGACAGTATCTAGCGCTGGGCTCTCTAGGGTGGCTTGCCATAGCGGCGCTAGCGCTTGCTGAATGCGCGGTGCGTTGAGCGGCGTTCCGGCTAGCCACGCTTCAGCTTCGGTAACCAGGGCATCTGCCGCTATTTTGGTCACCACGCAGTCACTGGCAAAGCTGTCGATTAGCCCCTGGGTATAGGGGCGATTCACTGTAGCCGTCGTCGCCAACAAGCCAATATGGCGCGATGTACTCATCAGCGCTGCCGGTTTAATCGCGGGCACGGTACCAATGACAGGAATTGAGAGCGTTTGGCGCAGCCCTTCTAGGGCAAGGGTGCTGGCAGTATTACAGGCAACCACCAGCACGCTGGCTTGGCACGCTTGGACTGCCGCCTGGCAAACCATCACAATCCGCTTAGCGAGGGTCGCATCGTCGCGCAGGCCGTAAGGTAGCCAAGCGTTGTCGCAGGCGTAGCACAGGGCAGCCGATGGATAGTGCTGGCGCAGCGCACGAGCAACGGAAAGCCCGCCCACGCCGGAATCAAAAATCAGTATAGGCCCTGACATCACCCTTCACCTGCACAGTCCGCCATGTTGAAACCTACCCCATTAAATAGTGGCACTACTGGCAACGGCCGCCACGCAATGACTCAGCTTTTCAGCCGCCCAATACAAACGGGGCGCCAGTTTAACACGCCCCGTTCGGCTCTGAAGGATTCACATTTGACAGGAGTTACAGTGCTGGAACTTCCGCACCGCATAGTTCAGCGTAAAGCTCTGGGTAGGCGAGTTGCAGACGCTCCAGCTCTTTTTCGGCCCCTTCGGGCAGGGCCTGACGTAGCTCCTCCATATCCTCTTCGCTGAAGTACTTATCGATCAGGGGGAAAAGCCCCTCGCGCTCGTGACGCAGATAGCCGCGGTGGGCTTCCAGGTACGCTTTGAGATCTTCGGCAAAGCGATCCATGGGCAGGATGTTGTCCATCAGGATCATATCGATATCTTGGGACAGACGCATTAAGCGCGGCTTTAGCTCGCGATAGTCGTTAGTCATTTGCTCCATCAGCGGGAGGTGCTCTGGAGCCTGGGTTTTGAGGCGTTCAACGCAGATGCGCTCAAGGGGCGTAGCAAAACCATCCATGTAGGACAAAATGTAATCGACCACCTCACGCATCAGTTGAAAGTCGGGCCGCTCGCCGTTGGCCAAGGTTTTATGCTTTAGCTGCAGCACATGGAGCATTCGCGCCATGTTGGCATGATCTAGACGCAGTTGGTTTAACATCGTGCCGCCTCCTTCGTAAGTGTCATGCCTGCCGCTCTCCCTACGGAGCATTAGGCACGCGATCATGAGCTGGGTTCTACTACACTAGCGTTAATCCCTGCCTTGCGCCTCTAAGATTACTAACGCTGGCGGGCGCTTCTTATTGTTATGCCACAAGGTAGTCTGACATTACCCTATTTACCACAGACACTTATTAAGCGTTAATTGTTCAACGCCTCGATTTAAAACGGAAGTTTATATGGATCTTTTTGAAGCCACTCCAGGTGAAGACGCTCCGCTTGCCTTTCGCATGCGCCCTTTGACGCTTGATGACTACATTGGCCAGCAGGCGCTTGTGGGGCCGGACAAACCGCTGCGCCGCATGGCGGAGTCGGGCGTAGTGCGCTCTATGATCTTGTGGGGGCCACCGGGCGTAGGCAAGACCACCCTGGCAGAGCTGTTAGCACGTGCGTCTGAAGCGCATCTTGAGCACCTAAGTGCGGTGATGGCTGGCGTAAAAGAGATTCGTGCGGTGGTAGAGCGCGCTCGCCAGCGCTCCTCGCCCACGCTTCTCTTTTTAGATGAGATTCACCGTTTGAACAAGAGCCAACAGGACGCCCTGCTGCCTCATGTGGAGTCCGGCCTGTTAACGCTGATTGGCGCCACCACTGAAAACCCCTCCTTCGAGGTGAACTCAGCGCTGCTCTCACGCGCGCGTGTTTATGTGCTAAAGCCACTAACCCAGCAAGAGCTCATTCAGGTGATGCAGCAAGCATTGGCACATGACCAGCGCGGCCTGGGCAAGCGACCAATTGACATAGAGCCTGGCGTACTGGAAGCCCTCGCCCACGCTAGCGCGGGGGATGCCCGGAGAGCCTTAGGGCTACTGGAAACGGCTTGTGATTTTACCGAACAGCAAGATGGTCGCGAGGTGCTACGCAAAGCGGTACTGGCGGATGTAGTCGGCCATCAGTCCAGCGCGTTTGATAAGCAAGGCGATGCTTACTATGACCTGCTATCCGCCATCCATAAATCGATCCGATCGTCGCGCCCTGATGCCGCACTTTTGTACATGGCGCGCTTTATCCAGGGCGGCGGCGACCCATTGGATATCGTGCGGCGCTTAACCGCCATTGCCTCGGAAGACGTGGGCAATGCCGACCCGCGCGCCCTGCCGCTCGTCATCGCCGCCTGGGATGCCTATTTGCGCCTAGGCGATTATGAGGGCCAACGGGCGATTGCCCATGCAGCGATTCATCTGACAGTGGCACCTAAAAGTAACCGCATTGACCGGGCCTGGAAAAGCGCCCAGCAGTTTGTCCAGCAGCAGCCCCAGGTGGAAGTACCCACCTACCTGCGCAACGCACCTACCAAACTGATGGAGCAGCTAGGCCATGGCGAGGGCTACCGATATGCTCATAACGAAGCGGATGGCTATCCAGCGGGCAGCGCTCACGACTGTTGGCCGGAAGGCGTGCCGAAAACACGCTTTTACGAGCCGAGTCCGTTTGGCCAGGAGAAGCGGTTTGGGGAAATCATGGCGTGGCGGGAGCAGCGGGATCAGGAAGCAGATCAGGCACCCTAAAGTGCCTGATAAACTACGTTAACATGGTGAAGTAACCGCCAGAGATTTAAAGCTCTTCGCGGATAACGTCGGTGCCTTCAGGAACCTGGAAATCAAATAGGCCACGATCGATGCTGCCATTGCGAGTAATGTCGCTGAAGGTGATGGCGGTGCGCTGGCCAGTGCTATCCATCATCCACAGCTCGGTCAGGGTCTGGCCTTCAAAGACCATGCTCAGCTCTTCAAATAGCGTGTCTGCCAGCGTAGGAATCAGCGTAAACACGTCATCGCCGTCCTGCTGCTCGTAAAACACATCGTAGCTGGCGGTTAGCTCATCGGCGCTACCTGACAGCAATAGCGCGGGCGTGTGGGTAACACGGTCATCCATCGCTTGCACGGTCACTTGCTCAAGATCTGGATCGTAAAGGTAGACATCTTCACCATCAGAGACCACGGTTTGCGAATACGGAGCTTCAACTTCCCAACGCAGCATACCCGGGCGCGATAACCACATTTCCCCACGGGCACTCTGAAGACGCTCACCGCCACCATCCAGAATCTGCTGTTCAAAAGTCGCGTGGTAGTTTTCCAGAGGATCCAAGCGCTCGGTAAGCCGCTCTGCGGCCTCATTGGCCCACGCTGTCATCGGTGTAGCAAAGGTTAACCCGAGCGCACTGGCGGCAAGTACCAACGCAGGTGAGCGACGGTTAGAGGGTTCGCGCATGTTCTTTCTCCCTAGGCATTCATTGCCGAATAGCGGACGAGGCAAGGAGCGATAAGACGTTCCGTATGCCTCTCAGACGTAAAAAGCGCCGCAGGGTTTCGCCTGCGGCGCGACTTTCACGCTTATTGCATGATTGGTGAGGCCACGCTTAGTGACCAACCGGCGGCGGTGCCAGCACTTCGCGAGCGCCGTTGGTGCCCATAGAGGAGACAACGCCTGCGCCCTCCATGGCTTCAACTAAGCGTGCCGCTCGGTTATAGCCAATTTTAAATCGCCGCTGCACGGCAGAAATCGAGGCCTTACGGGTCTCAGTCACAAACTGCACCGCTTCATCGTAAAGCGCATCCTGCTCGGCATCGTCGCCATCGCTCCCTTCCGCTTCAAGCCCAGTTAGTGCATCCGCAGAAACACCGCCGGAAAGAATCTCCTCAATGTACTCAGGCTCGCCGCGACGCTTCCAATCATCGACCACCCGATGGACTTCATCGTCGTCCACGAAGGCACCGTGAACCCGATTAGGCGGCCCGGAACCGGCGGGCAGGTAGAGCATATCCCCGTGTCCCAGCAGGCTCTCTGCCCCTCCTTGATCCAGAATGGTACGCGAATCAATTCGCGAGGAGACCTGGAAGGCCATTCGCGAAGGAATGTTCGCCTTGATCAAACCAGTCACCACATCCACCGATGGACGCTGGGTGGCAAGAATCAGGTGAATACCGGCAGCCCGCGCTTTTTGTGCCAGACGTGCGATCAGCTCTTCGACTTTTTTGCCGACGATCATAAACATATCGGCAAACTCATCGATGACCACCACGATGTAGGGCAGCTTCTCCAGCACCGGCGGCGTTTGGTGCATCTCCCAGGGCTGCGGCTCCCATAATGGGTCGGCCACCTGGGCGCCGGCACGCTCGGCTTCGTCTAGGCGGGCGTTAAAGCCGGCAATATTACGTACGCCCATCGCCGCCATCAGCTTATAGCGACGCTCCATTTCCGCCACGCACCAGCGCAGGCTGTTGGCCGCCTCTTTCATATCGGTAACCACCGGTGCCAGCAGGTGCGGAATACCGTCATACACCGATAGCTCCAGCATCTTGGGGTCGACCATGATCAGCTTGAGCTCATCGGGTTTAGCCTTGAGCAGCATGGAGATCAGCATCGCGTTGACCCCCACCGATTTACCCGAACCGGTCGTACCGGCCACCAGCAGGTGGGGCATTTTGCCTAGGTTCGCGACCACCGGCCCACCGCCAATATCTTGGCCCAGCGCCATCGTTAGCGGTGAGCTCTCCTGCTGATAGCGGTCAGAGTCGATCACTTCACGCAGGCGAATCATCGCGCGGTGCGGGTTAGGAATTTCGATCCCCACCGTTGGCCGACCGGGAATGACCTCTACTACGCGAACGCTTTTCACCATCAGCGAGCGGGCAAGGTCTTTCGCCAAATTGCTGATCTTAGAAACTTTCACCCCAGCGGCCGGCTTAATCTCAAAGCGCGTAATCACCGGGCCCGGCCAAGTATCCACCACTTCAGCTTTGACGCCGTACTCCCGCAGCCGCACTTCGAGAAGCTCGGCCATGTCCGCCAGCTGTTCATCGGTATAGTTAGGCTGATGCGGCTCTGGGGGAGTTAACAGCTGCAAACTGGGCACATCGCCTTCAGGCTCGGGCAGCGTTTCAAACGCTGGGCGCTGGTTCTGCAGATGCTCCACCGTCCACAGCGTGGGGCCGTTATCCGCTTCCTCCTCAACTTGCTCGGTAGAGAAGGTTGGCTCATGGCGCGAGCTGGCAGTAGCAGATGCGACAGGCCTGACGGATAACTCATCGTCATCTTCGTCACCCCACACTGGCTCTGGCACTACTTCCGGCACTCGCTCTCGGCGCGGTTCAGCCGCTATGGAGGGGGCTTGGTAGGCTGGCTGGCTGTCTTCACTGCGCAGCGTTACTGGTTCGGGGTGCTCTGACTCCGGCTCTGGGCGGCTCGTAAACGCGGTGGATGCTGATGGCTCAGTAGCTTCCGGTTCCCGCTCATCGCGCGTTGCACGCAGCGGTACAGAAGCTGCATAGAGCTCACGCTCCTGCTCATCTTCAACCCGCAGCGGTTTATTGCTACCCAATTCATGGCTAGGCATCGGCTCGGGTGTTTCAGTTGGCGCAGGTGTTTCAGGCTTAGGCGCTGGAACTTTTTCAACTGCAGACTCAGGCTGTTGCGTTGGCTCCGGTTCTTTAGCGGATAACGACATTAGTGGTTCACTGGGCGCTTCTGGCTCCTGCGTCTTGGCAGGCGCTGGCGGAGTCGCTTCTGGCGCGGCCGTCCGAGGCTCTGAGGTGCTTTGCGGCTTCGCTCCATGGCGTTCGCTCAGTACAGTGGCTGCCTCCCAAGGAATGGAGGTATCCGTAGCAGATGTCTCTTCTTGCGTCTCTTCTGCAGGTGCTGAGAAGCTTGGCTCACGCCGCTCGCGACGACTTGATGGCGAACGCTCACTAACGGCAGGGCGCTCCTGCGGCGCAGGCGATTCACTGGCGCGAGGTACAGCATTGACGGCTGGAGTCTCTTCTTTCTCATCTACCGCGTCCGCACTGGTATCGCTAGGCTCTGCCCAGGAGCGCTGCTTCACTTTTTTAGACGCCGCTTTAGCAGCCGCACGCACGGCAGCGCGCTCAGCACGCTTTTCACGACCTTTGGCACGGCGAGCGCTAAACCATCCGCCGATACGGCACAGCTTGCGTCCAACTTCATCGGCCACCTGTAACCACGACATGCCGCTGAACAACGGGAAGCCAATCAGAATTAGCGCGGCGGCAATCAAGCCGACACCACCGCTACTCACCAACGGTTTCAGCGTACCGACGAGCCCTTCGCCTAAAATACCGCCTGAGGCATAGGGCAGAATGCTATCTGGATGATAAAAGTGCAGTGCGCCCAGCATGGTCGTACCGAACATTAGCAACACCAAACCGCCTGCGCGCACGGCAATGGCCACCGGATCCAGCTCGAAACGCACCTGGCGTGAGCGCATCAGCCACCAAGCGGCGTAACCAAACATTCCCGGCCACCACAGGGCACTGGCCCCGAGCAGTGAATAGAGCACGTCGGCCAGCCATGCACCAACCGGGCCCATCCAGTTACGCACATCGGTTTCAGGCCCTTGGTACGACCAGCCGGGGTCGGCTGGATGGTAGCTAAACAGCGCCAATAGCAAAAAGACGCAGAGCGCCAGCATCACAACCACCACCCCTTCACGGGCGGATCCTTGCAGGCGCAAGCCAAACCGGCGCGCCTTATCCTTTGCGGCATTCACCCGCGTCGATGAATTAGAACTAGATGGTGACTGACGCGACTGTCGCTGCGTTCGCTTGTCTACCGCCTTATTTACTCCTGAATCCGTGAGACCGGCCCCCGGAAGCACTTCTAACCCACTGACCTGCATGGCAATATAGCCATTATCGCCATTCACCCAGACAGT
>NZ_FODB01000066.1 GCF_900110265.1 Vreelandella aquamarina | reverse complement strand
GCTGTCCGTCTCTGCCCATGGAGGCTTGCGTAAGTCCGGCACATCGTCGGCAGCTGCCTGAGAAGTGGGAAGCCTCGCCCGTGGCGCGTCAGCGCTTAGGGCGGGGAGCAGTCACTAATAGGGGGCTAACTCACGGCCTGCCACACCAAGTTAATCCCCACTAAGAACATGGCCAGAATGACTAAGCGGTAAAACAGCTTTTCATTGACGCGACTCTGTAGCCAGAGGCCGTTACGCACCCCGATCCAAGCAACGGGCACAAGCAGCAGCGAGGCCCAGGCGCTGGTCATGTTGACTTCGCCTAGCCACATATACGGGCCTAGTTTGATAGTGTTTACCACCGCGTAGGTCACCGTACAGGTGGCAATAAAGGTCTCTTTCGTGAGCTTGCGCGGCATCAGGTACATGTTCATCGGTGGCGCGCCCGCGTGGGCAATGAAGCTGGTAAAGCCGCACACACTAGAGGCGGGCAGTGCCCAGTAGGTGGAAATGGGTTTTTTCGCCACGGGCTTGAGCAGCATATAGGCCGCAAACACGACCGAGAGAATGCCCAGCACCAGCCGCACGCCCTGCTCGCTCAGGCTGCCAAACAGCAAAGTGCCCACCGTCACTCCAATAAACAGCCCCGGCACAAAGCGCCATACCTCCGCGCTATCGTGCTTACCCCACCACGCTTTGACGGCAAATGCATCCATCACCAGCAATAGCGGCAGCAGCAGCCCGGCTGCCTGGGTCGGGCTAATCGCCAGCGCCATCAACGGCACCGAGAGCGTGCCAAAACCGCCTGCAAAGCCCCCTTTAGAGACGCCGGTGAGGTAGACAGAAAAGATAATCAACAGCCAGGCGATAAGGGAGTAATCGGGGAGCATGGGAGCCTCTCAAAGTGTTCAAAAGCGACCGACATAAAAAAGCCCCGCAGTGGCGGGGCACAACAGCATAGCATTAGATAAAAGTTAGCGGGCGAATAGAAAGGCAGCCGCGCCTTGTCATCACGTTGATCACAAAATAATCAGCGTCGCCAGCCCCAAGAACGATAGAAAGCCAACGACATCCGTAACGGTGGTCAGGATCACCGCGCCGGATAGAGCAGGGTCAATTTGCAGCCTTTTGAGTACCAAGGGGATCAGTACACCAGACATATTGGCGAGGCTCATGTTGATAAAAATCGCCAGCGTGATGACCAGAGTAATGAGCGGGTCGCTAAACCACAGGTAGGAAATACCGCCGACCACCAGCGCCCATACCAAGCCGTTCAGCATGCCCACCCACAGCTCTTTGTTGTAGAGCCACTGCTTGTTGTTACCGGCGATTTGCCCAAGCGCTAAGCCGCGAATGACCACCGTTAGCGTCTGGCTGCCAGCAATCCCGCCCATGCTAGCGACCACCGGCATGAGGATAGCGAGCGCTACAATTTGATCCAGCACCGCTTCAAACTGACCGATCACAAAGGCGGCTAGAAAGGCGGTTAATAGGTTGATACCAAGCCAAATGCCGCGGCTCTTGGCACTGCGCAAAATCGGGGTGAACACTTCCTCTTCGTCGCTCACGCCGGACATGTGTTTCAAGGTCATGTCGGCATCGTCTTGGGTAATTTCCAGTACGTCGGCGGCGTTCAGCTGGCCTACCAGTAGCCCGTCGCTGTTACACACCGGCACGAAGGGCAGCTCCTTGGAGCGCAGCAGGGCGGCGGCTTCGCTGACTTTCATCTGGTCGTTGAGCGTGTAGGGAGCATCGTCCATGAACTCGTCCACGGTGCTCTCCTGGGGCTGTTTGACCAAGTCGATCAGCGTCAGGGTGCCCAGCAGGCGCTTGTCCTTGTCGGTGATCATGATCTGCTGAGAGTCATCGTCCAGCAGGTGGTGAATACGGATGTAACGCTGCACGGCTTCCAGCGACACGCCCTGCTTCACATTGACCGTTTCCGGGTCCATGTAGCGGCCAACCATGTCCTCTTCATAGGTATAGAGGTTCTCGACCTGGGCGCGGATCTCCTGGTCTAGACTGGCGTAGACGGTGGTTTTGATCTCTTCGTCAGCAACATCGAGAACTTCGGCGACTTCCTGGGCATCCAGGCCCTTAACAATTTGCTCAACGTCGCTGGCGGTCAGGTCTTCGATGTAGTCGGCACGGATGTCTTCATCGACTTCGGCCAGCACCTCGCCGAGCATCGTTTCTGGAATGTACTCCCACAGCAAATCACGGGTTTTGGCGGGAAAAGACTCAAGAGTGCGCGCAATCGCTAAAATATCGAGCTCATTAAACAGCTCGTTTAAGGCGGCTGTATCTTCTTCGTCTAGTAACTTTTGAAGATAGAGCAGCTGCTCCTCGGTGTTGGTGTATTTCTCTTCATCGCGCATAGAGTCCATCCTTTGGGGAATTAATTTTTAACACAACTACTTGAAAGCGCTTGATGGCTCACTATGAATCTTAGCGATAGCCTGGGTTGAAAGCCATGCAGGCTTATTGACCGGCATAATTAAGGAGAGCGTAGTGACGCATGGTGGCTGATGAGCTTATCCGCAGCATTATTCATATAGCGCCTGCCATCGAGCCGTCATTAAAAAGTCGCTTACCCGTCATACATATTTCATTTTGCGCTACTAGCCTCTTCAAAAAACCGTTATGACCATGTCCATGACTACGAGGGGCTCCATGAGCAAGGAAATCGAAGATCACCGCTTGTTTAACCACAGCCATAACCAGCCATTTGCCGAGGTACTGGCTCAGCACGTCTCCCGGCGCGACGTAATGCGGGGCGGCCTGGGGTTGGCGGCTGCTTCTATGCTGGGGTTTGGCGGTGCGGCTCAAGCACTCGCAGGCGAACAGGCGAAGACGCCACTAACCCTCGCGTTTGAAGCGGTGCGAGGTTCTCGTACCGACGCCATCGTTGTGCCGGAAGGATACGTAGCCCAGGTGTTAGTGCCCTGGGGCACGCCATTGCAAGTAGGCCAAGAGTGGCAGGCCGACCAGCCCATGACGCCCGAGCGCCAAGCGATGAGCGTGGGCATGCATCACGACGGCATGGCCGGTTTTGCCCTGGATGCGGATAACGCCTCGCGCCGTTTAGTGCTGGCGCTAAACAACGAGTACATCGACCAAGCAGCGCTGTGGGCACCCCAAGGTGGGCCGACCAATGCCGAAGCGGGCGCGCGCCCAGCGGACGAGTCACGCACTGAAATCAACGCCCATGGCGTGACGATCGTCGAAGTAGAGAAAGACGCCAGCGGCCAGTGGTCTCACGTTGCCAACTCCCCCTATAACCGCCGCTTCACCAGCGCCACGGTGATGGATCTCGCCGGCCCCGTGGCGGGTAGCGACTACGTAAAAACCCAGTTCTCCCCTGACGGCACGCAAACCCGCGGCACCAACAACAACTGCGGTAACGGCGTGACGCCCTGGGGCACCTATATCGCCTGTGAAGAGAACTGGCCCGATATCTTCGTCAACCGTGGCGAGCGCTTCCAAGATGATGCGCGCATCGGTATTCCTACGGATAAAAGCCGCTATGGCTGGGATACCTCAGCGGGCGACGCCACCGAGCAGAACGGTGAGTTTGCGCGCTTTGACATCACTCCACGCGGTGAGCGTGCCGAAGATGACTACCGCAACGAGGCACGTACCTTCGGCTACCAGGTAGAAGTCGACCCTTACAGCGGTGCTCGTGCGGTGAAGCGTACGGCGCTGGGGCGTTTTCGTCATGAAGGGTGCTGGCTGGGCAAATTAGAAGCGGGCAAGCCCATCGTTTACTATTCAGGCCACGATGCCCGTAACGAGTATGTCTATAAGTACGTCTCTGATGCCGCCTGGGATCCCGCCGATGCCAACCGCCCCGGCGCAGAGTACGACCGCCTCGCCATTGGCAGTAAATATATGGATAACGGCACGCTCTACGTGGCGCGCTTCCATGCTGATGGCAGTGGCGAGTGGCTGCCACTCACACCGAGCGCCAAGACCCAGGATGGTCGCACGCTGGCCGCCGCACTTGGCCTGGCCGAGAACGACTTGGCAGGCATCATCATCAACACCTGCGATGCCGCCGACCTGCTGGGCGCCACGCCGATGGACCGTCCCGAGTGGGCCACGGTAGACCCGGCCTCGGGTGAGGTGTATCTAACGCTCACCAATAACACCCAGCGCAGTGAAGAGGGCACCGATGCCACCTTCACCAACGACGGCAGCGATCTTACCCAGCCGGGCGTTGGCTTCGCTACCGCCCCTGCGAACGCCGCTAACCCGCGTGCCAATAACGAGGCCGGGCACGTGATTCGTTGGCGGGAGAGCCGCTTGCCCAACGCCTTCACCTGGGAGGTGTTTGTGTTTGGCGCAGCCGCCGATGACGCGGATAACCACTCCGGGCTAAACGAGATGAACCAGTTTGCCAGCCCCGATGGCCTGTGGTTCGACGAGCGTGAAGACGGCCAAGGCATTCTCTGGATTCAGACCGACAACGGCTATGAAGGCGTTACCGAGCACACCAACGACCAGCTATTGGCCGTGGTGCCCCAGGGGTTAGAGGATATTCGCGGTACAGGGCCGGTGATCAACAGCAGCAACCAGCAGCAGCTCAAACGCTTTGCGGTGGGCCCGAACGGCTGTGAAGTTACCGGCATCTTTGCCACGCCAGATAAAACCGCGCTGTTCATCAACATCCAGCACCCCGGCAACTGGCCAGCGGATGCTAGTGCGTTGGTGCAAGACGCCACTGCGGCGGCGAGTGGTCAAGTACGCCCGCGTGCGGCTACCGTGGTGATTCAGAAGCGTGATGGTGGGCCGGTGGGGGTGTAAGACTGATTAGGGGCAGTGTTGTTAGACACTGCCCGCTTAAGCCTTGCATGCTTAAGTGCTCCCCCCCACTTGTAGCGTAAACCCCACGTCGTGCTGGCGGCGGTAGACGTTTTTGCCGCTTAGGCGCCGTATAAGTTCTTTGGCGGCTAAGCGGCCCATCTCTTCTCTAGGTGAGAGAATGGTGGTGAGCTGAGGAGTGACATGCTGGCCTAGTGGCAGTCCATTGAATCCTGCAATTGCAATGTCATTCGGCACACTAAGGCCTTGTCGTTGCGCGGCTAGTAGGGCTCCCGCTGCGAGGTCATCGTTGGCAAAATGAATGGCCTGTGTATGGGGGTAGTGAGTCAACACCTGTGTCAAGCTATCCGCACCTGCTTGTAGACTGCCCAGCGTGTCGAGTTCTATTAAAGGTGTCTCTATTTTGTTTGATTGAAGCATCTCTTGATGACCTTCATAGCGCATGCCAGCGCGGTAGTCTTGAGCCATTCTTGCCCCGACATAAACGATGTGGCGATAGCCTTTATCGACTAAGTGTTTCGCCATGCAGCGTCCCGCTGCGACGTGGTCTAGCCCAACATTCAAGTCCATACCTTGGCCCAGCTCCATCACTTCCATAATGGGATGCTCCCAATTGTTCAGAAGCGTCTGGCAAGCTTGATTATGGCGTAGCCCAGCGGTAATCAGCGCCGAGCATGACCAGCCTAAGAACGTGCGCACTAACTGATATTCGCGGTCTAGATCGTAGTCGGTGTTGCCCAGCAGTATTTGATACCCCTCTGCCTCTAAGGTCTCTTGAAGGCCTTTGATAACTTCAACAAATACCGTGTTGATCAGAGAAGGCACGATGACGGCAATCAGTTTAGAGCGCGAAGAGGCGAGGCTGCCCGCCACGAGGTTGGGCACATAGCCTAGCTGCTCAACCGCTTTCAGTACGCTATTACGCGTGCGCTCGCTGACTTTTTCAGGATGATTAAGCGCTCGAGAAGCAGTGATCGGTGAGACGCCCGCAGCTTCAGCCACTTGGCTGAGCGTCACTTGATCTGAGCGACGACGCTGCTTAGCAGCATGCGAAAAGTCTCTAGACATTGGTCGAACGCCCCTATTGTTCAGCTTGTGATGACGAAAAGAATAATCTAAAAGGAATGGTAGCGCTATCATGACAGCGCTACCATTCAATGATAAAAGCTTCGAGCAGCTTTGCTAAACGTGGCTGCTAAAAACAACAGTGAGGTAGCGGCAGGTGAGTCAAGATCAACAGCAATCCCAGCAAGTCGGCGTGATTGGCTTAGGCGCCATGGGTATGGGCACTGCCACTGCGCTACTGAGCAAAGGTTTTCAGGTCACCGGCTGTGACATTGCCAGCGGTGCACGCGAAGTATTCAGCGCTGCTGGCGGTAATAGTGTCGCAACGCCCGCCGAGCTCGCCCACTGTGACGTTGTGTTGGTGATTGTTGTGAATGGCCAACAGGCTGAAGAGGTGCTTTTCGGGGCACAGGGCGTGGTTGCCCACCTAGCGCCGGGTAGCGTGATCTTGCAATGCGCCACCGTGGCACCCAGCCAAGCTAAGCAGCTAGGCGAGCGCCTTTCTGCGGCGGGGTTGTGGATGCTGGATGCGCCCATTAGCGGTGGCGCTGCCAAGGCTAAAAGCGGTGATTTATCGGTAATGGCCTCTGGTCAGCCGGAAGTGTTCAACAAAGCGCAGCGGGTATTAGATGCCATGGCGGCCAAAGTGTATCGCTTAGGCGATACACCAGGGGTAGGTTCCAGTATGAAGCTGGTGAATCAACTGCTGGCGGGCGTGCATATTGCAACTGCGGCCGAGGCGATGGCGCTGGGTATTCGTATGGGACTCGACCCCGAGGTGATTTATGAGGTGATTACCCATTCGGCGGGTAACTCCTGGATGTTTGAGAATCGCGTGCCGCATATCTTGAGCGGTGATTACACGCCGCTGTCAGCGGTCGATATCTTCGTCAAAGACCTCAATATTGTTCATCAAACAGGTCGCGAGCTTTCACTCGCAACACCGGTGGCTGCCAGCGCGTTGCAGCAATTTACTGCGGCCAGCGGCGCAGGCTTTGGGCGGGAAGATGACTCAGCGGTGATTAAGGTTTATCAGCGCTTATCGGGCATTGCGTTGCCAGAAGCGGCCAACGATGCCGAGGGAGCGAAGTAATGAGCCATCAGGGAATCGTGTTGGGCGCTATCGCCGACGACTTTACCGGAGCCACTGATCTCGCCAATAACTTGGTGCGTGGCGGCATGCGCTGCCTACAGGTGATTGGCGTGCCGCAAGAAGCGGTGGACTTGCACGATGTCGATGCGGTCGTTGTCGCGCTCAAGTCCCGCTCCTGCCCAGTGCAAGACGCCGTGACCGATTCTCTGGCAGCACTTGAGTGGCTACGCGAGCAGGGCGCTCTCCAGCTGTTCTTTAAGTACTGTTCCACCTTTGATTCCACTGACGAAGGCAACATTGGCCCCGTGGCCGATGCCTTGCTGGAACGGCTTCATGCCCATCAAACGGTGATGGTACCTGCGTTTCCCATTAATGGCCGCACGGTGTACCAAGGCCACCTGTTTGTTGGTGACCGTTTGCTGAACGACAGCGGCATGCAGCACCACCCGCTCAACCCCATGCAGGATGCTGATTTGGTCCGTGTGCTCTCCCGCCAAACGCCACACCCGGTGGGCTTGGCCAACCGGGCCGTACTCGCCAAAGGGACAGAGGCAACCCGCTCTCATCTGTCGACGCTCGCCGAGCAAGGCGTACGCCATGTGATCTGCGATAGCTTGGATGAGCAGGATTTGGACGTGCTGTCCGAGGCCACGGCGACAATGGTGCTTGTCACCGGCGGCTCTGGCCTGGGGCAAGCGCTGCCCGCTCAGTACCGCGCACTGGGTTGGCTGGAAGACATTGCAGAGCCAGGGCGTTTAGCGCCTGCTACTGGCGGGGCTTTGGTACTGTCAGGTAGCTGTTCACGGGCCACGCTAGCGCAAGTGGCGGATTTCGTGGCCAAGCATCCTGACGGCGGTTTCGCGCTTGACCCGCTGGCGCTGGCAGAGGGAGAGCAGCAACACCAGCAGGCGCTTGCGTTTGCGCGGCAGCGGCTATCCGACAACGCGCCGGTATTAATTTACGCCTCCGCCGATCCAGAAAAAGTGAAAAACGCGCAAGCCTCGCTCGGCGTGGAGCGAGCAGGGCACCTTGTTGAAGAGGCATTAAGCCAGTTGGCGGTAACGTTAGTGCAGGAAGGCGTGGGCCGGTTATTGGTAGCGGGCGGCGAAACCTCCGGTGCAGTGGTCTCCGCGTTAGGCGTGACGACCCTGCGCATCGGTGAGCAGATCGACCCCGGCGTGCCCTGGACCCAAGCTCCTCTGCCTGGGCATGATGCGCCGTTGTCGCTGGCGCTCAAGTCCGGCAACTTTGGCGGCGTGGATTTCTTTACCCGTGCGTTTGAGGTGCTGGCATGAGCGTGCACCTGCGTCACCATGACCATAACAGTCTTCGTGAGCAGATCAGTACGCTCGGCAAATCGCTGTTCGACCGTGGCCTCACCATGGGCTCCAGCGGCAACATCAGCGTGCGGTTAGACGATGGCGGCTGGCTGATGACGCCCACCAACGCCTGCCTAGGGCGGCTGGACCCCGCGCGTATTGCCCATCTGGACCCGCACGGCCAACTGCTCAGTGGCGATAAACCTACCAAAGAGCAGTTTTTACACATGGCTATGTACGCCGAGCGCCCGCAGTCCGGTGCCATTGTGCATCTTCACTCCACTCATTCGGTGGCGGTGTCGTGTTTGCCGGGGGTAGACCCCTGCGACTGTATTCCGCCACTCACTGCCTACTACGTCATGCGGGTGGGCAAGTTACCGCTGGTGCCTTATCACATTCCTGGCGACCCCCAGCTGGGTGAAGCAGTGCGGGGCCTGGCGGGCAAGCATAGCGCGGTACTGCTGGCCAACCACGGCCCAGTGGTAGCAGGCAAAAATCTAGAAGCGGCGGTGTATGCCACCGAAGAGCTGGAAGAGACCGCCAAGCTTTACCTGCTGCTGCGGGGCGAGAACCCGCGAGGGCTGACGCCAGAGCAGGTCGCCGAACTGGAAGCGTGTTTTCCACGCGACTAGCGACGCACTGAACAAAGCACTTAATAACGCCCATAACGACAAGAGCGCCCCATGATTCGATTAGCCGCCAACCTCAGCATGCTGTTTAACGAACACGCCTTTATCGACCGCTTTGCCGCTGCTGCAGAGGCCGGCTTTAAAGGGGTGGAGTATCTATTCCCCTATGCGTTTGCTGCGAGTGACTTGCAGCACGCGTTGAAAGAGGCCCAGTTGGAGCAGGTACTGTTTAATCTGCCGCCGGGGGATTGGGAAGCCGGGGAGCGTGGTCTTGCCAGCCTACCAGGGCGGGAATCGGAGTTTCGTGATTCGGTCACCGCAGCGCTGAGCTATGCCGAGGCCCTTAACTGCCCGCGGGTTCATGCCATGGCAGGGCTTTTGCCTGACAACGCGGATGCCGCGATCCAAGCAGAGCATCACACCACCTATATTAGTAACCTACGTTTTGCGGCGAACGAGGCGGCAAAAGTAGGCAAAGATGTCCTGATTGAGCCGATAAATACCCGTGATATGCCCGGCTTTTTTCTTTCCCGCCAAACGCAGGCCATGGCTGTGCTTGACGAGGTGGGCGCCAAAAACCTCAAACTTCAGTTTGACCTGTACCACTGCCAAATCATGGATGGTGACTTAATTCGTCACCTAGAGCGTCAGTTTAACGCTATTGGCCATATTCAAATCGCCGGCGTGCCTGATCGTAACGAGCCTAATGTGGGCGAAGTGCATTACCCCGCTATTTTTGAACGCTTAAGCGCGCTGGGGTATCGCGGTTGGGTAGGGTGTGAATACCACCCCAAAACGGCTACACGAGCGGGGCTAGGATGGGGAGCGCCGTGGGGATTAATCACGCATTAAGCAGCTTGTTCTGGCCAGCGCCAGTCGCACATACGTTCACTAATACAAAAACAACGCAACATTAGGAATCGCATCATGCACATTGCCATTACCGGTGCCGCTGGCTTTTTGGGCCAGCGCCTCGCGCAGCAGTTGATCCAGCGTGGTGAGCTGCGTCAGCAATCGATCACGCAGCTAACGCTGATTGACCAAGTAGAAGCGCCGTCGCCCTCAGCAGGCACGATTACTGTGGTGTCGCGAGCAGTGGATATTACTCAGCCGCACGCATTAGACGAGGTGTTAGATCAGCGCCCTGACGTGATTTATCACTTGGCGGCCGTGGTCAGCTCTGCCGCAGAAGCCGATTTAGAACTCGGTATGCGTGTCAATTTTGATGCTACGCGGTCATTGCTAGAAGGCTGTCGTGCCCGTGGCATGTACGACACGCGCTTCATTATGGCTAGCTCCGTGGCGGCCTATGGCGGCGCACTGCCTGATGTGCTTGACGACATGACCGCCCTGCATCCGCAGAACTCTTACGGTGCCCAAAAGGCCATGTGCGAACTGCTCATCAATGATTACAGCCGTCGTGGCGAGATTGATGGCTTGGTGCTTCGCTTGCCCACCATCGTGATCCGCCCCGGCCGTCCAAATGCCGCGGCCTCCAGCTTTGCCTCCAGCATTTTGCGTGAGCCGCTCAATGGTGAAGAGGCCATCTGCCCTGTGCCCACCACCCTTGAAATGTTTGTGATGTCGCCGGGCAAAGTGGTCGATGCGCTGGAGCATGGTGCCCAGGTACCTCGTGAAGCACTCGCACCGTTTCGCGCGTTTATGCTGCCGGGCATTACGGTGAGCGTCGCCGCTATGCTTGAAGCGCTTCGCACGGCGGCCGGGGAGCAGGCCCTAGCGCTCGTTAAACATGCACCCGACCCGCGTATCGAAGCCATTGTCGCCAGTTGGCCCGCCCGCTTTGAAACTGCAAAAGCGAGTCAGCTTGGCTTTGTCGGCGACGATGACTTTACCCAAATCATCGATAGCTTTATGGCTGAGCAGCACCCATGAACGGCTATTGCCCATCTGATTCACCCCACTGCCGATAGGGCAGAACGCCACAAGGAGACGCCAACGCCTCCTTCACTACTCACCCTCACAACAACATAAAGAGGGATTTATCATGACCAAGCGCTTCACTCGACATGCACTCGTGACTGCTATCAGCGCCCTGGCGACGGCCAGCATTGCACTGCACGCTCAGGCAGCCACGGATATCAGTTTGGGGCACACGCTCTCTTCCACCTCTCACTACTCGGTAGGTGCCGAGGCGTTTAAAGAGACACTAGAACGTCTATCCGACGGAGCCTTTACGGTCACTGAGCACGCCTCCGGCTCTCTCGGTGGCGAGCGAGAAATGATCGAAGGCCTGCAGATTGGCACCGTGGATGTGGTGATTACCTCTAGCGGCCCACTGGGTAACTTTGTGCCGGAAACCTACGTGCTGGATTTGCCGTTCCTGTTTGAAAACTACGACCAAGCCCGCTGTGTGCTGGACAGCGAGATCGGTGACGAGCTGCTGGCGAAGATGAGCGATCATGGCTTGGTCGGTATGGCGTGGTCAGAAAACGGTTTCCGTCACCTCACTAACAGTCAGCGTGAAATTGCTAGCCCAGCGGATGCGGAAGGGTTACGGGTCCGCACCATGGAGAACGCAGTACACCAAGAAGCGTTCCGCCAAATGGGCGTACGACCAACACCGATGGCGTTCCCGGAGCTATTCACCGCGCTTCAACAAGGCACGGTCGATGGCCAGGAAAACCCGATTACGGTCATTGTAGCCACCAACTTCTGGGAAGTGCAGGACTACCTTTCCCTGACCGGGCACGTTTACTCACCGGCCATCGTACTGGGCTCACCGATCTTGCTAGATGGCCTCAGCGAAGAGGAGCGTGACTGGTTTATGCAGGCCGCAGCAGCTTCGGTAGACGCCACTCGCGAAGAAGTATCGCGCCTTGAGCGGGAAGGGGTTGCGCTGTTGGAAGCCAATGGGATGACAGTAAGAACAGAGATCGACCCTGCTCCTTTCCAGCAGGCAGTAGAACCCGCCTACGAAATTTTCACCTCACAGTATGGTAGCGACATGCTAGAACGCATCCGTGAAAAAGCGGGCAACTGTTAAGCACTTCCTTCACTGCGGTCTCTGGCGATGCCAGAGACCGCCTAGGCACGGTGACCTTTTATGCTAGCGGTATTGCTTCGTTTAGAGCATCAGTTAACCCGTATTGCCCTGATGATTGCTATGTTGATGTTGGTCATATCGGTCACGCTCAGCTTCTATCAGGTGCTTACGCGATTTTTGTTTAATGCGCCCTCTACCTGGACCGAGGTGGCATCTAGAACGTCCATGATTTGGTGTGTGTTTATGGCCGCTGCCGCTACGTTTCGTGGTGGCTATATGATGGCGGTTGAGGTCATCTATAAATGGATGCCTGCGCGTCTGCTCATGATGCTGGAAATGGCGATTGTGCTGTGCTGCCTATTGGTATTGGGCGTGTTAGTGCACTACGGCATTCAAATGACGCTGCGAGTGAATAGCCAGGTGATGTCGGGCATGAACATTTCCATGTCCTGGGCCTATGCCGCGATTCCCATGGGTGCTAGCTTTGCGATGGTGTCAGTGATCGCCCGTTTAGCCGCGCAGCTCAGTGGCCGCGAGAAAGTAGGGCCAGAAAACAGCGAAGTGCTGACCGATGAGCCAACGTCCACCCATGCGTCGCGTTCCAAAGAAGGAGCGTCCTCATGAATATGGTGATTGGACTATCGCTGATCGTGCTCTTTACCTTTGGCGTGCCGATTGCGATCTCTATCGTGCTCGCTTCTATTATTGGCATCGAGTTCTTTACGCGCCTGCCATTATTACTTGTTCCACAGCAGATGTTTATTGGTATCGATAAGTTTCCGCTGATGGCGATACCGTTCTTTATTCTGGCGGGTAATTTAATGGCCGCCGGGGGCATTTCACAACGCTTGGTGGACCTTGCAAAATCCATCGTTGGGCGCGTGCAAGGCGGCCTTGCCATGTCCTGCGTCTTAACGTGCATGATGTTTGCCGCGGTGTCCGGCTCCAGCGTGGCCACAACCTTTGCCATTGGTGCCATTCTGATTCCAGCCATGGTTAAGCACGGCTATCCCAAACCGCTAGCGGCCTCTATTCAGGCGTCATCGGCGGAACTGGGCGTGCTGATTCCCCCTTCTATTCCGCTGATTCTGTATGGCGTGAGTACCGATACCTCCATTGGGCAGCTGTTTCTGGCAGGTATTGGGCCCGGCATTTTGATTGGTATGGCGCTTATCATCTTTCTTTACCTGTTCTGTAAAGTGCGTGGCTACGGTAAAGATGATTACAAAGACAGCACCGGTTTTATGATTTCGCTTAAGCGTGCCTGGGTGGCGCTGCTGATGCCGGTGGTGGTGATCGGCGGTATTTACGGAGGGATTTTTACCCCCACTGAAGCGTCGGCCGTGGCGGTGTTTTTCGCACTCATTGTGGGCGCGTTCTATTACCGCGAATTAAAGCTTGCTGACCTAGGGCCTATCTTGCGCCAAAGCGTGATCTCAACGGCGGCGGTGATGTTGATTATTGCATCGGCCGCGCTGTTTAGCTTTTTGTTAAGCCGCACAGGTTTACCGGCACAAATTGCCACGTTGGTCACCAACACCATTGAAAGCCCGATGATGTTTTTGCTGGTTGTGAATGCACTGCTGCTAATTGTCGGCATGTTCATTGAAACATCGGCCGCGATTTTAGTTCTGGCCCCGATACTCACGCCGATCGCGATTCAGTTTGGTATCCATCCTGTCCATTTTGGCTTGGTAATGGTGGTCAACTTAGCGCTGGGCATGATTACGCCGCCTCTTGGGGTGAATCTTTTTGCGGCTTGCGCTGTTGCCAAAATCTCCATTGATCAAATGCTGCCGTGGCTGGTGCGCTTTGTGCTAGTAGTGCTGGCGTGTTTGATGGCGATTACTTATATGCCTTGGATTTCAATGGGATTAGTGAATATCTTCTACGGATAGAAAAGACATTACATTTAATAAAGATAATAAAGGAGTGATAAATGTCACATTTAATGACCTTTCCACCGCAGCAGGCACTGATTGGTGGAGAGTGGATAAAGACGACGGCTACGTTACAGGTAGAGGCCCCTGCCACTGGAGAGCCATTGGCGCGCATTGCACGTAGCCAAGTGGAGGAGGTAAATGCAGCAGTAAAAGCAGCACGGCTGGCCTTTTCCGGACAGTTAGGCGAGTGGGCTCATTGGTCTGCTCGTAAGCGCAGCGAATGGCTGTTGCGCTTTGCCGATGTGATCGAGGCACATCATGAACAGCTAGCACAGCTCGAGTGCGCCGATACCGGTAAGCCCATGACCCAAGCCAAAGGGGATATATCCGCCTGTGCACGCTATTTTCGCTTTTATGGTGGGGCGGCGGACAAGATTCACGGTGAGACCATTCCCTTTGAAACCGACTTCGCGGTAATGACACTGCGCGAGCCTTACGGTGTGTGTGCCCAAATTATTCCTTGGAACTATCCCTCTCAAATTTTCGGGCGCTGCGTGGCGGCTGGACTCGCCGCAGGTAACACTATCGTGCTTAAGCCCGCCGAAGATGCCTGCCTGAGCGTGCTGCGCATGTCGGAACTGGCGGTACAGCATGGGTTGCCCCCTGGTGCACTCAATGTAGTGCCGGGGCTAGGGTTTGAAGCGGGCGCGGCGCTGGCTGCCCATCCTCAGATTGACCACCTCTCCTTTACCGGCTCACCTGAAACCGGCACACATGTTGCCCAAGCGGCCGCGCAGCACCATGTGCCGGTCACGTTGGAGCTAGGTGGGAAATCGCCTCAACTCGTGTTTGCCGATGCAGATTTGGAGGAAGCGCTGTCTGCGGTGGTACGTGGGATTATCCAGAATGCTGGTCAGACCTGTTCCGCAGGTAGCCGTCTGCTAGTACAGCGTGAAATCGCTGATAACGTAATTGATAATCTATGCAAGCGCTTTAACGCCCTGCGCTGTGATACCGGTGAAGCCGATGCCGACTGTGGTCCATTAATCAACGCGCGCCAAAAAGCTAAGCTGGAAGAACGTTTGTCGGCGGCCAAAGCCGATGGCATTCGCGTCGCGGCTATAGGAAAACTAACGTCGAGCGTACCATCCGGAGGCCATTTCGTGCTGCCTCAACTGTTGACCGATATTCCGGATGGGCATGAAGTGCTTCGGGAGGAGCTGTTTGGCCCCGTGCTGGTGGTGCAGGTGTTCGAGGATGAAGCCGAAGCGCTTGCACTCGCTAATGCCACCGATTTTGGCCTGTGTGCCGGTATTTGGACTCGCGACGGCGGACGTCAGCTACGCTTGGCAAAAGGTATCCGCAGTGGCCAAGTGTTCATCAATAACTACGGAGCTGCCGGTGGCGTAGAGCTTCCCTTTGGTGGTGTTGGACGTTCAGGACATGGTCGGGAAAAGGGCTTTGAAGGGCTGAGAAGCTATACACGTATCAAGACTATCGCTATCAAGCACGGCTAGCACGGACATCTACGTAAAAGGAGTTATTATAATGACAACATCTCGCCAAATAGGCGTCGTCGGCGTAGGCCTGATGGGCCACGGGATCGCCAGCAGCCTGCTACGTGCTGGCTATCAGGTATGTTTTCTTGAACACCCAGGTAATCAGCCAGTGGATGATCTAGTGGCCGCTGGCGCCAGTGCGCTGAGTTCTGGTCGGGAGGTGGCACAGAGCGCAGAGGTGGTGATTCTGTGCGTTACTGGCTCGCCTCAAGTAGAAGCCGTGTTGTTTGAACCCAATGGCGTATTAGAAGGGCTAGTCCCTGGCAGTGTTATCGTAGATTGCTCCACTGCTCTACCTAGTTCGACAGAAAAAGTCGCTGTCAGAGTCACGGAGGCAGGCGGACGCTTTATGGATGCCGCCATGACACGCACGCCTAAAGAAGCAGCAGAAGGGCGGCTTAACTTGATTGTTGGCGCGCCAAAGGCGCTGTTCGATGAAATGCTGCCTCTGCTGCAGGGTTTTGCCGAAAATATTGCCTATGCAGGCGAAGTTGGTGCGGGACACACTCTTAAGCTGTTGCACAATTTTGTTTCGCTGGGCTTTTCTGCGGTATTGGCGGAAGCCACTGCCGCTTCACGTAAAGCAGGCATCAGTGATAATGCTTTGCTTGATGTGCTTGGTGCAGGCGGCGGTGGGGGGGTCGTGCTTGAGCGGTTGCGCCCTTATATTGCTGACAATGACCCTTCTGGATTCAGGTTTACGATTGCCAATGCAAGCAAGGATCTCGGTTACTACCACACAATGACCCACGACTTAGCTGTGGAAGGTGGTATTGCCAAAGTCGTTCGAGATTTATACCAATCGGTGGAAGATCAGCAACTATCAATACCTGAACTAATCGGCGTATTAGAACGCCGATAGCCTGAGCATCAACGTCGGCCATACGCCATTAAAAACACGTCTACAGCGCTGGTGATCTGGCGCTTTAGCTCGTCATCCGTGGGCGGTGGGCGTACGCCCATACGGACTTCTTTGGTCAGCATCCCCTGCCACATGCTGCAGAGTTGATCAGCGGCTAGAGCGGGGGCGGGCAGGGTGAGGTGGCCTGCGCTGGCCAGTCCTTCCAGTTTTTCCCGCAGCCACTGGCTAATAGCCCAGGGGCCTGCCTCAAAAAAAGCCTGTAACAGCTTGGGGTGCTGCTCGCCCTGCTGACTCATCACCCGTTCGACCGCCAATACATGGGGCTCCAGTAAAAAGCGCACCATGCCGATGCCTACTTCAATGAGCGACTGGCGTACCGCGTCGTGGGTGTCGGGGAGCTGTTCCAACCCTTGCCGAATCGTCGCGGTTTCCCGCCGAATCACGCTGCCAAACAGCGCTTCCTTAGACGTGAAGTGCCCATACACCGTTACTTTGGAAACGCCTGCCTCCCGCGCAACGGCCTCCATGGTGACGGCCTCCAAGCCATTACGGAAAAACAGGCACGCCGCAGCGTCCATCATCGCATTACGTTTGGCCATATCTTTAGGGCGGCCCGCGCTGCGTTTTTGGTCAGATGACGGCGGTTGAGCGTCTGTCATGCAATTAACCTCTGCCCAAGCATAAATAATTATTGAACGGTGGCGTACACATATTATAGTGAACGTTATCGTTCAAGAATAAATCATTTGAGGCCAACATGGGCACGTTAAACACTTCCTGGGGGCATCGGCTGCGCGGCATGCTGGCGGCACTGCTGATGATAGGCGCTACCGTTGTGGTAATACTCCTGCTAACCAGCCAGCACAGTAGTGCCCAGCAGGCACGCCAGCAGGGGGCAGATAACGCTTTATTACAGGTGGCAACCATTCCGCTTGCCGAGGCAGATGCGTTGAGGCGGGAAGTGCGCTTAACCGGTCGGGTGGTGGCGCGCCAGTCGGTGTCGTTGGCTTTTGAACCAGCGGGGCGGGTGGAAGCCGTACTGGCCGAGCGCGGAGATGCGGTTGAACAAGGGGAGGTGCTCGCCCGTCTGGATACCCGCCGCTTGGAGAGCCGTTTAGCCGAAGTGGCGGCGCGCAGCGAAGAAGCCCGTGCCAGCTTGGCCCTTGCCCAGCGCCAGGAAGAACGCGAAGCGCAGCTCAATCAGAGTAACTTTGCTAGCCGCACGGCGCTGGACCAAGCCCGCACCGACCGCTTAACCCTGCAAGCGCGACTCGCTGCCCTAGCGGCCGAGCGCGATAGTCTCACGGCTGACTTAGAAGACAGCACCCTAAAAGCCCCCTTCGCTGGGCGGGTGGTAGAGCGCCATATTGATGTGGGCAGCTTGATGAGCAGCGGCACGGCGGCTTTCGATATCGTGGATACCCGCCACTTAGAAGCGCACCTTGGCTTGCCAGCCCGGCTAGCGGCGACGTTCACCATGGGGGAGTCTGTGACGCTGCACGTAAATGGCCAGCCAATTACGGGTGAGGTACTCGCTCGCCTGCCCCAGGTGGATAGCGACAGCCGCACGCAAACACTGGTGGTGGCGCTGACAAGTAACAGCCGCGCGGTGCCTGGTGATTTGGCCGAGTTGAACTACTCAATTACCGAGCCCGCTAGCGGTTACTGGGTACCACTATCTGCACTACGTGCCGCCGACCGCGGGTTGTGGAACGTACTGGTTGCCGAACCTCAGGAAAATGAGCGCTACCGTGTGGCACAGGCGAGCGTAGAGCTGCTGCATACTGAAGGCGACGACGCCTTTGTGCGCGGCACGTTGGCCCCCGGTATGCGATTAATTAGCAGTGGCACTCACCGCATCACGCCTGGGCAGCAGGTCACGCTCAGTGAGGAAGTGGCCCATGCAGCGCATTGAGTGGTTGTTTAATCGCCGCCTGCTGGCGCTGTCGCTTGGCTTGCTCATTGTCGCGGGGCTATCGGCTATCCAGACCCTTCCCAGGGCGGAAGACCCACACCTTGTCGCGCGGATTGCCACCGTGCTGGCACCGTACCCAGGGGCGACTCCCGAACAAATCGAAGCCTTGGTCGCGCGTCCTATCGAACAGGAGCTACGCACCATTGGTGACTGCTCCCCGCCCTACGCGCTGACGCGCCACGGGCGAGGCTTCCCACTTCTCAGGCAGCTGCCGACGATGTGCCGGACTTACGCAAGCCTCCATGGGCAGAGACGGACAGCCCTTCCGCCTTCAGCTCGATAATGCCTTGATGCTTGATGTTCAGCGCCGCGTTGATGTCCCGGTCGTGCTGTGTGTGGCAGGCGGGGCACTCCCACGACCGGACGTTCAACGGCATGGCGTCCATCTTGTGCTGGCAGACATGGCAGGTCTTGGAGCTGGCAAACCACGGGTCAATCTTGACCAGATGCTTGCCCTGCTCCCTGGCCTTGTAGTCCAGCTTGGTCATCAA
>NZ_FODB01000033.1 GCF_900110265.1 Vreelandella aquamarina | reverse complement strand
ACCTTCTGCAGGGTCAGCAGTTGTTGGAAGGGCTTGTCGCGGCGGAAGTTCTCGACAGCGTCATAGTCGCTCATGCCCAGACACAGCAGGCCCAGGTAGCTCTTGATCACGTCACTGGTGCGCATGCCCAGCGTGGTGGGGAAGCGGCTGTCGATGCTGTCGACGCCAGCGATCTCGAAGCATTGCCCGATGATGGACAGCCCGGCGTGGCTGGTGAGGGTGCGGCGACTGGCGCGGAACTTTATGTTGGGCATGGCACTGTCTGGGTGAATGGCGATAATGGCTATATTGCCATGCAGGTCAGTGGGTTAGAAGTGCTTCCGGGGGCCGGTCTCACGGATTCAGGTTACTTACTATGGAAGTGTTAGGCGATTGCGCTGACGCCTGCTTTGGCAATTTGCACGTCTTGATCTGGCTTGACGCCAGAGATGCCAACAGCGCCGACGACTTGGCCATCCACGATGATCGGCACGCCGCCAGATAGCAGACCCTGTAGCGGCGCAGAGACAAACGCCGTGCGGCCACCGTTAATCATCTCTTCAAACACTTGGGTCTCTTTACGACCCAGGGCCGCGCTACGCGCTTTTTGGGTAGCGACATCGGCGCTGAACGGGGCAGCACCGTCTAAACGGCGCAGTGCCAGCAGGTGGCCGCCATCGTCGGTGACGGCGATGGTGACCGGCCAGCTGTTGTTGTCAGCTTCTTTCTGTGCGGCATCGAGGACTTGGATAACGTCGGCTTGGCCTAAAACAGCTTTGGTTTGCATCAAAGGATCCTTCTTATCATAGGGATTAAAGCGCTGCGCCCAACCGTTAATACGTTGTGAAAGCGCAGCGAGTGCACAGGGTTATACCAGGGCAGCGTCTACGACTTCTACCCAGTGGCGTACCGGCGTGCGGTTGGCACTGGCCAGATGCGTTTGACAGCCGATGTTGGCGGTCACAATCACCTCAGGGTTGCCTGCTTCTAGCGCATTCAGCTTGTTATCGCGCAGCTGAGTGGCGAGCTCTGGCTGTGTCACCGAGTAGGTGCCCGCCGAGCCGCAGCACAGGTGGGCATCTTTCACGGGCGTGAGTGCAAAGCCGAGTTTGCTAAGCACGCCTTCCACTGCGCCGTTGAGCTTCTGGGCGTGCTGCAGCGTGCAGGGGCAGTGGAACGCTAAACGCTGGTGCTCTTTAAGCTGCAGCGCTTCCAGCGGCTCGTCGCGCAGTATTTCGACGATATCCTTTGCCAGTGCGCTGACTTTTTTGGCCTTTTCAGCGTAGGCGGGGTCGTCCTTGAGCATGTCGGCATACTCTTTGACGAAGGCGCCGCAGCCGCTGGCGGTTTGCACGATGGCTTCCGCGCCCTGCTCGATTTGCGGCCACCAGGCATCGATATTGGCGCGCATCCGCTCGCGGCCCGCCTCTTGGGCATTGAGGTGAAAGTCGATAGCACCACAGCAGCCAGCTTCACTAATCGGTGTGACGCTAATGCCCAAACGATCGAGCAGGCGTGCCGTGGCTGCGTTGGTGTTGGGCGACAGGCCCGGCTGCACGCAGCCTTCTAGAATCAATACCTTGCGGGCATGGCGCTGGCTGTCGGGTCGCTGGCCTGCATCGACCGGTGCGGGCGGCATTTTGCTACGCAGTTTGCCGGGCACTAGAGGCTTGAAGGTTTGCCCCAGGGCCAGCAGCGCTTTGAAGCGTTTCGGGTCGACCAGCATTTTGCGCAGCGCATAGCGCTGAGCCCGTTCTGCCGCTGAACGCGGCACACGACGGTCGATTTCCGCACGGCCAATATCCAGCAGCTTGTGATACTCCACGCCGGAGGGGCAGGTGGTTTCGCAGTTGCGGCAGGTTAGGCAACGGTCTAGGTGCAGGCGAGTCTCTTCGGTGACTTGGTCATCGTCATCGCGGCTCTCCAGCAGCTCTTTCATCAAGTAGATACGCCCGCGAGGCCCGTCTCGCTCATCGCCCAGCAACTGGTAAGTGGGGCAGGTGGCGTTACAAAAGCCACAGTGCACACAGGTACGTAGAATGCGCTCGGCTTCCTGAATATGCGGTTTTTGGCGGTCGGCATCGGTAAAGTGCGTCTGCATGTCAGCTCTCCTGATTAAAATGCCGCATAAAGACGACCAGGGTTGAAAATGCCGTGGGCATCCAGCTCGGCCTTCAGGTTGCGGTGGTACTTCTCGACCACAGCATTCAGCGGAGTAAACGGTGACTCCGCGCCCCCTTGGGCATGCGGGGTGTAGCAGGTAGCGTGGCCACCGGCCTTCTGGCATTCATCGCGCAGCGTGTCTGCGAGCAGTGCGGTTTTCACCCAGCGCTGGCTGCCGCCCCAATCATAGAAGATATCGCTTTCATCAACGGCGAGCTCTAGCGCTGGGGTATGGGGCGGTAGCGAGAGGCGCCACAGTGCTTGCCCTTCGTTGAGGCTGAAAAAGCCATGCTGCTGGTCACGCAGCTGTTGCCAGAAATCCGCAGAGAGCGCTTCACCGCCCAGGCGCTCTTTCGTGGCCTTGACGGAGCTTTCACCGCCTTCCAGCCGAATAAACAGCTCGCCCGCGTGCCATGCCGCAGCCGTGATAGGCAGCGGCTGGCGGCCAAGCTCAGAGAGCTTCGCTAAAGCATCTTGCAAGCCCATTTCAAGGCGCAGACTGTGGCTGGCGGTGGGAATAGGCAGCACCTTAAATGAGATATCGGCCAGCACGCCTAGCGTGCCCTGGGCACCTGCCATCATGCGAGAAAGGTCATAGCCCGCCACGTTTTTCATGACTTCGCCGCCAAAGCGCAGCAGTTTGCCTTCCTGGGTGATCACCCGGGTGCCCAGCACGAAATCCCGTGCGGCACCTGCCCAAGGGCGGCGAGGGCCGGACATGCCGGTGGCCACCGCGCCGCCAATGGTGCTGGCGTCGCCAAAAATGGGCGGCTCGAAAGGCAGCATTTGATGTTTTTCTGCCAGTGCCGCGTTCAGCGCGCTCAGGCGGGTGCCTGCCCGTACCGTGACGACGAGTTCGATAGGGTCGTAAGAGACGATGCCGCTATGCGCTGCGACATTGAGTTCCGTGCCTTCCACCGGGCGGCCATAAAAGGCCCGGGTGTTGCCCGCTACAATGCGTAGCGGGGTGCGGTCGTGGTAGGCGCTACGAACCTGTTCGCACAGCTCATTGGCGATATCCTGGTCAGCGTGTATCGCTAGTTCGGTCATGGTCGATCCTTATAGCATCAGAAGCGTGGCAGTTCTGGATGCGGTAACTCGTTGTTATGCACATGCATCGCGCCAAATTCGGCACAGCGCGCCAGGGTGGGAATATTTTTCCCTGGGTTGAGCAGCCGTTTGGGGTCGAAGGCCGCTTTCAACGCGTGGAAGACCGTCAGCTCATCGGGCTGGAACTGGCTGCACATCTGGTTAATTTTTTCGCGACCTACGCCATGCTCGCCAGTAATCGAGCCACCGGCGGCCACGCACAGCTCCAGGATCTTGCCGCCTACGTCTTCCGCCAGGGCAAGCTGACCCTCTTTGTTGGCATCGAACAGGATCAGCGGGTGCATATTGCCGTCACCCGCGTGGAAGACGTTGGCCACGGGCAGGCCGCTCTCTTCTGAAAGTGCGGCAATGCCTTTCAACACGCGCGGCAGCTCGCGGCGGGGAATGGTGCCATCCATGCAGTAGTAGTCCGGCGACATGCGGCCTACGGCAGGGAAGGCATTCTTGCGCCCGGCCCAGAACTTGGCGCGCTCGGCTTCGTCCCGCGCCTGTTGAATGTTAGTGGCTCCGGCCTTTTCCAGTACGCGGCGCACGGTCTCGCAGTCGTCGTCCACGTCGGCTTCCACACCATCCAGCTCACAGAGCAGAATGGCTTCGGCTTCCACGGGGTAGCCTGCCTTGATGAAATCTTCGGCGGCTTTGATGGCGAGCTTATCCATCATTTCCAGGCCACCGGGGATAATGCCTGCGGCAATGATGTCGCCCACCGCGCGGCCCGCTTTTTCGATATCATCGAAGCTGGCCATCAGCACTTTGGCGGTTTGTGGCTTGGGCAGCAGCTTCACGGTGATTTCCGTGACCACCCCAAGCATGCCTTCTGAACCGTTCATCAAAGCCAGAAGGTCGAAACCGGGGGCATCCAGGGCTTCAGAGCCCAGCGTCATGTGCTCGCCTTCAATGGTCAGGACATCCACGCGCATGACGTTATGCACGGTAAGACCATACTTCAGACAGTGCACGCCGCCTGCATTTTCAGCCACGTTGCCGCCAATCGAGCAGGCAATTTGTGAGGAGGGGTCGGGGGCGTAGTAGAGCCCGTAAGGGGCGGCCGCCTCGGAAATGGCAAGGTTGCGCACCCCAGGCTGAACGCGGGCAATGCGCGCGTCGGGGTCAACGGTAATAATTTGGTTGAACCTCGACATGACCAGCAGCACGCCCTGCTCAAGCGGCAGTGCGCCGCCGGAAAGGCCGGTGCCTGCGCCCCGGGTCACCACGGGTACGCCCAGTGCATGGCAGCGCTTTAACAGGCCCTCGACCTGTTCCAACGTTTCCGGCAGGGCCACCAACATGGGCAGCACGCGATAGGCGGCGAGGCCATCGCACTCGAAAGGACGTAAATCCTCCTCACGATGCAATAGCGTCAAAGAGGGGACAGCGCCTTGCAGGTCGCTGAGTACGTCAGCTTTATCACGGTGGACAAGCTCGCCATCGAGGCGCTCGTCGAAAAGGATATTCATGTTAACTCCTATGGATGAGGAGGATAGATGGCTATCTAATCACTTTATGGAAAATGCTTCCATAACGTATGAGTGGTTTTGGAATTGTTTTTCATAAAGTACTTGAGGAGTGGTCGGTCAGGTAAAATACATCTTTTTAATATAGTGCTGGGTAGCCCTAGGGCTACCCAGCGGGTGATGACCAATGAGGTAAAGAGGCCCTTTACATCAACGGGTCAGTAACACCAAGGACATAAAACGCGATCAGCGCGATAATGCCAGCAAAGACTAGGTAATAAATAGTCGGGATGATCGTTTTACGAATGGTGGTGCCCTCGCGGCCGAGTAGGCCAACAGTAGCCGACGCCGCCACGACGTTGTGAATTGCGATCATGTTACCTGCGGCAGCACCCACGGCTTGCAGTGCCACCATCATGGCTGTGGACAGCCCCAGCGTTTCGGCAACGCTGAACTGGAACTCCGCCAGCATTAGGTTAGACACCGTGTTGGAGCCTGCAATAAAGGCACCCATCGCCCCAACGGCAGGCGCAAAGAACGGGTAGATGCCGCCCACACCGTTAGCCACCGCTTGCGCCATCATGACGGGCATCGAGACCAGGTCCGCGCCGTTGACGCCGGAGTTGATCAGGATACGTACCATCGGCACAGTGAAGATCAGGACGAAGCCCGCACCAAAAATGGTTTTGGTCGACTCGGATACTGCAGCGCTTAGCTGGCGCGGGTTCATGCGGTGCAGGAAGTAGGTCACCAGCACGACCGCTAGGATGATACCGCCGGGCAGGTAGAGAGGCTGGATGCCACCGCTCACGCCTGCTTCGCCGAAGATATTGGCCCAGTTCAGGTTGATGGAGGTTAACGCAGCTTTGAGCGGCTCGATGGTGCGTGAGGCTACCAGGAACAGAGCGAGCAGTACGTAAGGCACCCAACCTTTAAAGGTCGACATCGGTGCTTTACCGGCCACATCGTCAAGCTTGATTTGCAGGTTGCCGATCCACTCATCCGGCCAAGCGGTCGATTCTGGGAAGTCCCAGGTATCTTTGGGCAGCAGGAAGCCTTTACGTGCAGCAGGCACCACAATCGCTAAGCCCACCATCGCGCCAATCATGGAAGGGAATTCCGGCCCAAGCAGCACGCCCACCAGCATGTAAGGCACCACGAAAGAGACACCCGTGAAGATGGCGAATGGTGCAATCGAGAGCCCCTCTTTCCAAGAGCGGTTGGCACCGAAGAAGCGCACCATTACCAGTACGAGGATTAGCGGCATCAAAATACCCACGATACCGTGGGTGATCGCCACCGAACTGGTCACCTGCTGGAAAAACACGTCCCAAGTAGAGCCGTTCGCTTCTAGCTGCGCGGTAATGTCGGCACGGTTTAAGCCGCTACCCACACCCACCACAACAGGCGTACCCACGGCGCCAAACGACACTGGCGTGGATTGGATCATCATACCCACGACCACCGCCGCCAGAGCCGGGAAGCCCAGCGCTACCATTAGCGGGGCTGCAACGGCAGCAGGTGTGCCAAAACCAGACGCGCCTTCAATGAAACAGCCAAACAGCCAAGCAACAATCAGCGCTTGTACACGGCGGTCAGGGCTGATGCCTGAAAAGCCGTTACGAATCGCGGTGATGCCGCCTGAGTGTTTAAGCGTGTTGAGCAGTAAGATCGCGCCGAAGATAATCCACAGCAGGCCAGCGGTCTGGATAAGCCCCTGTACGGTGGATGCCGCCACGCGGCTAAACGACATATCCCAGGCGGTTAGGCCAATAATGGCCGCCGTGAGGAAGACAATCGGCATCGCTATCTTGGCCGGGACTTTAAAGCCTACGAGCAAAATCCCGGCGAGCAACAGCGGCAGAAATGCCAGAAGAGCGAGTATAGTTTCATTCATGGGAGGAACGGCCCCTTGTTATTGATTTGGTGTGCTCCGCAGTAGCCAACTTGTCATTTCAATGATAGTTGGGTCAGCTTGAAAGATACGGTTAGGCGGGCTGAATGACTACATTGGAAAATTGGTCTTACCAGTTGATGTGGGCCGTTTTGAGCATGATTTAAGCGGTCGTTTTAATTTAACGTGTTGTTTTTAAGGTGTTTTAAACATTGCATCAGAGTGTTAATACAGCAACAGTCATTAGACTAATAGACAGTGCAGCAGGCCTTCGCGCGGTGGGTTACTAACGTCGCTTGTGTCGCTAACCACTTAGACTCACTGTAGGTGGCGGATTGACCCCTGTAAAAAAGAGAACTAACAATATGGCAATAACACTTTATGACCTGTGCGGCCGTGATGAGCGCCTACGCTTTTCGCCTTATTGCTGGCGGGTACGTATGGCGCTAGCCCATAAAGGGTTGGACTACACAACAGTAGCCTGGCGTTTCCAAGAAAAAGAGGCGCTGGCGTTTGCCAACTACGACAAAGTACCCGTGTTGACCGATGGCGACACGGTAGTGACCGATAGCTTCGAGATCATGCGCTATCTGGACCGCGCCTACCCCGAAGCCCCGGTGCTGGGCGAGGGTGTAAGCCTTCAGCGCGTGATGTTTTTTAAACAGCTGGTAGAGCGAAGCATTACGCCTGCGCTGTTCAAGATTGTGGTGTTAGATCTCCTAGAGGCGATTCACCCTGATGACCGCGCTTACTTCCGTAAAACCCGGGAGGCGCGTTTTGGCGCTACCTTAGAAGCCGTCAGCAATCCGGAGCAGGGGCGTCAGCAGCTTAAACAGGCACTAGTACCGGTAAGCGCTCAACTGAAAGAGAGCCTATTTTTGGATGGTGAAACGCCCAGCGGTGCGGATTACTTGCTGTTTGGCAGCATGATGTGGGCCTATACCGTTTCTACCGAGCCGCTCGTGGAAGAAAGTGACCCTGTAGCAGCGTGGTTTGCGCGTATGCTAGAGGTGCATGATGCAGCCGCTGGCCAAGCCATGACGATTCGTGATCTATAACAGGTAAGGCGGCCATGGCCGCCTAACACCCACAGGCAACACTAACGGCGTAGTCCGTTAGTGTGAAAGGAGATGGCAATGATTGACCTGTATTACTGGACAACCCCGAATGGCCATAAAATCTCCATCATGCTTGAAGAGGCAAAGCTGGCTTACCGTGTTAAGCCCGTTAACATTGGCCGCGGCGAGCAGTTTGACCCTGAGTTTCTAACCATTGCTCCTAATAACCGCATTCCCGCCATTGTTGACCACTCCCCCCAAGACGGCGGCCAGCCGATGGCGCTGTTTGAATCAGGTGCGATTCTTGAATATCTCGCCGATAAGACAGGGCAATTTCTGCCAGCAGAAGGGCGAGAACGCTATGTAGTACTGCAGTGGCTGCACTGGCAGGTGGGTGGGCTTGGCCCTATGGCGGGCCAGAACCATCACTTTTGCCACTACGCACCGCAGAAAATTGAGTACGCCATAGAGCGCTATATACGCGAGACCAACCGGCTCTACAGCGTGCTGGATCAACGACTCTCTCAGCAGCATTATGTTGGCGGCGACCGCTACTCCATTGCGGATATGGCGATCTACCCCTGGATTGTGCCCTGGGAGAAGCAGCGTCAAACCTTGGAAGAGTTCCCCGATCTTGAACGCTGGTTCGAAGAGGTATCGCAACGCCCGGCGGTGCGTAAAGCCTACGCGCTAGTGGAAGATATCAATCCCCAAGCGGGCATCACGATGGATGATGAAGCTCGTAAACATCTGTTTGGCAACCGTTAATCCAACGGCTTTTTCTGGTCTTTGAGTGGGCGAAAGTGTGGCAAGCGCAGCATGTTGAAAATCATGTTGCGCTGCACAAAAATCGCTGCTAGCTTTGTGGGTAGCAACGGCAAACGCCCACTACCGGCCTGCCTCGGCGCGGGTCGAATCGCTAGCTCACTCAAGGAGATTACGTGATGAACAAGGCCGCAGAGAAAACCAGTCAGCAGTTCGAGTCGGTATTCGTGTCCCCCATGCGTTCCTACACGTTGGCGGCACTGAACTACTACGAGCAGCTGGTCGGCGCGCAGATGGATGCAGCCCGTGCCTACTCCGACATGACCATTGCCCAAGCGCGCACATGGTTAGACGTAAAAGACGCGGACAGCTTCAAAAAAGCGATGGAGAGCCAGCAAAAAACTGCTGCCGATCTGATGGAGCGCATGAAAGGCGACTCTGAAAAAGTCACTTCTATCAGCCAGAGCTTCATGCAAGACAGCCAGAAAATGGCCGAAGAAACGACCAAGAAAGCGGTAGAGACTGCCAAGCAGTAATTATCCCGCTTGAGTGAAAAGATGCCGCGCCTGGAATTATTCCAGGACGCGGCATTTTTTTGCGTACTTGTTACTTAGCATGTTTTTTTGGTTAGTAGGAGGCGTGGCGATTATAGCGAGGCCTCGTTAGCGCGTGCTCGGAGCCGAAAGCGCGCTATGCGAATAATTTGCTGAATCGCGGTTTCACGCTCCTGGGCTAATCCGTTCTCCAGGCGTTCTTCAAACGCCGCGAGTATGTCGTAGCGGTCCAGCCCTTTCACCGCAATCACAAACGGGAAGCCGAATTTCTCTTTATAAGCCTGATTGAGCTGTTCAAAGCGGGCAAATTCTTCTGGTGAGCACTGGTCGAGCCCTGCGCCTGCCTGCTCGCTGGTGGAGTCGTGCGTTAACTCTCCCGCCAGTGCGGCCTTGCCAGCTAGATCGGGGTGGGCCCGAATAACGGCAATCTGCTGCTCGGGCGTTGCCTGACGCAGCATTAAACCCATCAGTTCGGCTAGCGCGTCAGGGTTGTCATGTTTAGGACGCAGGCCCTGGTGCCAAGCGGCTTCTGCCACCCAGGGCGAGTGCTCATACACATCGCCATAGTGGGCGACGAAGTCTTCCAGGCTGCATTGGCTGGGGGTAGGGGATAATGTGAGTGGGGTAGCAGTCGACACAAAAACTCTCCAGGCGTGCGAAAAGGGAAATGCTGTATACAATAAATAGCATCAACGGTACTCTTTGACCAATAGGTCAAACTCTACACATAACATCTATCCATAACACCAATAACCCCGCCAATGTAAGGAGTGACGATGGGACGCTTAACTACCCACGTGCTGGATACCGCCAAAGGACAGCCCGGCCAAGGCATTACCATTGAGGTTTTTCGGCTAGCGGACGGCAGCCGCGAGCATTTAGGCACCACCGTCACTAATAGCGATGGCCGCTGCGATGCCCCCATTTTAAAAGGCGATGCGCTAATGCCAGGCGAGTATGAGCTTGTGTTCCACGCTGGAAACTATCTGCGCGCTCAAGGGGTAGAAGCCGCTGAACCGCGCTTTTTAGACGTTATTCCGCTGCGCTTCGGCGTGGCCGATGCAAGCCAGCACTATCATGTACCGTTGCTGCTTTCGCCCTACGGCTACTCCACTTACCGTGGTAGCTAAGAGGACTAGGCATGCAAGCGTATATCATCGAGTTTGTGAATCTACTGCTGCGCTGGTTACACGTGATCGCAGCGATTGCATGGATCGGCGAGTCGATCTACTTCGTAATGCTGGATAATGGCCTGCGCACTCCCAAAGCCGCTGAAGATCGTGAAAAGGGTGTTTTTGGCGAGATGTGGGCTGTGCATGGTGGCGGTTTCTATCATAACCAGAAATATGCCACGGCCCCGGCCAAGCTGCCCAACGACCTGCACTGGTCGTTCTGGAAAGCCTATACGACGTGGCTATCGGGTTTTGCGCTGTTCGTCATTCTCTACATGGTGAACCCCGGTTTCTACTTAGTGAATCCGGACAGTAACTGGGCCTGGGCGGCTAACCTCACCGGTTGGCAGGCGAACCTGCTGGCGCTTGGGTTCCTGCTAGGCGGCTGGGTGGTTTATAACGAGCTGTGCAAGCGTATTAGCCCCAACATGGAGCGCGATGGCCTGCTGAGTATTGCCGTAGCGGTGATGATGGTGGTGGTTGCCTACTTAAGCACCCAGATGTTTACCGGGCGGGCGGCATTTCTGCTCACCGGCGCGGTAATGGCCACGGCGATGTCGGCCAACGTCTTTTTCTGGATCATTCCCGGCCAGCGCCGCATGGTGAAAGCCATGAAGGCGGGCGAGGCTCCCAACCCACTAGACGGCAAGCGCGGCAAGCAGCGTTCGGTGCACAACACCTACTTCACGCTCCCCGTGGTGCTGCTGATGGTGAGTAATCACTACTCATTTATCTACGCCCACGAGCTCTCTTGGGTGGTAATGGTGCTGTTTATCTTTGCCGGAGCGCTGATTCGTCAGTTCTTTGTACTGATGCATGCCGGTAACATTCAGCCTGCCTACCCTGCAGTAGGCGTTGGGCTGATTTTGCTCGCGTTCTGGGTGGCCGCGCCCAGCCCAAGTAGCATCGCAGAAAGCACTGGCGGTGCGCCCACACAAGCGCAGATATCTGGATTGATTGAGCAACACTGCACCCAGTGCCATGCCCGCAACCCCGAGCATGCCGGTTTCTCCGCGCCGCCTGCAGGCTATGCCTTTGATAGCTGGGACGATATTCTTGGTCACAAAGCGCAAATCCAACAGGTCGTTGGCAGTCGCTACATGCCGCTTGGTAATATCACCAACATGAGTGACGAAGAGCGCGATATCATTGCGGCCTGGGAGGAGTAATCAGAGTCGCAGACAGGAGACACTATGAGTGATGCGCAGGCGGCGTTAAAGCGGAGGCCTTCTGACAAAGAGGGCGATGAGCGCCACGAAGCGATTTACCGGGCGGTGAGCGATGCGATTGTGGAGCAGCGCCTTAAGCCCGGCGCTCGGCTGCGTGAAGATGCGCTAGCGGAAGTATTCGGTATTAGCCGCACGGGGATTCGTAAGATCCTTCAGCGGCTGGCGCTGGAGCAGCTTGTTACCTTGACCCCGCGTCGTGGGGCTAGCGTGACGCGCCCCACCGCCGATGAAGCGAAAGACGTGTTCGATGCCCGCCAGTTGATCGAGTGTGGCCTCATGCCCGATGTGGCCAGGCGAATGAACGCCGCGGCGGCGGCGGAGCTTCGCGAGATGGCCCGCCAAGAACGTCAAGCCCTACGCAGCGGTCAGCAGAGCGTGGCGATTCGTCTCTCGGCGGATTTTCACGTGCGCTTAGCCCAACTCTCCGGCAATGCCACCCTGGCAGAATTCGTCGAGCGCCTCTGCTCCCGCTCATCACTGATCCTCGCCGTTTACGGCCATCGCGGCCACCTAGGCTGCGAATCCCACGACCACGACGACCTGATTGGCTATCTTGAAACCGGCAACGGCGAACGCGCCAAAGCCTTTATGAGCCGCCACCTCAAAGCCATCGAAGCCTCGCTCTCCATGGTTGAAGAGGAAGAGAATGTACCGGATCTGCAGCAGATTTTTGGTGTTTAGCGACGACGCATCTGCTCAACTGTAATGGCGGTTAGGCAGTTTTTTTGGATTAACGTAAAAGCGCCACCGGAGCTCATCCGGTGGCGCTTTTAGTGGTTACCACGTTTTGCTATGAGCCATCACTTCATGGCTTAGTGCGCTTTTTGCTCAGCCATCACGGGCGCTGCCTTAAACCGCTTCATCAGCCCGTAATAGAACACCCCACCCAAGCCAGCGCCGATCAGCCAGCCATAGCCGCCTAAGCTGGCTAAAGCCGGTACCAATATGGTAGAGAGCGAGAACATTGCCGCCACGCCAAAGGCGATGAGGGCGCGGGTGTTCCAGCCGTTGACGTAGTAGTAGGCGCTGCTGGGGGCTGAGGAGAATAGCTCCTGCATGTTGAGGTGCTGGCGTTTGATCAGGTAGTAGTCCACCACGATGATGCCGTAGAACGGCGCGACGATAGCGCCCAGCGCATTTACAAAGCCCGGCACGCCAATTTGGCTGATCACTGAGATCCATAGCGCACCCACGAAAAAGGCAATCACGGCGGTAATCAAGCCGCCCATCTTGAAGCTGATTTTGCTTGGGAACAGGTTAGCTAAGTCGTAGGCGGGGGGAATGAAGTTAGCGACGAGGTTGATACCCACCGTAGCGGCAAAGAAGGTGAGGGCGGCCACAAGGGTCAGCGGCAGCGAATCGACGCGTTCCACAATATCTGCTGGGTTGGTTAGCGCTTCGCCAAACAGTACCAGCGTGCCGGCGGTGATAATCAGCGCAATAAACGAGAAGAACGCCACGTTCAAGGGCAGGCCCAGCAGGTTGCCCAGCTTCATCTGGCGTTCGGTTTTTACAAACCGGGTAAAGTCGCCGAAGTTGATCACCACTGCGGCGAAGTAGGCCACCATCGTACCCACAATGGCGAGAAACGCACCCAGGCCGCCCTGCTCATCGCTGCCGCTAAAGATGGTGCTAATGGCGGGGAGTAGCTCGCTACCGGCTTGTACCCATACCACAATCATCAACACCACCATCACCACATACACCAGCGGGCCTGCCCAGTTTAGGAAGTGTTTAATGCGCTCGATGCCCTGCCAAAAAATCGCGATCTGAAACAGCCACACAATCACGAACGACAGCCACGCCACCCCGGAAAGGCCAAGAAAGGTGCCGCCGTTGCCCACGCCAAACAGCGCGGTAATCAGCAGCGCCACGGCGGTGGAGGCGAAGTAGGTCTGCACGCCGTACCAAAAAATACCCACAATGGCGCGCAGCATGGCGGGCAGGTTGGCACCACGCACGCCCATGCTGGCGCGCACCATGACGGGGAAAGGTATGCCGTATTTCACGCTGGGTTTGCCGGTCAGGTTGACCAAAAACATGACGATAATCCCGGCCAGAATAATCGCTGCCATTACGGCCCAGCCGTTTAGGCCATAAGAGAGGAACAGCGACGCCGCCAGGGTGTAGCCAAACAGGCTTTGAATATCGTTGGACCAGACGTTAAAAATCTCAAAGGCGCCCCAGGTGCGGTGCTCTGGCTTTAGCGGGGCGAGGTCTTCGTTATAGAGCGTTGGATCAATCTGCTGGATGTTTAGGTCGCTTTGGCTGGGTTGTTCATTCATTGCAAGGCTCTTTATCCGGAAATGGTCGCCTGCCACGCGAGGGTGGTAGGCGTTGGCAAGGCGAGTTACTGGGTGAAGCGCTGGCAGGCGGGCCAGTGTTTCATCAGCAGGTAGTAGGTCAGCCCGGCAGGAATAAGGCTGGCGTACCAAGAGACCGCCGAGAACGAGAGTGCTGCGATAATCCCCACCGCCGTGGCAATCAGTGCGGCGTTGTTAATGCCTTGGTACGGGCCGTTTTCATCGTAGAGCTTGCCGATATCCAGCGTGCGGCGGCGAATCACGTAGTAGTCCACCACCAGAATGGCGAAGATGGGGCCAAGGAACGCGGAGTAGGTTTGTACAAAGAGCTGCAACCCTGCGGCCGATTCCGGCTGCACCAGCTTCCAGGGGAAAGTGGCGAAGGCCAGCAGACCCACAATCACCGTTGCGACGGGGAACTTGAGTTTGAACACGTCCATCAGCACGTAGGTGGGCGGCACCACGTTGTTCAGCACGTTGGTGGTTACCTGGGCGAAGGCGATAAACAGCAGGGTGATCATTAGTAGCGGCGTGTTATCTACCGCGTTGGCGAACACCTGGATGGGGTCTGCGGTGCCAGTGGCTTGCGACACCATGTAGCCAATCAGGCCCATAAACAGCGTGCAGGGCAGAATCGACATGGCGTAAATAGTGGTTAATAGCCCTTGGCCGGTGCCTTTTTTATGCTCACGGGAGTAATCGCTCACATTCAGCATCATGGTGCTGTAGATGCCCAAAAACAGCATGGTGGCGCTCCAGAAGGGCATCCCCCAAGAGCCTTCCATGGTCAGCAGGCTGGTGGAAAGCTCGTCACCGTAGCGCTGCACCGTGGCGTAGAACATGTACATCAGCGAGCAGAGAATAAAGGCGCTGCCGATATTTTCCAGCCACTTAATGCCCTGAAAGCCGAGTACCGAAAGGCCAATCTGCAAACACTGGAAAGCAATGAAGTAGAAGATCAGGTTGTCGAAGCCAAACAGTGTCGCCGACACCATGTTGAGGGCACCTGCGCCAATCCAGCTTTGAAAACCGTACCAGACGATGGCAGGAACGGCGCGCACCAAACCGGGAATACGCGTGCCGGTAAAACCGAATGCACTGCGTGCCTGCACCATAAACGGGATGCCGTATTTGTAGCCAGCAGCCCCGTTAATGGCGAGCGCCACGCCAATCACAAAGCAGCCAATGGCGATGGCCAGGGTGGCTTGAAGCAGGTTGAGCGTGCCCACCACGCTTGAGCCCATGGCGAAGGTGCCGATAGAGACACACCCCCCAAACCAGGCTAAAAAGTAGGAAGTGCGCCCCATAATGCGGGTACTTTGCGGAGCTAAGCTTTCCGCCCCAACGGCTTTGGCGGTGGCGGGGCTAGCCGCTCCCGGTAGTTCATCTGAGGTAAGAGCAGAGGTTGAAGTGCTCATGTTACCGTCCTCGCAAGATTATCGATGTTATTGGTAACCTGGGCAGACTCTGCCCAAGAGACGCTTGCGGCGTGGCGTGCTAATGGCGGTATTCGTACGGTTGTTATAGTTTTATGGTGCGTGATTTTTTAGCGTGTGGGTGGCAGGGTTAGGTTGGATAAATCCGCGAACTTGCCGGTAAAGGGTTTTGGGCGAGGGTAGTCTAAATCGCCGTATTTGCTGGTATGTAAGCCCAGCCCCACCAGCGATTCGGCAAGCTTCAGCGCCGCGCTTACCCCTTCCACCACGGGCAGGCCAACTTCGCGGCTAATGGCGTGGGTGAGGTTCGCCATCCCGCCGCAGCCCAGCACAATCGCGCCGATGCCATCCTCATCGCGGGCACGGCAGCACTCTTGCACAATGCGGCTAAAGGCGGCGTCAGGGTGGTCTTCCAAATCCAGCACCGGAATTTCAGCGGCGCGAATGCGGCGGCAGTGGTGGCTAAAGCCGTACTGCTCAAGAAGGTGCTCGGCAATAATACCGGTACGGCCTAGCGTGGTCACAATCGAGAAGCGCGTGCTAATCAAGGTGGCCATGTGAAAAGCGGCTTCGGCAATGCCAATCACTGGGGCGCGGGTCAGCTCGCGGGCAGCCAGCAAGCCGGGGTCACCAAAGCAGGCCACTACGTAGGCATCAATATTGCCCTCGCGCTCGCCTTTCAGCACCTCTTCGGCCACGCCCACCGCGCTCACTGCTTCATCGAAGTGGCTCTCGATAGAGACCGGGCCAGCGTCGGGTTGAGTGGCGCTCACCGTGGTCGATGGGGCCGCTAACTGTTCGGCTGCTTGTCGAATTGTCGCCGTCATGGCAGCCGTGGTATTAGGGTTAATCAAGCGTATATGCACGGGGTGATACTCGCATGTGAACAATATTTTCTATCTTGTATACGAAAATAGGGCGCTTTTCTGCGATGCGCAAGCCCTTTCATGCAACGGTTTAGCGCTCGTAGAGTTGATCAAGTGTTCAGGTTTCAAAGGGTTAGTGTGCTGTTGAGCCGAAAAGCGTCGTCATCTCAATTAATTAGCCCTGCGTTGAATTGCGATGGCCGTTCAAAATGGCTATTTTGTATACAAACTAAAACGCTCTGCCTTTGTTAAGGAGCCTGTCCATGACCTCTCATTACCCTCGCGATTTAATCGGCTATGGCCGCACGCCGCCCCACGCTAACTGGCCAGGCAAGGCCAAGATCGCCGTTCAATTTGTGCTTAATTATGAGGAGGGCGGCGAGAACTGCGTGCTGCATGGGGATTCAGGCTCGGAGCAGTTTTTGTCCGAGATTATTGGTGCGGCCAGCTACCCAGACCGCCACCTGAGCATGGAATCCATCTACGAGTACGGCTCCCGCGCTGGCGTGTGGCGTATTCTGCGCGAGTTCGAGCGCCGTGGGTTGCCACTGACCGTATTTGGGGTGGCGATGGCGCTAGAGCGCCACCCGGACGTGGCCCAGGCGTTTAAAGAGCTTGGCCATGAAGTGGCGTGCCACGGCTACCGTTGGATTCACTACCAAGAAACTCCTGAGCATGTCGAGCGCGAACATCTGCAAAAAGCCATGGAGATCTTCCAGCGTTTGTATGGTGAAAAGCCTGAAGGCTGGTACACCGGGCGCGATAGCCCCAATACGCGCCGTTTAATTTTGGACGAAGGTGGTTTTCTTTACGACAGCGACTACTACGGCGACGACCTACCGTTCTGGACCAAGGTGAGCGATAGCCAGGGGGCTGAGCATAACCACCTGATCGTGCCTTACACCTTAGATACCAACGACATGCGCTTTGCTGCTCCGCAAGGTTTCAACACGGCGGACCACTTCTTTACCTACCTGCGCGACGCCTTTGATGTACTGTATGCCGAAGGGGAAGAAGCGCCGAAGATGCTCTCGATTGGTATGCACTGCCGTTTGCTGGGCCGCCCCGGGCGCTTCCGCGCGCTGCAGCGCTTCTTAGACCATATTGAAGCCCACGACCGAGTGTGGGTGGCTCGCCGGGTGGATATCGCCCGCCACTGGGCGGAGCATCATCCGGCACCGACTCGTTAAAAGGCAGCATCATAATGAATAAAACGACTTACTACGCCCCCTCCGGTGGTCACCCGCCGCAAACCCAACTCACCGCTGACCGTGCGGTCTTTACCGAAGCCTATGCACTGATTCCCAAAGGCGTGATGCGCGACATCGTGACCAGCAACCTGCCGTTTTGGGAGGGCACTCGGTTGTGGGTGCTGGCGCGGCCGCTGTCGGGATTTGCAGAAACCTTCTCCCAGTACATTATGGAAGTGCAGTCCGAGGGCGGTAGCGATAAGCCTGAGCTAGACCCCCAAGCGGAAGGCGTGTTGTTTATTGTGGAGGGTGAGTTAACGCTCACTTTAGCGGGCGAGCGCCATACGATGGGGCCGGGCGGCTACGCGTTTATTCCACCTGGCAGCCACTGGCAGGTGCGCAATGAAACCCGCGAGCCTGTGCGTTTCCACTGGGTGCGCAAAGCCTACGAGTATGTAGAAGGTCTGGAAGTGCCCAAAGCCTTCGTGACCAATGAGCAGGAGATTGCACCGATCGAAATGCCGGGCACCGAAGGCCGCTGGGCCACGACGCGTTTTGTCGACCCTAACGACGTGCGCCACGATATGCACGTCAATATCGTTACCTTTCAGCCGGGCGGCGTGATTCCGTTTGATGAAACCCACGTGATGGAACACGGCCTCTACGTACTTGAAGGCAAAGCGGTGTATCACTTGAACCAGCAATGGGTCGAAGTGGAAGCGGGCGACTTTATGTGGCTACGCGCCTTCTGCCCTCAGGCGTGCTACGCCGGTGGCCCTGGCCCGTTCCGCTACCTGTTGTACAAAGACGTTAACCGCCATGCGGCGCTCAAAATCTGAGTTGGGAAAGCCCACCACAACTAATTACTCGTTAGGATGATGCTATGTTAAATCTGACGGCAAAACCGCTGACGGCGGAGGCGTTTGCGCCCTTTGGAGACGTCATCGATGCCCGCACCTCCGCATCGTTCCCGATTAACGCCGGGCGCACCCAGCGCCATCACGACCTCGCCAGGGTAGAAACCCTCGGCGACAACGCTCGAACGCTGATCAATATTTTTGTCAGCCAGCCAGTGACGCTGCCGCTCAATCTCACGTTTTTAGAGCGCCACCCCCAGGGCAGTCAGGCGTTTATGCCGCTGCATCAGGAGCGCTTTATTGTGGTGGTGGCACCACCTGGCGACACCATTGCGCCAAATGAGGTGCAGGCGTTTGTCACCGACGGCCGCCAAGGGGTGAACTACCGCGCCGGTACTTGGCACGCGATTCAGTCGGTGCTGGAGCGCGAAGGGGAATTCCTGGTGGTGGATCGCGGTGGGGATGGCAATAACTGTGACGAATATCCCCTGGATGTTACCGTCACTTTAGCGGAATAGCCCACCGCAAGTGCATGCGAGTGTCATCTTGGTTGGGTTATGCTGATAAGCTGACACTCCACTCTATATGAACGGTTAGGACATTTATGAGCGCAAACACCCATATCCCCCTTCGTCGTACCAAAATTGTCGCGACCCTCGGCCCCGCCAGTGACCGTGAAGGCGTGCTGGAAGCCATGTTGAAGGCGGGGGTGGATGTGGTCCGCTTGAACTTTTCCCACGGCACGGCGGACGACCATCGCCGCCGCCTTGCCCGTGTGCGTGAAATCGCCGCTCAGCTAGGCCGCAGTGTGGCCGCGCTGGGCGATTTGCAAGGCCCCAAAATTCGCGTTGCTCGCTTTAAAGAGGGGGCGGTTTATTTAGAAGAGGGCCAGCCGTTTGTACTGGATATGGCCATGGATAGCGACGCTGGTGATATCCACGGCGTCGGCTGCGATTACAAAACCCTGGCGGATGATGTAACCGCGGGAGACCGCCTGCTGCTGGATGATGGTCGCGTGGTGCTGGATGTTACCCGCGTAGAGGGCAAGCAGGTTCACACCGAGGTGGTGGTGGGTGGCAAGCTCTCTAATCATAAAGGCATTAACAAGCAGGGCGGCGGGCTATCGGCTCCCGCGCTAACGGAAAAAGATAAAACCGACCTGAAAACCGCCGTTGAGATTGGTGTCGATTACTTGGCGATCTCCTTCCCTCGTACTGCGGAAGATATGCTGGAAGCCCGCCGCCTGTTGGGCGAAGAGGGCAAGGAAATTGGCCTCGTTGCCAAAGTGGAGCGCGCCGAAGCCGTGGCCGATGACGCCACGCTGGATGGCATTATCGAAGCCTCCGAAGCGGTGATGGTGGCTCGTGGCGACCTCGGCGTGGAAATTGGCGATGCCAAACTGGTCGGCGTGCAAAAGCGCATGATTAAACGCGCCCGTTCGCTTAACCGCGCGGTGATTACCGCCACCCAAATGATGGAGAGCATGATCTCCGCGCCGCTACCCACCCGCGCTGAAGTTTTCGACGTGGCGAACGCGGTGCTGGATGGCAGCGATGCGGTCATGCTCTCTGCGGAAACCGCCGCGGGCGACTACCCGCTGGAAACCGTAGAAGCGATGGCGCGTGTTTGTCTGGGTGCCGAGCGTGAGCGGGTCGCTCAAGAGTCGGGCCATCGTATCCACGAAGGCTTTACCCGCCCGGACGAAACCATCGCCCTTTCGGCGATGTACGCCGCTAACCACATGAACGGCGTGGTGGCGATTGCTTGCATGACCGCCTCGGGCTACACGCCGTTGATCGCCTCGCGCATCCGCTCGGGCCTGCCTATCGTGGGGTTGGCTCACAACCCGATTGCCCAGCGCCGTATGGCCCTGTACCGGGGCGTGGTCTCACTTCCCTTCGATACCTCGAAAATGACCGCCACCGAGCTTAACGACCAAGCCCTTACGCTGTTGGTGAAGCAGGGCGTCGCCAAGCCGGGTGATCACGTCATCCTGACCCGTGGCGACCACATGAACGCCCACGGTGGTACCAACACCATGAAAGTGATGGCTATTACCGAGCAACACGCCGACAGCGCAAAGGCCTAGCATATGCGCTTACTGCTGTTGCTATGCGGTTGGCTGTTAAGCGCGCCTGTGATGGCGGGCGCGCCCATCGTGGCGGCGGCGTCTAGCCTGCAGTTCGCCCTGGAGGAAGCCGCCGCCCAGTTTACCCAGCAGACCGGGCACACGCTGCGGCTGAACTTCGGCTCCTCCGGCAACTTTCGTCGTCAAATCGCCCAAGGCGCGCCCTTCGAGCTGTTTTTGTCAGCAGATGAAGGGTTCGTTCAGGCGCTTTACGACGAGGGCTACGTGGATAACGCGGGCGTGATTTACGCCCGAGGACGGCTAGCCTGGGTACAGCCGGCTGGCCGTTACTCCGTACCCAGTGAGCAAGCGCCGCTTGCCGGCGTGCAGGAGGCCATTACCGCCTGGGAAGAGGGGCAGCGGCTGCGTATCGCCATTGCTAGCCCTGAACACGCCCCTTACGGCGTGGCTGCCCGAGACGTGTTGCAAAAGGCGGGCCTATGGGAAGCCAGCGAACCGCTGCGGGTGCAAGGGGAGAATGTCTCCCAGGCGATGCAGTTTGCCCTTTCCGACGAGGCGCGAGGTGGTTTGGTGGCTTATTCGTTAGCGGTGGCACCTGCGTTGGCTGAGCGCAGCGAGGCGGTGTTGATGCCTGAAACGTGGCATACGCCGCTGCGCCAGCGCATGGTGTTAACGCCGCAGGCTGGAGAAGTGGCTCACGCGTTTTACGAGTGGCTGCAACAGGCGGATGCGAAAGCGATTTTTGAAACCTACGGATTTAGTACCGATTAATGGACTGGTCGGCGTTCTCTGTCTCGCTGCGGCTCGCGGCGTTTACCTGTCTCTTCTTATTACCTCTAGGCATTTGGTGGGGGCGCGTGCTGGCGACCGCACAGTTCCGTGGCAAGGGGCTGTGTGAGGCGCTGATTGCGCTGCCGCTGGTGCTACCGCCTACGGTGCTGGGGTTTTATCTGCTTCAGCAGTTTGGCCGCGATGCGCCGTTAGGCGGTGCCTGGGCGGCGCTGACAGGGGGCGGGCTCAACTTTACCTTTAGCGGTATTTTGTTGGCTTCTCTGATTGCCAATCTCCCCTTTGCTATTCAGCCGATTCAGCGTGCCTTTGAGCATGTGCCTGCGAACCTGCGTGAGGCTGCGTGGTGCAGTGGGCTAAGCCCATGGCAAACCCTGTGGCGTATTGAATTGCCGCTGGTGTGGCCGGGCATTTTGTCGGCGGCAGCGCTAACCTTTGCGCACACACTGGGCGAGTTTGGCGTGATTTTGCTGGTCGGCGGTGCGATTGATGGCGAGACCCGCACGCTCTCTATTGCCATTTATGACCGCGTACAGGCCTTTGACGAGCAGGGCGCGGCGAGCATGTCTGCCCTCTTGCTGGCCATTTCTCTGGCAACCTTAGGCCTTGTCTATGGGCTCGCTGGCAAGCGCAGGTGGTCACGTGGATGATCTGATAGTGACGGCCCAACAGGCTGGCCCGATTCCGCTCAATGCCTCGTTTCGCTGCGCCCCTGGGGAGCTGCTGGCGCTGGTCGGGCCATCGGGAAGTGGTAAAACTACCTTGCTGCGCACCATTGCCGGGCTTTACCAGCCTCAGCAGGGCAGAGTGAGCTGCGCGGGCAGGGAGTGGTTTCTGGCCCAAAGCGGCCAGCGCCACTCACTGCCGCCGCAAGCGCGCCAGATTGGTATGGTGTTTCAGGATTATGCGCTGTTCCCTCATCTAACGGCGCTGCAGAACGTTCAGCTAGCCATAGGACACCTGCCCCGCGCTCAAAGGCGTGAACAGGCTGTTCAGTGGCTCACTAAAGTGCGCTTGGAAGGCTTAGAGGCGCGCTACCCCAGCGAGCTTTCCGGCGGCCAGCGCCAGCGAGTGGCCTTGGCTCGCGCCTTGGCCAGAGAACCCCAAGCGCTGCTGCTGGATGAGCCGTTCTCTGCGGTGGATCAGGTGACTCGCCGCCGCTTGCAGCGTGAGCTGGCGCTACTGCGCCAGCAAATTTCTATCCCCATTATTCTCGTCACCCACGACTTGGAAGAAGCCACCGCGCTCGCCGATCAAATCTGCGTGTTGCATAACGGGGTAAGCCTGCAGCAGGGCACACCTGAAGCGCTGTTTCGACAGCCCGCTTCGCCGCTTGTCGCTAGGCTGCTGGATCGCCATAACGTTTTTACCGGGCAGGTTGTCGAGACGGTCCATGGGCGACGCTTGCAGTGGGGGGAATGGCTGCTAGAAGTCAGCGAAGGTATCGCCCAGTGTGAAGTAGGAGAGTCATTGGCCTGGTACCTGCCGTCGTCGGATATTGTACTGCATCGTCGGGGACGGCCTTCCCAAGGCGAACGCGAAAACCCGGTGGCGGCGACGGTCAGTGAAATGGTGGTGTTGGGTGGCATGACATCAATCTCGCTGCGTGTTTCCCACGGAGATATGCTACGTTTCGACATCGCCACCCACGCGGCCAAACGTAACCAGCTTAGCTTGGGGGAAAGGGTGCACGTCTCGCTGCTGGCTGAGGGGATTCATCTTATGCCCGCGCAGCGTACCCACACGGCATCACACAACAAAAGGAACCTGTTATGACCCTGACACGCCGCCAACTGCTGAAAACCGCTGCCGGTGTTTCGCTTGCCGCCTGTTTACCCCTGTCGCTGTTAGCGGCTTGGGCAGCTGAACCCGCGCCAGCCAACACGCTGCCGCTGGCGATCCATAGCGAAGGTGGCCCGCACCGTCTCGATGTCGAAGTCGCCGAAACCGCTTCCCAGCGCCAGCGCGGCCTGATGGGACGTGAACATCTGCCAGAAACACGAGGCATGCTGTTTCGCTTCGAGCGTGAGCAGCCCGCTGGTAACGCCTTTTGGATGTACCGCACGCTGATTCCGCTGGATATCGCGTATATCGACGGCGAAGGGCGCATCGTTGCTATAAACACGATGCCACCCTGCGAATCTGATGCCCCCCAGGAGTGCCCCTCTTATCCTGCCGGGACGGCCTACCATGCGGCGCTGGAAGTTAACGCGGGTTACTTTGCGGAACGTGGCATACAGGTAGGCGACTGTGTCTCGGTGCCTGCGCTGGCCGGTTTTTGCCGCCCTGAGTAATGCGCTATTTCATGCTCTGGCGAGTAGCCTTTTAGCGCAAGCCTATGAAACGCCCTGACGCTGATGCGCGGGGCGTTTTGCGAAGTAGACACCTGAGGATAACTCACTGAGTTGCCAAGACCGACCTTAGATGGCTTCCTTTCGCTTGCTAACTGCCTACAATGGGCGTGTGCCTGTTGCCTTTCACTGGGCCGGGCATCTCATAAGAACCGCAAAAAGTATTGATAAAAAAAGAACGGATAAAAAGGATCGATAATAATGACGCTGACACGCTCTATGGCTCGTTTTACCGCTGGCTTAGCTGGCGCTGCACTGCTCTCGGCTGCTTTTTCCGCGCAAGCGCGCGAACTCTCGGTCTCTACCGTGCTATCGGATGCTTTTCCTTGGGGCCAAGCCGCCGAGAAGTGGGCGGAATTGGTAGAAGAGCGCAGCGGTGGTGAACTCACTCTGCGGGTCTACCCCAACTCTCAGCTGGTGTCGGGTGACCAAACCCGCGAGTTTTCCGCCATGCGCTCTGGGCTGATTGATGCCGCCGTGGGTTCAACCATCAACTGGTCGCCCCAAGTGCCGGAATTGAACCTGTTCTCTTTGCCGTTCTTTATTCCTGATGAAACCGCTGTCGATGCCGTGACCGGCGGGGATGCGGGCACTATGGTGTTCGAGGCGATTGAGTCCCGTGGCGTTATTCCGCTGGCCTGGGGGGAAAATGGCTTCCGTCAGGTATCCAACTCCCGTGGCCCTATCAGCCAGCCGGAGGATCTGGATGGCCTGAAGATCCGTGTAGTGGGCTCGCCGCTGTTCCAGGATACGTTCTCCGCTTTAGGCGCTGACCCTACGCAGATGAGCTGGACCGACGCCCAACCGGCCCTCACCACGGGTGCGGTCGATGGCCAGGAGAACCCGCTTTCCGTATTTGATGTGGCGCGTATTGACCAGGTGGGCCAAGAGCATCTAACGCTCTGGAACTACATGAACGACCCGCTTGTTTTTGCCGTTAATCAGCAGGTATGGCAGTCGCTGAGTGAAGAGCAGCAGGCCATGCTGCGTGAGACAGCCGAAGAAGCGGGCGCGTGGGAAATTGCCATGACCCGTGAGCAGGAGAGCGAGCGTTTAGCCGCGATTCAAGAGCGTGGTGTCACGGTAACCGAGCTGACCGATGAGCAGTACCAGGCGTTTGTGGATGCCACTCAGTCGGTGTACGAAAAATGGACTCCGCGCATTGGTGAAGAGGTGGTAAATGCCGCCCAAGCCGCTATCGACGCACGTTAATTCTTCGAGGGTTTTGACTGCCGCTTAACCAGGGCGGCGGTTCTTTGCTGTGAGGCTGCCATGAAAGGCTTTCCTGATGCACGCCCAGAGCGCTGGCTAGGTGCGCTGGCGCTGATTGTGATTTCATTGATTAGCCTGGGTAATGTGATCACTCGTTACCTTACAGGTGGCTCATTTTCGTTCACGGAAGAGTTTTCCGTCTTTCTATTGGTCGTGCTGACCTTTGCCGGTGCGTCGGTAGCATTACGCCGCGACCGGCATATCCGCATTGGCTTTTTAGAGCGTGCCCTGCCTGAGCGGTGGCGGGGCGCGCTGATTCTTTTTCAAGCCCTGTGTGGCCTGATCGTATTGGGTTTAATTACTTGGTATGGCGGCAAGTTGGCGTGGCAGGAATATCAGTGGGAGTCACTGTCGCCTGGGTTAGGCCTGCCCCAGTGGTGGTACTTGGTGTGGCTGCCTATTTTGTCTGCTGCCATGCTATGGCGCTTGGTGCAGCAAACCCGTGACCGTTTGAAAGGGGAGCTAACCAGTGACGCCTGATATTTGGATGATTTTGGCATTTGCCGGGCTGTTAATTGCTGGCGTACCGGTGGCGTTTTCCTTGGCGCTTTCTGGTGCGGTGGGCATCGTGCTTGGGCTCTCGCCGGATATGCTGGCCACCCTGGGTACCAATACCTATAACAGCATCGCTAAATACCCTCTCATTGCGATTCCACTGTTTATTCTCACCGGGCTGATTTTTGAGCGAGCAGGCGTGGCGCTGCGTTTGGTGCGTTTTGCCCAGGCGCTCATTGGGCCCCGTCACGGTGGGCTGGCGCTGGTTGCGGTATTGGTGTGCATGATTATGGGCGGCATGAGCGGCTCTGGCCCCGCTGACGCCGCTGCCGTGGCCATGGTGATGCTGCCTAGCATGACGAAAGCAGGCTACCCCAAGCCGTTTTCGGCCACGCTCATTGCGGCTTCGGCATCCACGGCTATCTTAATTCCGCCTTCAGTGGCGCTGATTCTCTACTCGATTGTGGTGCCGGGCGTTGATCTGCGTGCGCTGTTCGCCGCAGGGCTTTTCCCTGGTGTGCTAGCGGGTTTGGCGCTGCTGGTACCGGCGATGCTGGTCGCCAAGCGTTACGGTTGGGAAGGCACGCCGGTAGAGGGAGCCGAAAAACTGACGGTACGCGGAACCTTCCGCGAGGCGCTGCCTGCTTTGTTTGCGCCAGTGCTGATTTTAGGTGGGCTGCGCTCAGGACTGTTTACCCCCACGGAAGCCGCCGTGGTGGCCGTTGCCTATGGGGCGGTGGTAGGCCTGTTTCTTACCCGAGAGCTGACACTTCGGGATGTGTGGGAGCTACTGGGGGAAGCGGCGATTATCTCTGGCGTAGTGATGCTGATTATCGCACTGGCGGGAATTTTTGCCTGGTCAGGCACGATGCTCGGCACCTTCCGCCATTTAGCGGAATGGATCATCAGCCTGACTGATAACGGCGTCTTGCTGTTGATACTGGTGATGTTGGCGGTACTGGTGGCGGGCATGCTGCTGGATGCGATTTCGATTTATCTGATCATGATGCCAATTCTGATTCCGGTGATGCAGCATTTTGAGTGGAATCCGGTATGGTTTGGTATTTTGCTGGCGATGAATATTGCCATTGGTCAATTTACGCCTCCGGTGGCGGTGAACCTGATGGTGACCACGGAAGTTGCCAAGATACGCCTAGAGCATACGATTGGCTGGGCGCTGCTGTTTGTGGTTGCCATGGGGGGCGCTTTGGCACTGGTGGCGATATTTCCCAGCATTGCTCTTTGGCTGCCCACGGTGTTGGGCTATAGCGTCTAATGATCAATCGAGATAACCAATAAGCGATGGCCTATGCCAATATGACATGATGTTTAACGTTTACTAAACGTTACCGGCTATTAGACTGGCGACAGACGTGCAAACAAGCGAGAAAGTATGGCAATGCCTAAGTGAAAGCCTTTAGGAAAAGCGCTTAGGCCAAACTCCTGAGAGAGTAGCTAGCGTCATCACGCTGCCTGCGGTGCAGGCATAAAATTGTCTCGTACTTCGCCAATTAGCAGTTTTTTCGCTAAAGTAGGAACAGTCGGCACTAAATGCCGAGATCGATAACAGACTGTCTTGACAACGTTTTGGAGCCGAAACACCTGAAGGGAGCCGTTCTGCAGATGGCTTCAAAGCGCATAACGCTCACAACATCAAGATAAAGAGGTGTGTTCATGAAACGCCATGTATTTTCTACCGCGGCTTTCTCAGGCGCGTTCATTGCGGCGGCAACCTTTGCCTCTCCGGCCGTTGCCCAGGAGCGCTACATCACCATCGGTACTGGAGGTCAAACCGGTGTTTACTATGTCGTTGGTCAGTCGGTGTGCCGCATGGTTAACCGTGGCAGCGATGAGCACAACATCCGTTGTAACGCCCCGTCTACCGGTGGTTCCGTTGCTAACGTCAACGGCATGAAGAGCGGTGAGCTGGATATGGGCGTTGTGCAGTCTGACGTTCAGTACCGCGCTTACCACGGTGAGTCCAACTTTGAAGAAGAAGGCGCTTGGGAAGATATGCGTGCCGTCTTCACCATGCACGGTGAGCCGCTGACCGTGGTGGCCCGCGCGGATTCCGGAATCGAGGACATCAGCGATTTCCCAGGCAAGCGCGTCAACATCGGTAACCCTGGTTCTGGCCAGCGCAATACCATGGACGTGGTCATGGATGCGTTCGGTTGGGATGAAGACACCTTCGCACTGGCGTCTCAGCTCGACGCGGCTGAGCAGGCAGCTGCCCTGTCTGACAACAACATCGATGCCATGGTGTACGTGGTAGGCCACCCGAACGGCTCTATCCAAGAAGCGACCACCACCATTGATGCGCGTCTGGTCTCTGTGACCGGTGACGAAATCGACGGTTTGATCGAAGAGTACCCCTACTACACCCGTTCTGTGATTCCGGGTGGCCTTTACCGTGGTAACGACGAAGATGTCGAAACTTTCGGTGTGGCGGCAACCTTCGTTTCTTCCACCGCTGTTGATGAAGACATTGTTTACGAAACGGTGAAAGCAGTATTCGAAAACTTCGATCGCTTCAAGCGTCTGCACCCGGCGTTCGAGAACCTCAACGAAGAAGACATGATCTCTGACGGCTTGACCGCGCCGCTGCACGATGGTGCGGCACGTTACTACCGTGAGCGTGGCTGGATCGAATAAGTCGTAAAAAGAGTGATGCTACTGACGGAAGGTGAGTAGCGTCGCTTTGAGTTGCAAAGCGCGGGCACCTTGGGTGTCCGCGCTTCTTGTTGAGAGCGCTGATTGTCAGCGCTGACCATTAGGCAGGGCAAGCGTATGCGTGATGACAAACAACCTTCGGCAGCCGCTGAGAACGACCTGGAGGATATGGTCGCTTCCAGCGATACAGGGGCACGGAAACCCTTAGGCGTACCCGGTAAGCTGCTGGTGAGTATTGCAGCAGTGTGGTCGCTGTTTCAGCTATGGATTGCATCGCCACTTCCCTATATTGTTGGCTTCGGCGTATTTAGCGCCACGGAAGCGCGCTCGATTCATTTAGCGTTTGCGCTCTTTTTAGCCTTTATGGCGTACCCCGCCTTTAAGCGCTCTCCTCGTGATCGTGTGCCCTTAGCTGATTGGGCATTGGCAGCGGTAGCGGCGTTTTGCGGCGCCTATCTGTTTATTTTCTATGCTGATTTGGCCCAGCGGCCTGGGTTGCCGATTACCCAGGATATTATCGTGGGCGTTGTTGGCATTCTGATGCTGTTAGAGGCGACTCGTCGCGCATTAGGGCCGCCCCTGATGATCGTGGCGGCGGTGTTTATTGCTTACTCGTTGTTTGGCCCTTACATGCCGGGCATTTTGGCCCACCGCGGCGTTAGTCTGGGTGGTTTGATTAACCACCAGTGGCTAGGTACCCAAGGGGTGTTTGGTATTGCGCTGGGGGTCTCGACCAGCTTTGTTTTCCTGTTTGTACTGTTTGGTGCGTTGCTGGATAAAGCGGGCGCCGGTAACTACTTCATCAAAGTGGCGTTCTCGCTGCTTGGCCACTTCAAAGGCGGCCCAGCCAAAGCGGCAGTGGTAGCCTCTGGTATGACTGGTTTGATCTCGGGGTCGTCGATTGCCAATACCGTTACCACTGGCACCTTTACGATTCCGATGATGAAGCGAGTCGGCTTTAGCGCGGAAAAAGCGGGGGCGGTGGAAGTATCGTCTTCGGTGAATGGCCAGATCATGCCGCCCGTCATGGGGGCTGCTGCTTTCTTGATGGTGGAATACGTGGGTATTCCTTATGTCGACGTCATCAAGCACGCTTTCTTACCGGCGCTGATCTCCTATATCGCGCTGATCTACATTGTTCACTTGGAAGCGCTCAAGGCCAATATGAAAGGCCTGCCGTCCAGCAATCCGGCACGCCCGTTGCTGAACAAAGTGATCGGCTTTATGACCGGTTTGCTGCTGCTGATGGGCCTCTCCATCGCCGTCTACTACGGCTTGGGCTGGTTAAAGCCGGTACTGGGTGAAGCGACCCCCTGGGTGGTCTCTGTAGGGCTGGCGATTGTATATGTCGGCTTGTTGAAAGTAGGCGCTAACTACCCTGAGCTGGAGATGGACGACCCCAACTCAGAGGTCGTGAAGCTGCCGCAAACTCGCCCGACGGTCATGGTCGGCCTACACTATATTCTGCCGGTTGTCGTGTTGGTGTGGTGCTTGATGGTGGAGCGCCTTTCGCCTGGGTTGTCAGCGTTCTGGGCCACCATGTTTATGATTTTCATCATGGTTACCCAGCGCCCGATCATCGCGATTTTCCGTGGCCGCAGCCAAATGGCGGCCGATATCAAAGAAGGCTTTAAGGATCTGTGGGATGGCCTGGTGACGGGTGCCCGCAACATGATTGGTATCGGTATTGCGACTGCCACGGCGGGTATCGTCGTGGGTGCGGTCTCCCAAACGGGGGTAGGCCTAGTGCTCGCGGACGTAGTGGAAATTCTCTCAGGCGGTAACCTGATGATGATTCTACTGCTGACGGCTCTGCTGAGTTTGATTCTGGGTATGGGCTTGCCAACAACGGCGAACTACATCGTGGTATCGGCGCTGATGGCTCCGGTGATTGTGCTGCTGGGCCAGCAAAATGGCCTGATCGTACCGCTAATTGCTGTGCACCTGTTCGTGTTCTACTTCGGCATCATGGCGGATGTCACGCCGCCTGTGGGGCTGGCCTCTTTTGCTGCGGCGGCAGTTTCTGGCGGTGACCCGCTACGTACCGGCTTCCAGGCGTTTTACTACAGCCTGCGTACCGCCGCACTGCCGTTCCTGTTCATCTTCAACACGGATTTGCTGTTGATCGATGTCACGGTGATGCAGGGCATTGTGGTGTTTATTGTCGCCACCATCGCCATGCTGATCTTTGCGGCAGGTACACAAGGCTACATGCTGACTCGGAACCGCTGGTATGAGTCGCTGCTCCTACTGTTAGTGGCCTTCACCTTGTTCCGCCCTGGCTTCTGGATGGATAAAATCCATGACCCCTACGAGTCGGTGCCACCTGCGCAATTTGCCGAGGCACTGGGCCGGGTCGATGACGGTAGCAACCTGCGCGTGCAAATTGCCGGTGAAGACGATTTCGGGGCGCCGATGACCACCTATATGCTCGTCCCCGTGCCGCGCGGTGAAACAGGCGAAGAGCGCATGGCCAACCTGGGCATAGAGCTTTACGAAGATGGCGACCAAACCCTGGTCGATTTCGTCGAGTTCGGCAGTCAGGCGGCTGAGCTAGGCTTCGATTTCGATCAAGAGATCCTCGAAGTGCTGGCCCCGGTAGATCGTTGGACAAAAGAGTGGATGTGGTTACCCGCACTCGGCATCTTTGGCTTGGTCGTCGTGATGCAGCGTCGCCGTCGGCGTCGTGAAGAAGCCAACGAAGTGGCCGCTGTTTAAGGAGGTTGCTATGTACCATAAAGTGCTACTCCCCGTAGACTTGAACGAAGAGGCCTCATGGAAGAAAGCGTTGCCCACGGCGATAACGCTGTGCCAAACCTTTGGCGCATCGCTGCACGTGGTGACGGTACTACCGGAATTTAAAATGCCCATGGTTGGCGCTTACTTTCCGAAAAACTTCTCTGAAAAAGCGCATGCGGCGGTGAAAGAAGCGCAGCATAAATTCATTCAGGAACATGTGCCTGAAGGGATCAAAACCCAAAGTGTGATTGTTGATGGCTCACCATGGGAGGCCATCATCAAGGTCGGCAAGAAGATTGATGCCGATTTAATTGTGATGGCATCCCATACTAAGCGTAAATTCGTCGATTACGTACTGGGCCCCAACGCCGAGCATGTCGTTCACCACGCTAAAGTGTCGGTGATGATCGTGCGGTAAGCGCAACGTGCGTCATAAAGCTCCAAGCCCCGGCTTGGAGCTTTTTTTTGGCTCGAATATAACGAAACGCTAACGCATCGAATTAATTGTCGTTAAAAGCGCCGATGAAGGATTTTTTGTACTGAGTGCCTTCAAAAGCATTCGCGAAGCAGCGGCTCAGCTACATTAATAGAACATTAAGCCATTAACGTTGGATTAATGGTCATCAATACACATGGTAGCTATTTCCCTTGGTGCTTGGGTCAGTGACAGCCATCTGGGGTAAATCACAGGAGTTACGCCATGAATGCAGTAACAACAAAAACACACGACCACTCATCCGGTGCGCCGAACGTTAAAATTATCATCAACAAAGTCGGGATGGACAGACCAAAGGCTTGGCTTGCCGCCGGTATGGAAGACTTCCGCCGTGCGACTGCCGTCAGTCTTTCGTATGGCATGTTTTGGGTGGGGTTGAGTATTGCCATTACCCTTGGTGCTTACACGCTGGGTTACTGGTATTGGCTATTGCCAATGATTGCTGGCTTCATGTTTATCGGGCCACTGGTGGCCGTTGGTTCCTATGGCATTAGCCTTGCCCTTGAGCGCGGACGTACCCCGAACTTGGGCGATGCGTTTGGTAGCTGGCGGCCCCATGCTGGGCAACTTGCCATGATGGGCGTCATGATGATGATCTTCTTTCTCGCCTGGATACGTCTGGCTACGCTGCTGTTTGCGCTGTTCTTTGGATTTGAAGTGCCCAGCCCGGCAACGCTATACACTACGCTGGTAACCACGCAGGAAGGCCTGAGTATGCTGGCCGTTGGCACAGTGGCAGGTGGCATTCTTGCCTTTGGCGCTTTCGCCATTAGCGTGGTCGCTATTCCAACTCTGATGGATCAAGATCTGACGTTCATGGAAGGCATCGAGGCTAGCGTGCGCTGCGTGGCGCGTAACTTCCGGACCATGCTGTTATGGGCTGCTATTTTAACCGGCTGCGTCGTCGTTGGGGTGATGACCTTCTACATCGGTCTGGCCCTCATACTGCCCGTGCTTGGTCACGCTAGCTGGCATGCCTACGAAGAACTCGTTCGGTTCGAGCCGGTCGAGAAGCTGAGTACTTAACGACATCTCCGCTACATTTCTCATCACTAAGTAAAAAAGTCGACATTCGACTGACCAATGAAAAGAGATGGCGTACCCTAACGCCATCTCTTTTTTTATTGCCTGGAGTGGCCGCTGCTGCGTCGTTTAGGCACTGCGATACGAGGAGTCGATGGTGAAAGCGTTGTTATTGGGGTGGACTATGCTGGCGTTCAGCATTCCCCATACGGGGCTAGCGGACGCGGCTGAGGCAGGCGTGGATAAATTGGCCACTCCTGATGGGCCCGTCATCCTCAAAATAGATGGTGAAGTAACGGCAGCCAACGTCGAGGAAGAGGCTCATTTTGACCGTGAGATGTTGGGCGCGCTGCCGCAGCACGCTTTTACGACCGGTACACCGTGGACCGAGGGAGCGAGCCACTACCGCGGCCCGCTGATGCGCACACTGCTCGAGCATGCAGGGGCCGAAGGCAACACCATTAACGTAGCGGCCTTGAACGGTTATGAGGCCGAAATTCCTATTGAGGATTTTTACGACTACGACGTTATTTTGGCACTAGAGCGGGACGGGCAGGCCATTCCTATCCGCGAATATGGCCCACTATGGGTGCTATATCCATTCGACCATGATGAGGCGCTGTTGAGCGAGCGTATGCGTTTCAGGGCAGTATGGCAGGTCATGCACATCAATGTCCGTTAGTGAGTCCGCTCGGGCACCCCGCCTGCTACGCTACCCGCGCCGCCTCAAGCTGGTAGCGATTATCACCGTACTGCTGTTTGCGGTTGCGTTGGTGGTGGCTGGCCTTTCGGCATGGCGGCAGGATAATTTGACGCAGAGTTTGCGAGAGGACACCGCCTGGGTGGTCTATAAACTCGACCGCGATGCCGTGCAATTGCTCAATCATTTGTTGGCCGACACGCGGGGCCGACTATCGCCTGCCGCCCAGGATGCCCTCAATCTTCGCTTCGAATTGCTCTATAGCCGGATCACCCTGCTGCGAGAGGGAGAGATTAGTTCTCTATTGCAAAGTATCAGTGCAGCGAGCGAGCTATTGGATCAGATTCAGCAGCAGCTCGACGCCCTCGATCCCATGTTCGAACCCCACGAGGATATGGATCGGCTGCCCGTCACGGCCTTGGAGAGCGAGCTTCAATCGCTTACCCGTTTGACCGAGCGCTTGGTGATTGCGATCAACGGTTATCTAGCGGAATCCGCCACCGAAGAGAGGGCGCTGCTAAGTACGCTCTATAAGCTGCTCATTTCGCTGCTGATTGGAATCAGCTTTGCCGTGTTGACGGTCATCGTCTTTTTGGTGCGTGAAATGCGCGAAAGCGCAGCGGCGCGTCGAGAACAAGAGCAGCTCAGTAAACAGCTCCAGGTCACAGCGAAGCAGGCCCAAGCGGCCAATCATGCAAAGTCAGACTTTCTCGCCATGGTCAGTCACGAAATTCGTACGCCGCTCAATGGTGTGATTGGCATGAGCGAGCTGCTGCGCGAGCCCGCCAGCCCCGCCCAGGTCGAAGACTATGCTCGCACTATTCACGATAGTGCCAATCAGTTACTGGCGATGATCAATGAGATCCTCGATTTTTCTAAAATCGAGGCCGGCCATTTGACCCTGGAGACGTCGCCTACGGCGCTGACGCCGCTAGTCGAAGGTGTCATGGCGCTATTCGAGCCAAGAGCGCAAGCAAAAGGGCTGCAACTATCGCTTCATGTGGACCCACTCGTGCCAGCATGGGTCATGATTGATGCGGGGCGTCTGCGACAGATACTGCTCAATCTCATTGCCAATGCGATCAAATTCACTGACTACGGCAGCGTCTCGGTACGCGTCTCCTCGACCGTCGGGCATTTGCTTTTTGATATCAGCGATACCGGTTGTGGTTTGAACAGTGAACAGCAAGAGACACTCTTCGAACCCTTTCAGCAGGCGGATGAGAGCGTCGCGCGCCGCTACGGCGGCACCGGTTTGGGATTGGCAATCTGTAAACGGCTGAGCGAAGCCATGCAGGGACGTCTGGGTGTCGACAGCACGCCGGGTCTAGGCAGTACGTTTTGGTGCGAACTGCCATTAGTCGAGGCTTCTCCTGTCAGCTCCCCACTGCCCGTTGAGCCAGCGCGAGATTTTGACGGTACCTCGTTGCTGCTGGTCGAGGACAATGCGGTCAATCGCAAAGTCGCGGTGGGACTTTTGTCGCGACTTGGTTGCGAGGTGGTGTGCGCAGAAAACGGCCGCGAAGCCCTTGCCATGGTACGACGCCAGCAGGTACATCTTATTTTTATGGACATACAGCTTCCTGATATCGACGGCGTGACGGTGACCCAGCGATTGCGTGAAATGGGCGGCTGGTGCAGCGAGGTGCCCATCGTGGCCATGACCGCAGGGGGAGCAGAGGATGATCGTCGCCGCTGTCTCGCTGCGGGTATGAATGACTACATCACCAAGCCGCTCTCGCTGTTGGCGCTGGGCAACGTGTTGGCGCTGCAGCTGTCAACGACACCAACACTGATGACGCCGATCCCTTCTGCGTTGCGTCAGGAAGAAGGCGACGCGGCCCTACTCAATGAAACGACGTTGGCCACCCTCGTCGGCTCGCTCGGGGCTGATAGTGTCGATCAACTGGCGGTGCTCTATCATCAGCAGGCGAGCGACTACATTGCCCAGCTTTCTGGCTACTTTGCTGCTGGGAGCACATCGAGTCGTGACCACTGGCGTCAGGTCGAGCGGCTAGCGCATCAACTGCGGGGCGAGTCAGTGAGCATGGGCGCAGAGCAGTTGGCTGCGCAAGCCAAGCGGTTGGAGAGCATGGCTGCGCTTGACGAGGCATCGCTCGAGGCGCTAACAGCGTGTTTTGACACGCTGCGTCACTGCGCTGCACGAACTTATGCCGCGCTGGAGAGATGGCGTCGTGACCACCCACTTCACTAATCATGGTTTGAGTGCGGCCGCGAGCCGTGAGCCCAACCCTCAGGATGCTGCCCATGCGCTGGCTCTCGCGCTGTGTCACGAGCACGCCGGTTTCGTGCTGTTCTTTTGTAGCGCTGAGTATCCGTTGTCGCAGCTAGCGGACGCGCTTTGTCAGGCGTTTGGTGAGCTTCCAGTCAGTGGCTGTACGACGGCAGGTGAGCTGACGCCCGATGGCTACGATCGCGGCTCTATTGTCGCCATCTGTTTCGATAGACGCTTGTTTGCCGTCGAGACCGCGCTGATCGATGACCTCGAACACTTTGATTTGCCCACCGCTCAACCGCTGGTCGATGGGCTACTGGAGCGCTGTCGTCGCCAAGCTGTCGCACCGGTCAACGAGCACAGCTTTGCCCTGACGCTGCTGGATGGGCTATCCAGCCGTGAAGAGCAGGTGCTGGCAACGCTGGATGCGGCCTTGGGGCGCATCCCAAGCTTTGGCGGTTCCGCAGGGGACGATAACCACTTAACCCATACCCATGTATACGCCAACGGGCGCTTCCATACCCGTGCGGCGGTGGTGGTCATGATGAATACTCGGCTACCGTTTGAAGTATTCTCCACCCACCACCTTGAGCCACTCGAGCACAAGCTAGTGGTCACCGCTGCGGATCGTGAGCGCCGCCGCGTGCTGGAGCTTAACGGTGTCCCCGCGGCCGAACTGTATGCCGCGCTGGTGGGCTGTTCGGTTGAGGCGCTTGCGCCTCCCATTTTTGCCCAGCACCCGCTGGCGGTACACCTGGGCGGCCAGCACTATATTCGCTCGATTCAACGGGTTAATGATGACGGCAGCCTGAGCTTCTACTGCGCGGTGGAAAACGGCATTGTGCTGACTGCCATGCAGCCCACGCCGCTGCTCACCGATTTAGCCCATATGCTGCAGCGAGTGGAAGCCCGCTTAGGCGAGCCCGCTGCGATTATTGGCTGCGACTGCTTTTTGCGACGGATGGCGCTGGAGTCGTTGGGGCAACTTGACCAGGCATCGACGCTGCTGCGCCAAGCCCGTGTCGTGGGATTTAATACCTACGGCGAGCAGCACCACGGCATGCATGTGAACCAGACGTTTACGGGGGTGGCCTTTGGCGCTCTTCCAACTCCCTGATTCGCAACAAGGCGATGATATTGCGGCCCTGCGTGAAGAGAACCACCGACTACGCAAAGTGTGTACGGCGTTAATGGAGCGAGTGGAATCCGGCGGTAGCCCTAATGGCGCGCCCTATGCAGCCTTTGAGCGCTCGGTGCTGCTTGCCGAACAGGTGCGCGAGCGCACCGACGCGCTGCACCGCACGTTGGATGAACTAAGCCAGGTCAATGCTCGTTTGCTGGCAGCCAACGCTGAAGCCCACGCGGCTAACGTCTCTAAAACCAAGTTTTTGGCCGCCGTTAGCCATGACCTTTTACAACCGCTCAATGCGGCACGGCTGTTTGCCAGCGCCCTGGAAACCCATGCACTACCTGAGTCCTCCCAGGCGCTTGTCGGCCATATCGGGCGCTCGCTGAAAGATGTCGAGGGCTTGCTTGGGACGCTGGTGGATATTTCCCGCTTAGATGCCGGAGTGCTTCATGCCGATAAAGCTCCCTTTGCCGTAAGTACGCTGCTGGATGCGCTGGCGGAGGAGTATCGCCAAGTGGCAGGGGTACGCGGGCTCACCCTTCACTATGTACCTTCGCGGGTGTGGGTGGAGTCCGATTTAGCGCTGCTGGCGCGGGTGGTGCGTAATTTCCTTAGCAATGCGGTGCGCTACACCGAGCACGGCCACCTGCTGTTAGGCTGCCGCCGCCGGGCCGATGGCCTGGAGATTATGGTGGGTGATACTGGCCCCGGTATTCCAGAGCCCCAGCGCAAAGCCATTTTTCTGGAGTTTCGTCGCGCCAGCCAGCCACAGGCCAACCACAGTCGCGGCCTGGGGCTGGGTCTAGCCATTGTCGATCGTATTAGTACCATGTTGGATCACCCCGTCACACTGGCATCACGGCTAGGTCATGGCTCGCTGTTCTCTATTTTGGTGCCCTACGCAGCCTCTTGCGGCGCGTTAGAAGGCGCATCCAGCCCGGTGCCATCCGCGCAGTGGGGCGATGACCCGCTGCAGGGCTGTGTGGTGTGGGTGGTGGATGATGACCCCGCCATTACCGAAGGGATGCAGGCGCTGCTGGGCAGTTGGGGGTGTCGGGTACGGGCAGCGGCGACGGTGAGCGCGCTGGAAGCGGCTAGCGACGGCGAGCGCCCGGCGGTGCTGCTGGTGGATTACCATTTAGGGGAGCACCGTGAGAACGGCATCGACTTAGCTGCTCGGCTGCGCCGCCGCTATCCTGGGTTAGCCACAGTGGTAATTACCGCCAACCATGAAGCTTCGTTAAAGCGGGCCACCCGAGAGGCGGGAATGCACTGCTTGTTAAAACCGCTTAAACCACTGCGCTTGAAGATGCTGTTAGGTACGCTGTTAGAGGGCCGTTAACGCGCCATTCGCTTGGCGATGTAGCCGTTTAAATCCTCCTCTCCGGCCATCACAATGGCGTGTACCCGGCTGGTGGCGCCCAGTTTTCGCAAAATAGCCGATACATGGGTCTTTACCGTGGTTTCAGCAATGTCCAGTTCTCGGGCAATCTGCTTGTTGGACATTCCCTGACTCATACAGCCCAACACGTCTAGCTGTTTGTCGGTGAGCCGGGGCAGGCGGCTCGGTTTATCCTCCGAATCTTCGCCTGCTGCCGCAGGTATTGCTCGGGGAGGAGGGCGTCGCATGATATCGGCGGGCAGGTAGAGTTGGCCCTGGAGAATTTGCTGTAGCGCGCTAAGAAGCTGCTCCCTTGGCGTTGATTTTGGAATATAGCCCACGGCCCCCAGAGTAATCGCATCCAGCACCAGCTGGCGCTCTTGATGGGCTGACACGATGGCAACGGGCAGCCCGGGGAAGGTCTCCCGTAGGGTTTTCAGCCCCTCTAACCCATCGGCATCCGGCAGGCTTAAATCTAAGAGCAGCAGGTCTAACCCTTCCAAGGCTTCAATGTGTGCCATGGCCCCCGCTAGGCTGTCGGTTTCCAGCAGTTGGGCATCGGTGAATCCGCTGCTGATCACCGCGTGCAGCGCATCGCGGAACAGCGGATGATCATCTGCGACTAACAGCGAGTACATGGCGTCTCCTTCCAAGGGATGAGGGTGCGTCCTGCCATCGGGCTATATCGAGAATGGCGCGAATGACCAACACTGGGTAGGCACCTTTTAATAATCATAATACTCAGGAGCAGTACCATGATCTACGCCAACCCAGGTGAAGCGGGCTCTGTTGTTTCGTTTGAGAAACGCTATGGTAACTACATTGGCGGTGAGTTTGTTCCCCCAGTGAAGGGCCAATACTTCGACAACATTAGCCCAGTTAATGGCAAAGTGTTCTGTGAAATTCCCCGCTCTAGCGCTGAAGATATCGAAAAAGCGCTGGATGCCGCCCATAAAGCCGCTCCGGCGTGGGGCAAGACCTCGGTACAAGAGCGCAGTAACATCCTGCTCAAAATCGCCGACCGTCTCGAGCAAAACCTCGAAATGCTGGCCGTGGCCGAAACGTGGGACAACGGCAAAGCGGTGCGTGAAACCCTCAATGCGGACATTCCGCTGGCTGTTGACCACTTCCGCTACTTTGCAGGCTGCCTGCGCTCCCAAGAGGGCACCGCCGCTGATATTGATGCCAACACGGTGGCGTACCACTTCCACGAGCCGTTGGGCGTGGTAGGGCAAATTATTCCGTGGAACTTCCCGATTTTGATGGCGGCTTGGAAACTAGGTCCGGCGCTGGCAGCGGGTAACTGCGTGGTGCTGAAGCCTGCCGAACAAACCCCAGCGTCAATTTTGAAAGTGGTAGAAGTGATCGGCGATCTGTTGCCTCCAGGCGTGCTGAACATCGTTAATGGCTTTGGCGCAGAGGCAGGCCAAGCGCTGGCTACCAGTAAACGCATCGCTAAGATCGCCTTTACCGGCTCGACGCCGGTGGGCTCACATATTTTGAAGTGCGCGGCAGAGAATATTATTCCTTCCACGGTGGAGCTAGGCGGCAAATCTCCGAATATCTACTTTGCCGATATTATGAACGCCGAGCCGACGTTTATTGATAAGGCGGTAGAGGGGCTGGTGCTGGCCTTCTTTAACCAGGGCGAAGTGTGCACCTGCCCGTCGCGGGCGCTGATTCAAGAGAGCATGTACGACGAGTTCATGGCGAAAGTCATTGAGCGCACCAAGACCATCAAACGGGGTAACCCGCTGGATACCGACGTCCAGGTGGGCGCTCAGGCATCCCAAGAGCAGTTCGATAAGATTATGTCGTACATGGATATCGCTCGGGATGAAGGCGCTGAATTCCTTACCGGTGGCGACAAAGAAACGCTGGATGAAAGCATTAACAGCGGTTACTACATTCAGCCGACGCTGCTGAAAGGTAACAACCAGATGCGCGTGTTCCAAGAAGAGATCTTCGGCCCGGTAGTGGCGGTGACCACCTTTAAAGACGAAGAGGAAGCGCTGGCGATTGCCAACGACACCGAGTTTGGCTTGGGCGCGGGCGTTTGGAGCCGCGATATTAACGTGGCCTTCCGCATGGGGCGTGGCATTCAAGCGGGTCGCGTCTGGACAAACTGCTATCACCAGTACCCCGCCCACGTAGCCTTCGGCGGCTACAAGAAGTCAGGCGTTGGTCGTGAAACCCATAAAATGGCGCTTGGGCATTACCAGCAAACCAAAAGCCTGCTGGTCAGCTACGATATCAATCCGCTTGGGTTCTTCTAAACGTTTGTTATGTCGTCCCATCGCCCGGCCTAGGCCGGGCGATGCTGCACATCCTCTGGCGCTAACTCTACGGATAAGAGCAGCTTAGAACTTCCGTTAACCATTATTAGGAGTCGAATCATGGATAATACAATGCGGGCGGCCGTCGTGCGCGAGTTCGGACAGCCGTTAGTCATAGAAGAAGTCGATGTTCCACGCCCAAAGCAGGGGGAGGTATTGATGAAGGTGGCGGCCTCGGGGGTCTGCCATACGGATCTACACGCAGTGCACGGCGACTGGCCAGTCAAACCTTCACCTCCCTTTATTCCAGGGCATGAAGGCGTTGGGCATGTTGTGGCGGTCGGGGCCGGTGTCTCCCATGTCAAAGAGGGCGACCGTATTGGTGTTCCTTGGCTCTACTCGGCCTGCGGTTTTTGCGAACACTGCTTAGGCGGCTGGGAAACCTTATGTGAGTCCCAGCAAAATACCGGTTACAGCGTTAATGGTGGGTTTGCCGACTATACCTTGGCCGATGCGGGGTATGTGGGTCGGCTGCCGGATAACGTTGGCTTTGTCGAGCTGGCTCCGGTGCTGTGTGCCGGCGTAACGGTTTATAAAGGTTTAAAAATGACCGATACCCGCCCCGGCCAATGGGTGGTGATTTCGGGCATTGGTGGCCTTGGCCACATGGCAGTGCAGTATGCCAAAGCCATGGGGCTTAACGTGGCGGCTGTCGATATTGATGACGGCAAGCTGGCGCTGGCTGAGCGCTTGGGCGCGACGGTTACGGTAAACGCCATGAAAACCGACCCCGCGGCATACCTTAAAAAGACCATTGGCGGTGCCCATGGTGCGCTGGTCACCGCAGTGTCGCCGAAGGCCTTCGATCAGGCGCAAAATATGCTGCGCCGTGGCGGTACGCTGGTACTTAATGGCTTACCGCCAGGGGATTTTCCACTGCCCATCTTTAGCACCGTGCTCAATGGGATCACTATTCGTGGCTCGATTGTCGGTACGCGTAGCGACCTTCAGGAAGCGCTCGATTTTGCGGCGGAAGGTAAAGTGGAAGCCACCGTCGCAACGGATACACTGGACAATATCAACGATGTTTTTCAGCGCATGATAGACGGTAAAATCGAAGGGCGTATTGTGCTAGACATGGCGGGTTAAACGCCCAGAGCGCATAAAAAATCCCGGCCGCGTGGCCGGGATTCTTCGTTGTGCGCCAGGCATGGCGCGCAGCGCCTTGACTGGCGCTATTCCTGAGGGT